>NZ_JBYTEG010000006.1:0-298914 GCF_058792255.1 Cupriavidus sp. CPT47-8839-RL05A | reverse complement strand
GACGCGTTCAAGCCAGGCGCGGCGCAGGCTAGGCGCGGGCCGCCGGCCTTGGTCATTCCAAGGTCAAGGCCCGTAACGACGCATGCGCCGCGCCTGGCTTGAACCCGAAGGGAAGGCTGCTGCCGGGCCGCATGGCGTTGTTGCAGCCTCCTTGCGTGGAATGACCACGCCGCGTCGGCCACGCCTAGTCCTGCGGCCCGGCAGCAGCCTTCGCGCCCCTTTTTCATGGTGAAACGGGTTCTAAGCATCCGCCCCGGCCTCATCCGCCTCCACATCTGCCGCGGAAGCCTCTTCAAAGCGATAGCCGTGCGAGTACACGGAGGTCAGCCGCACGCCGTTCTCGGGGCGCAGCGCCAGCTTGAGGCGCAGCCGCGAGATATGCGTATCCAGCGTGCGCGAGCCCGCGCCCATGGCGCGGCCCCAGACGGCCTGCTCCATCACCTCGCGCGCCAGCAGGCGCCCGGTATTGCGGAACAGGAACAGGGCCAGCTCATATTCGCGCGGGGACAGCAGCGCCGGCTCGCCGCCGATGGTGATGGTGCGCGCGTGGGTATCGACGGTGTAGTTGCCGCGCCGGATCAGCTCCACTTCCTGCGCGGCCTCGGGGTAGGCGCGGCGCAGCAGCGAGCGCACGCGGGCGATCAGCTCGCCGGCGCGGATGGGCTTGAGCATGTAGTCGTCGGCGCCCACCGTCAGGCCGTCGACGATATCGGATTCTGCGGTGCGGCTGGTGACGAACAGGATCGGCGGCATATTGCCGGACTTCTGCCGCACCCAGCTGACCAGCTCATAGCCGCTGGTGCCCGGCAACTGCCAGTCGACCAGCAACAGGTCATAGGCGCGCTCGCGCAGCGCGCGCAGAAAGTCCGCGCCGTTGGCGAAGGACTCGCACTCGAAGCCGGCTTCGCTCAATATCTGCCGGATCAGTTCGGCCTGATCCGGATCATCCTCCACGGAGGCAATTCGCATACCTCTACATCCTTCTGCCAGCTTCCGACTGCAACTGCGGTCTCTGCCACGGCATGTCGACGGCTCGGCCGGCAAGTCATTCCTCATATTCACCCCCAGGGGGGCGCGGCCGTCGATCTGATCCGACGGGCCAGGCCGAAGCCCGCCGGCTGCCGCCATGTTACCCAATCGCAGGCCCTTCCGTCGAGATGCCCCGACGAGGGGTGGCGGCGGCAACTGCGCCGATCCCTCCGCGATCGTCTTTCGATCTGCATCATCCTTGCCGCCATCGTGCCGCCCCGGGAGCCGGGCGCACGATGGCGGCAGGGCCTATTGCAGCATGTAGGTCTCGTACTCCAGCCGGTCCAGCTTGCGGTCCAGCAGGTACAGCGCCAGCGCCACCACCACCAGCAGCGACACCGCAAAGCCGTAGCCGTACCAGGCCGGCCCGAGGTGCAGCGTCAGCAGCGTCAGCGCGAAGTTCAGCACCACGAAGGTCGCGGTCAGCAGCAGCACCTCGCGGCGGCGGTCCAGGTAGAAGTAGATGTTGAGCACCCCCAGCAGCACCACCTGCAGGCTGGCACCGATCACGTCCACGTACAGCAGCGGCAGGTACAGCTCGGAAATGCCCAGCAGCCGCAGCACCCACACGCCCACCGCGAACAGCAGCAGCGCGGCGATGGCCTGCACCTTGACGATCTCGTACAAACCCAGCCGGATGGTCTGGACCATGGTGTTGCGCATGTCCTCGATATGCTCGAGCGAGCTGCCGCCGCGCACCGCGTTGTAGAACGCGTCGTAGTACTCGACGAAATCGGTCTCGATGCGCACCAGGAACACCGCCATGCCCGGGATGATCGCCAGGTAGGCCAGGAACACCGGGATGTCGTAGATGATCGACGCATGCAGCGGCCCGATCACCTGCTGCCCGGTGGAGGGCGCGTACCAGAACATGAACTTGTCGATCCAGATGCCCAGGTTGTAGAGCAGGCCGATCGCCACCAGGCTGGGGTACGCATGGCGGCGCTGGAACACCTCAAACGACATGAACTGGCGGCTGGTGTAGTTGCGGTAGATCAGCGTCACCATGCCGGTCAGCAGGCACAGCTGGCCGGCGGCGAAACCGCCCAGCAGCCCTTCCAGCCCGTGGCCGCGCAGCACCAGCGCGGCGCCGACCGAGATCGCGTAGCCCAGCAGGAAGGTCCATACGATGGCCTTGTACTGCTTCATGCTCGACAGGAAGATCGCGGCAATCCAGATATTGCTCAGCACCACGAAGCCCGCCACCATCAGCAGCCGGTACAGCACCGACTGCTCGCCGAAGCTGAATACCGCGCACGCCACGCCGATGCCGCCCGACAGCACCGTCGACAGCAGCGCCACCGCGTGGTAGTTGCTCAGGACCAGGTGGTCGCGCTTCTCGAACAACCGGTCCGAGGTGAAGCGCGTGAACGCCAGCTGCATCGGCCCGGTCAGGATCAGGCTGCCGGCAATCAGGTAGGTCACGGACACCTGGAACTGCGTGATCAGCGAGCCCGGCACCACGAAGGGCAGGCTCAGCATGCCGATCAGCAGGATGCCGACGATCGACAGGATCCACGGCCCGGAGCTGATGATGCCGGCATACGCGTAGGCGCTCAGCATGCCCGACAGGTTGTCCCGCCGCAGCATCTTGCGCAGCTCGAATCCAATGCCAGCCATGCTCAGGCTCCTCCGTGGACCGGGCAGCGCACGGGGTTGCCGCCGCCCTGCCGTTCAGGTCCGCCAGGCCCGGCGCCGTCTGCCTGCGCCATCAGCCGTTGATACAGTTCGCGGTAGCTGCCCACCATGCGGTCCTGGGTGTAGTAGCGCTCCACGCGCGCCACGCCGGCGGCCTGGGCCGCCTGCCAGCGCGCCGGGTCCTGCAGCAGCCCGAGCGCCGCCGCGGCCAGGGCCGCGGGATCGGCAATGCGCACCACCTCGCCGGCCGAGCCCAGCGCGGCGTCCTCGCCGGGCAGGCCGAACAGCAGCTCGCGGCATGAGCCCACGTCGGTGGTCACGCACGGCACGCCGGCGGCAAAGCCTTCCAGCACCACCAGCGGCAGCGCCTCGCTGATCGAGCTCAGCACCAGCACGCCCACCTGCGGCAGCAGCGCGTCGATGCGCTGGAAGCCCAGGAACTTGACCTTCTGGCCCAGGCCCAGGCTCTCGGCCAGGCTGCGGCATTCACGCGCGTAGTCGGGATCCTCGTCCTCGGGGCCGGCGATCCAGCCTTCGGCCTCGGGGTACTCGCGCACCACCGTCAGCATGGCGCGGATGAAGGTCTTGACGTCCTTGATCGGCACCACCCGGCCGATCAGGCACAGCACCGGCGGCACGCCCGGCTTGCGGCGCGCGCGCAGCGGCGCCAGGCGCGGCAGGTCGATGCCGTTGGGGATGCTGCGCGTGCGCACCTCAGGCGCGCCATCCTGCACCTGGCGGCGGCGGTTGCCCTCGTACAGCGCGACGATGTCGTCGCCGGCGTCGTAGCAGACCCGGCCGATGGTCTCGAAGAAGCGCACCCACAGTTCGCGGAAGTAGCTGATCTGGGAGATGTCGCGCTCGAACACATTGCGGTTGTCGCGGATCCACTGGCTCTGGAACAGGTCGATCTTGCGTTCCTTGGTGTAGATGCCGTGCTCCGACACCAGCAGCGGGCGCTGGTTGCGGTGGCGCAGCAGCGCCCCGAGAAAGCCCGCATAGCCGGTGGAAACCGTGTGGTAGACCCGCGCCGGGATCAGGTTGTCGGCAATGCGCACCAGCTGCCACAGCGGCTTGTGCATGATGCGCACGGTCCAGAAATAGTCCGTGAACGACGGGTCCGTGCAGAAGCGCCGGTATTGCTCGGTGATGGTCTGCCAGGCGCGGCGGCTGTACAGGAAGGCGTCCTCGCCCAGCGCTCCGCCCTCGCGCAGCGCCGGCATCAGCTCGCGCATCATGGCGCCGGCCTCGGCCTCGCGGCCCGGGTCGCGCAGCAGCTCGTGCAGGCGGTCCGAGGCGTCGAACGCCTTGGCATCGCCGGTGCTGCCCTGGACCAGCGGCGGCGGCGGGAAGTCGTACAGGTAGTGCGTTTCCAGGTGCACCACGTTGGGCGGCAGCTGGTAGGCCATGTCGCCATAGTCCTCGCGCCGGCTGCCGATAAAGACGATGCCGAAGCGCAGGTCCGGGAACGCGCGGATCATCTGGTTGACCCAGCTCGACACCCCTCCGCTCACATACGGGAAGGTGCCTTCGAGCAGCAACATGACGTCGGCCGACGTCCCTTTTACCAGGATCTCGCTCATGATTGCCAGTACCGCAGCAGGGGCCGCACCAGCGGGAGCGGCGAGGGGCTGTCAAACGATGCCATCAGCTGGCGCACCGCGGCATAGTCGCGTTCCAGGTAGGCGGCTTCGGCCAGGTGCGGCAGCACGCGTTCGCGCGCGAAGCCGAGGGATTCGGCGCGCTGCAGCCATTCACGCGCCTCGCGCGGGGCATTGCGCGCCAGTGCCAGGCGCCCGCGCATGTACCACAGCGAGGCATTGCTGTCGTCATGCGCCAGCGCCGCGCTGGCGTAGCGCTCGACCTGGCTGGCGGTGTAGCGGTAGACGTCGCCCTGCACCAGGTTCTGGTAGATCAGTTCCCAGTACAGGTCGGCCAGCCGCTTGCTGATTTCGGCGCGCTCGCTGGCGCTGTTGGCGCTCTCCAGGCGCGGCAGCTCGGCCAGGATCTGCTGGGTCAGCTGCTTCTCGGCGCCGTCCAGCATGCCGTAGGCCAGCAGCCGCACGTCGTCGACACTGTCGGCCAGCAGTTCGCGCAGCACCGGGCTGGCGGTGCGCGCCGGCATCGACTGCATCGCCACCAGCGCGGTCATGCGCTCGGGCAGGGGCGCGCGCGCATTGCCCAGCTGCGCACGCAGGCGCGCGCCGCCGCCGTGCGTGACGCGCGACATCAGGTGCGTGACGAACTCGGGCAAGCCCACGGTGCCGATGCCGCTGGTGTCCACGCGCCGCGGGAACAGCTTCGAGAACAGGTAGCTGCCCAGGCACACCAGCGCGCCGCCCAGCGGCACGAAGAAGCAGAACAGCGCGAGAAAGCCATAGCTCCACCCGAACGGCACGCGAAAGCGCCGCGGCAGCAGGCGCCACAGCAGCAGCGCGGTCAGCGCGGCGGCCACCGCCTGCATGCCGAAGAAGGCCAGCAGCAGCGCGGTGCTGTTGCCGGCGCGCGCCAGCAGCGCCAGCGCGGCGATCTGGGCGGCGAGCCCGCTGGCGCCGAGCTTAAACATGGGGCGCTTCCCCGGCCGGCAGCGTGGCCGGCGCGATCGCGCCATCCACCTGGGCCCGGCGCAGCAGTTTGACCAGCGCGTCTTCCGAGCCGGCGCCGGGCACCGCCAGCGTATAGACGCCGATGCCCGCACTGGTGAAATCGGTGCCGAACTGCGCGCGCAGCATGTCTTCGATGCGCACCAGGTAGGCCGCCACCGCCTGCGCATCGGACAGCGGCATCAGCGTCAGCATGGCGCGGTGATGGGCGTTGACCACCGGCCACGCCACATCCAGCGCGCGCCGGCTGCGCACCACCTGCTCGAACAGCGCATCGCGCTCCGGATCCGCGTCGAACACCAGCGCCACCACCGAGCTTTCGATGCCGGTCTCGCGCCGCAGCCGCGACAGACGCGCATAGTCCAGCGCAAACGGGTATGGGCAGGCCGGCAGCGCCGCCTGGATGGTGCGGGTGGCGCCGGCGTGCTCCACGCCGTCGGCGTAGTAGCCCAGCAGCACCATCAGCATCTGCAGGTTCTCGTAGGTCAGCGACAGGAACGGCATGCGCTCGACCACCAGCAGGCCGATCAGGTGGTCGGAGCCGGCCAGCACCGGCGCCACCGCCACATAGCGTGTCTGCGCGCCATGCTGCAGGCCGTCGGCGCGCAGGTGCGCCAGCTGGCGCGTGTCCAGGCAGTGGCGCACCAGCGGGTCGGTGGTGTCGAGCGTGAATTCCGGGCCGATGCTGGCGACCGGGGCGCCATCCACGTGCTCGCCATCGCAGGCATGGAGCGCGGCTGCCTCAAGCTGGCAGGCCTGCGCCACCACCTGCAGCATCGGCTGCGCGCCGGCCAGCACCTGGCCGGTGCGCGCGGCCTCGTCCAGCGCCACGCTGCGCAGCTGCGACAGCGTGTCGCGCAGCGTGGTGGGCCGCGCCAGCAGGTCGTTTTCCAGCCGCTCATGCGAGATCCGCAGCAGGTAGTGGTTCTTGGTCAGCGCCGCCAGGCGTTCGTCCAGGTAGCGGTTCACGGCGCGGGCGCGCGCCAGGCGCGTGCCCCAGATATCGCCGAACTGCCCGGCCACCAGCACCAGCAGCAGCCCGCCGAGGAAGAACAGGCGCGGGAACGGCCCTGCCATCACGCCGGTCTGCTGGTAGAAGTACCAGCCGCCCAGCAGCATCAGCACGCTGCCCACGCCGATCAGCGTGCCGTAGCGCAGCGCCAGGATCACCGGCAGCAGCCAGGCCCACGGAAAGCCCATGCCGAGCAGCAGCGGATTCTGCGGCAACACCAGCCACGCCAGCCCCATTGCCGCCAGCATGGCTACCACCAGTTCCACCACGGCCGCGCGCCCGCTGACCGCCGGCGCCAGCAGGCGCGCATAGCGCCCACCCAGGCCGATGCCCTGTCCTTGCCGCGCGCGATATGTCTTGTCAGCCGTATTGGCCACGCTCATCCCCTTGCTTCAACCATTGCATCGCCGCATCGGTGTGCAGCCTCTTCCTGATGGCTTGCCGCCTCAGCCCTGCATCAGCGGCGCCAGCAGGCGGCGCAGCAGCTTCTGCGCGGTGCCCGACAGCGAGGCGCGGCTCCAGCCGCTGTCGCTGCCGGTGGCCGACCACACCACTTCACCGCTGTTCACGTCCAGCAGCTGCAGCGAGATGCCGACCGCGGGCTCGCCGTCCACGCCCACCTTGTAGCGCCATTCCTGCACCGCGCCGGTCAGCGCGTAGCGGGCCTTCTCGGCACGCGCCCATTCCAGCGCCTTGCCCACGGCTTCGCGCTCGGCCGGCTCGAACAGCGTTTCCGGATTGAGGCTGGCCGGATAACGCTTCAGGCTGGCCACGCCGCCGGTCTTCAGCAGGCTCTCGGCAATCGCCTCGGCGCGCAGGCCGGCCTGCGGCGTCTCGGTGTAGTTCACGATCGGCAGCACCGCGATGGTCTCGCCGCGGGCCAGCGCCGGCGCGCGGCCGACATCCGTCACCGCGCAAGCCGCCAGCCACAGTGCCGCGCCCAGCGCGCCGCACCATGCCGCCAGCCGCCTGGCCGCTGTCTTGCCCGTCATTGCCGTGGTTTGCTTGTTCATCTTCATCCCCTTTTCCATGTCCTGTTGTTACCCGATCCCTGCCATCCGCTGCCGCCGGCTCAGTACAGCCAGCGATAGCGCATTCCCAGTTCCGTCAGCGGCCTGCCACCGTTGCGCGCCGCGGTCTCGTGCGAGATATACAGCGCCAGGTGGTCATTGCCGAATACCGATCCGGCCACCCCGCCCTGCACGCGGAAGTTCTGCCGTGCGCGCGTGTCGCGCAGCAGCCCCACTTCACCGAACGGCCGCCACTTGCGTGTGTACTCGTCCAGCAGCTCAGTGCCGAAGCCGAACAGCACGCCGGCCTGCGTAAAGCCCTGCGGCATGTAGAACGCCGGCGTGGCTTCGTCGCCGACCGGCACCAGCGACGCCATGCGCGGCGTCAGGCTGCCGCCGTTGGCGCTGTAGTTGGCATGCGTGCCGACCACGCGCACGGTGTAGTCCGGATACGAGGTGCGGATCTTGTAGCCGGCCTCGACGTCATAGACCATGCCATGCCCGAGCGCGCTGCGGTCCTGCCCGCGGAAGCTGCTGTACTCGATGCGCGCGCCGACGAACTCGCGCAGGCCGAAGCGCCAGGTTGCGCCCAGCCCCACGACGTCCTTGGCCCCGCCCACGCGCAGCGGCGCCGATTCATCGGCCGGCTGGTTCAGCCCGGCCAGCGTGCTGAACTGCAGCCGGCCCTGCTGGTTCCACTCGCCGAAGAAGCGCGCGGTCGCCATTGTGTCCAGTCCCTCGCGGTAGCCTGCCGTGGCACGCCAGCGCTTGCTGTTGTCGCGATAGCCCAGCGACAGGTCGGCGCGCCGGTCGGACGACGGCACGTTCACCAGCTGCTGCGGATCGGTGCTGCGCTGGTCGCGCCAGGTGCCGCGCAGGTTCAGGTCATACCCGTCCCACAGGCGCACGCCGCCCGCGAGGCTGCCTTCGGTGTACTCCAGCGGCTTCTGGTGCATGAAGCTCACGCGCGGCTCGATCGCCTGGGCGTTGTAGAGCAGCGTCTCCTGCAGGGTGTCCTGCAGCGTGTCGTCGGAACGGGCCCGTTCCTGGGTCTCGAAGGCCAGCGTCTGCGCGCTGCTGATGCGGTCCAGGCGCTGGTTGGCCTCGATCTGGTTGGCCACCGGCACGCGGCCGGCCTGGCGCTCCAGGATGCGGTCAACGCTGTTCATGTCCTGCCGGTCCAGCGCGATCGCCACCTCGGCATAGGCCGGTCGCTGCAGCCGGTTGACGTACTGGCGGGCCAGCCAGCTTCGCGCCAGTTCGTTGGATTCCGCCGACATCGCCCATGCCAGCGCGGCATCGCGCCCGGCAGCGGACAGCGCGGCATCGCGGCGGGCCGCATTGCGTGCGACCTCCGCCGACGCGGGCTCGCGCAGCGGCGGCAGCCCGGCCACCTCGCCCAGCTGCGACGGCGCGCCCGCCAGCGGCGGCACCAGTTCGCGCGCCGCCGTGGAAGCGCGGTCCGCGCGCAGCATCTGGATCACCAGCGCGCGCGAGACCTCGCCCGAGGCAAAGATCTGCCCCAGCGCCACGGTCTGGCGGCGCAGGTCCGCGCGCGAAGGCGCGCCGGACTCGTTCTCGTACTCTTCGTCACCGTCGGTGTTATCGGGCCGCAGCCGGGCATAGCGCACCCCGCCCTGGGACCAGCCGTGGTGCAGGTCGATCCAGGCCTGGCGGCGCACGCGCCAGGCCATGTCGGTCTGGCCGATGGCTTCATAGGCATCGGCCATCAGGCTGAGCCAGAGCGGGTCGGCGCTCTTGCCGTCGTTGAGCTTGCGCAGGTAGTGCATGGCCGCGCGCCCGTCCTGGAAGCGCATATGGCCCGCGGCAAAGGCGCCCCACAGGTCGGGGTTGTCTTCCGCGTCGTCCTTGACGCGGCGCATCACCGCGCGCACCTCGGTGTCGCTGCCCTGGTCGACCAGCGTCCACAGCAGCGCCGCCAGCGTTTCGCTGTCGGCATCGCGCAGGCCCGCGGCGCGGCGCAGGTCGGCCAGGGCCTGGTCGCGCTGGCCGGTCACGCGGTAGTACTCCGCGCGCCGCATCAGGAAGCGGCTCGACTGCGCTGCCGCCTGGCGCTGCTCGGGCGTCATGTCCTGCAACAGGCGCCCGATGCGCCGGTAGGCGTGGGCACGCGTGTAGTAGTACAGCGCCAGTTCCAGCGATTCCGGCTTGCCGCCGCGGCGCCAGTCGGCCTCGGCGATGCGGCCGGCGTCGATCGGGGTCTTGTCGTAGTAGGCGATCAGGTTGGAGAAATCCGCCTCCTGCGTGTCGCGGACCTCGTCCAGGCAGTCGTTGCGCGCCGGGCCCGCCGGCATCTCCATGCAGTGCTCGTCCTGCGTCTGCGCCGCCGCCAGCATCAGCTGGCGATAGCCGTCCTTGAGCAGGTCGTCGCGCTGGTTCAGCCGCGCCAGCTCGGTAAAGGTGCGCCAGTAGAGGATGTCATCCTTCCCGGCCGTGGCACGCGCCGGCAGCATGGCGTCCAGCGCCTGCGCCAGCTTGCCGCGCACATAGAGCAGGTTGGCGAGCTTCAGCGCATAGGCGGGGCGCGGGCCGAAGCGCTGCTGCAGCTGCGTATAGATCTGGAACGCGCGCTCGTCCTTGCCGGCGCGCTCGGCCAGGGCGGCGTGACGTTCCAAGATTTCGCGCGCCCTGGGGCCGTGGCTCAGGCCTTCGAGGAAGCGCATGGCCTCTTCCGGCTCGCCCAGGCGTTCGTAGGCGGCCACCACCTCGTCCACGGTCTTCAGGTCCGAGCCGCCCGCGCGGTGGCGCAGCGCGGCCAGGTAGGCGCGATCGTCGGACAGGCCCGGGGCGAGCCGCATCACTGCATCCCACGCGCGCTCGTCGTTGGTGGCGCGGGCATAGTCGAGCCAGCTCTTCAGGGCCACGGCCGGCTGGCGGTTCCATTCGGCCACCTGCGCCAGCCGTTCGCGCCAGATCGCCTCGCCCGGCAGCCGGCGCACCGCGGTCTCGGCCACGCGCTGCGCCTGGTCGAGCTTGCCGGCCGACAGGAACACGCGATAGGCGAGTTCGTAGTCGTCGGCGTTGAACGGCTTGTCGGCTGGCTCCGCCGGCGCCTGCGCGGGCGCAGCAGCTTGCGCCGCAATCTTGCGCGTACCCAGCTGGCCGGAAGCGGCCAGCGCTTCACGCAAGGCCAGGCCGCGCGGCCCGTCGAGGAAGACCAGGCCGCGCTCGGCCCACGGCTGGCTGGCGGCGATGCGCCGCGCCTCGGCCTGGCGTGCGGCCAGCGCCGCCGCGCCGGCATCGCGCGTGCGCGCCGAGACCTTGAGCAGCCGCTCGACATAGCGGCTGGCCTGCTCCGGCTTGTTGGCCGCCAGCGCCAGCTTCGTCAGGTAGCGCAGCACCTCCGGATCGTCCAGCAGCTTGCCGCCGTGGCGCTCGGCCTGCGCCAGCGCTTCGTCCAGCAGGTTGCCTGACTGCAGCGTCTGCACCGCCTTCAGGAACAGCGCGCGCCGCTCGGCCAGCGTGGTGGCGGCCGCCTGCTGCGCGAACAAGGCGTTGGCAGCGTTGCGATAGTCGCCGCCCGCGATCGCCATGTCGGCCAGCTGGCGGTTCCAGAAGGCCGCGTTGTTGCGGTCCTGGCTGGCCAGCGCCGCATAGAACTTGCGCATCGCGTCCTGCGCGCCGGCCTGGCGCGACTGTGTGGCCAGCGTTTGCAGGTCGGCCAGCCCCCAGCTGCGCGCGGCAGCCTGGTCCAGCAGGCTGCGCAGCTGCACCAGGTTCTGTTCGCGCTCGGGCGTATCCGGCAGCGCGGCCCAGGCGCGCTGCTGCGCGATCTCGATGCGCGTGCGCAGGATCTGGCCCGACAGGTCGGTGCCCTGCACCGCCTGCATGCGCGCCAGCATGGCCTGCGCCTCTTCCAGCCGGCCGGTGCGCGCGTATTGTTCGGCCAGCACGCCCATGAAACCGGGGTCGTCGGGCGTGACCTTCCACCAGGCTTCCAGGTAGGCCATGGTCAGCCCGTCGATGGTGCGGCCCTGGCCCAGCAGGCGCTCGCGCAGGGTCTCGCGCGGGAACATCAGCGCCAGGCCGATCCCCACCATCGCGGTGAAAGTCAGCACCAGCGCCGGCGGCAGCAGCCGCTCGCGCTCAACCGGCGCAGCGGACTTCGACTTGTTGCCTGGCATGGTTCGGATCGGTGACGGGTGCGGTATCCACGCGCAGCGTGTTGCGCTCGCGGACGGCCTGTACGGGCTTGCCATCGACGCTCACACGGCAGTTGCCGGCGTTGGCAAGACGGAAGAATGGCTTGAAATAGCCGCTGAAGGCGAAGCGCGTGACGCCATCGCGCTGCGACCAGTCGCGCACGATGCCGTTGGCTTCGGCCAGCTGCGGCGCGGCCGGGGCGGTGACTGTGTCGCGCACGGCGAAGCGCGCATCGCCGCCATCCAGGTGCAGGTAGACGCCGCCGCCCGGTGCCGGCGAGGTGCCGGTCACGCCATGCGCCGCGCCCACGTCAGGCATGCCGGCGCCGCTCCAGCGCAGGTTGCGCAGGTTGCCGTCGCCGCGCACGATCCATTCGGCACCGGTGCCGCCCGGCTGGCCATCGCCCACGTCCCGCGCCACGGCCATGTCCTGCCAGTCGAGCACCTTGCGCACGTAGTCGGTCGAGTGCAGCGGCAGCAGCGGCTGCGCCAGCACATAGTCATAGACCTTGCGCAGCGCCTTCAGCGACGCGGCCTTGGTGCCCGAATAGCTGTGGTAGTAGATGTTGACCGGCTTGAAGCGATAAGGCTTGTCGGTCAGCTCGTAGGTCTCGATCACGCGCTCGAAGCCATAGAACGGGCCGTGCCAGAGGTTGGTGTAGACGTTCTCGTTCTGGTTGGGCGCAAACACCTGGAAGGTGCCGCCGGGCTTGTTGATGCCCAGCGGCGCGATCGCGGTCCAGCTCGGGTTGCTGCGCGTGATCAGCGTATCGCCGCCGTTCATGTTGAGCACGCGCGCCTTCTCGGTGAGCCGCAGCGCCTCGGCCGGCGGCTGGCAGTCTCCCGACCACAGCAGCATGCTGACCGGCTTGCCGGCCGGCGCCAGCGTGCGGTTGATGTAGTCGATCGAGCCGCCGATCTCGCGGTTCAGGTCCATGCTGTAGCCGGGGATGCTCAGGTGGAAGGCCTCGTCGCCCTCGACCACGGCGGCGCCGCTGGATTGCGTTGGCTGCCCTGGCTGTGCCGGCACCGTGCGCGACCACTCGAACGGATGCGAGAAGGTATGGCTGGCCACCTCGACATAGGGCTGCGCGAAGATCTTGCGCGCGATCGGCTCAAGCTCGGCGCTCAGCCTGGGGTACATGCCGTCCTTGCTGACTTCGCCCTGGATCACCGACATCGTCATCGGCAGCCGGTAGCGGTCGAAGATCTCGCGGAACAGCACCTCGCCGGAGAAGCCGCCGCCGGGAATCTCGGCGCGCGAGGCAAAGCCGTCGCCGTCGATATGGATGGTCAGCAGGCGCCGGCCGTTCTCGGTGGTGACATCGGGCACGGGCATGGCGGGCAGGCGCAGCGCCTCACGCAGGAAGTCCAGCGGCTGCACCACCCAGCGGCTCTGGCCGTTGCCGTTGCCGCTCTGGCGCACCGCGTACGGCCCCAGCACATAGCCGCCCCACGGCGTGATCGCGGCGGCGTCATAGGTCAGCGTGCCCGAACGCAGGCGCAGCAGCGAACGGTAGCCGGCGCCGTCCGGCACCTGGATCGCTTCGGCCTGGGTGCGGTCGGGGGCCACCGGCATCTCGAAGCCCATCATCCGGTCCTTGGCCAGCACCTCGACCGGGCCCGACACGCGGCCCTTGACTGCCTTCAGCCCGAAGCTGCGCGCCACCGCGCC
This sequence comes from Cupriavidus sp. CPT47-8839-RL05A, assembly GCF_058792255.1. NCBI lineage: Bacteria > Pseudomonadati > Pseudomonadota > Betaproteobacteria > Burkholderiales > Burkholderiaceae > Cupriavidus > Cupriavidus sp. CPT47-8839-RL05A. The sequence continues at coordinate 285,784 of NZ_JBYTEG010000006.1, read as the reverse complement.
GCTAACGCTGGTGCCGAAGTCGTTGAGGAACACCACCGGCATGCCCTGCGCCATGCGCGCCTGCACCCAGGCATGGAAGCGTCCCGGCTGCGCCGTGACATTGCCTGACAGGTACACCACCACGCCGGCGTAGCGGTCCGGCCCGATCTCGGGCAGGTCCTCGCTGGTCTCGGCGAAATCCACGCGATAGCCAAGGTAGTTGAGCGGCATCGAGACAAAGCGCACACCCTCGGAATCGTCGATCGACACCCCGGGGCGGCGCTCCTGCACCACCAGCACGCGCCGGGGCAGCACCTCGACCTTGCCGATGCCAACCGTCTGCAGCCCGGGATCGGCCACATAGGGCGTGATCCCCAGCGCGCGGATGCGCTGCGCGGTTTCGCGTGCGCAGCGGCGGTCAGCCGGCGGACAATAGTCGATCGAGATCACCGGCAGGCGGTATTGCTCGCGGATGGTGCGCGCCTGCGCCAGCAGCCAGTCGCGGTCAGCCTGCGCAACGTCGACATAGCGGCCCTGGGCCTGGTTCCAGCCGCGGAACAGCGACTCGAAGGCAACGGCATAGGCCAGGTCATGCACCTGCGGCAGGATCTCGAAGCCGCGGTTGAAGACCAGGCGCGCCTCGGGGTAGCGCGCCTTGATGGCGCGGATCACGCGCACCAGCCCCGCTTCCTGCCGTGCGCGCTCGGCGTCGGTCCTGGCGGCAAGCTGGTAGGAATCGAGGGTATCGAGGAAAAAGCCGCGGAAGCCGCGCTGCCACAGCGGCGCGATCACCTTGTCCACATAGAAGGCGGGCCAGCCGTCGGCTGCCTGGTCGATGACCGGCGCGTTCCAGGCGTCATTGCGCCCGACGAACCAGGCCTTGGGGATGTCCTTGAAGTAGGCGCGGCTCTCCAGCACCTCGCCGACGCTGACATAGGCAAACCAGGCCGTGGCCGGCGTCGCCGCCTGGCGCGGGTCGAAGCCGCTGTCGGGCTCGACCACGGCGATGTCGAAGGCTTGCAGAGCGTCAACCGGCGGCTTGGCGCCGTAGTGCAAGGCGATCGACGGCATGGATGGCGCCTGCGCCGCGGGCGCCGGCGCGGCCGCAGCCGTCGCCGCCCCGAGGGCCAGCGCCAGCGCGATGCCTTGCACCCGCTGCGCCATGCGCATCCCTACCCACCCCGATCGGAACGGCATGCGGCCGCCCCGGTTCCCTTGTGCTTCCTCCAGCTGCTTCACAGGCTTGCTTCCTCTTGTCTGCGCACGCCGGCAAGTGCCTCACGCACGACATTCTCTGAGGCGGTCGCTGCCGCCTTGTGTCCGACTGTGGATCTCAGAATCGGAAAAATCTGATGGTATCCGGAAACGAATGCTAGGACAGACGCATGGATCACATTGTCAACAATTGTCCCAACACTGAGACATTGAGCCGGCTCGCGCGTTAACGCGCCACCGTGCTGGGCGCGCGTCAGCCGCGCTTGCGGTACGGGCGTACGGCGGGCGCGGCTCAAATGCAAACAACGGAAACAGTCCAGGCCCCGTGCGCGACGGGTGGTGACGCTGTCCGCAACCGAAATTCCGGACAGCTAGGTTTGAAACACCATGATGGATTCCCCGTTCAGAACTTTTATGTATGGGCCCGCATACAGTGGGCGCGCTCATGTATGTCTGTGCACGACGCGAGCGCGGCCACCGGCCTGGCCTTTATTGTCAGCATAATGATATATCCGGGCCGCGCCGGCTTCCCCCGAACGCGGTAGGGATTGGGCGCCGTAAGAATTTGTAAAAAAGATGGCACGCCCATGCACCGGACGACAGCCATTATGCACGGCGGCGTGGCATCGCGCTCGCTGGCGGTGCACGCACAACCAAACCCACGATAAAAAAATCAGGGAATTCACTGAACTGAAGCCGAAGTAGAAAACGCTAATATCTCCTATCGGAACCTCTCATCATGATTAGGCGCTTAGCCTGATTGACACGCCGGGAAAATTCGGCAGAATGATTCCCACTTGTGCAGCGCCCATGCGGTGTGTCTTTTGGTGTTGTCGTTCCGTGACGTTTTCGGTTGTCACGACAGCGACATATCGAAGTCATATGGAATGCGCTGGCGGGGAACATAAAAAGGATCCGCTGGGTGCGTTGCACACGGTGTATAACGAGCGTTTTCGCTCATTTTGAAATTCAAGGTTGAGATAGATATGGAAACCGGTACCGTTAAGTGGTTCAACGACGCCAAGGGCTTCGGCTTCATCACGCCGGATGAAGGCGGCAACGATCTGTTCGCGCACTTCTCCGCAATCGAAGGCAATGGCTTCAAGTCGTTGAAGGAAGGCCAGAAGGTACGCTACGTCAAGGCCATGGGCCAGAAGGGCGAGCAAGCCACCAAGATTCAGGCCCTCTGATACCGGTGGATGCCGGGCCGGTCCAGCGGACCGGCCGGAAGGAAAGCCCCGCAGCTTCGGCGCGGGGCTTTTTTATTGGCGCGCCGGCACCGGGGCCGCCGCTGCGGCAATCTTGCGACGGGTGAAATTGCTATAATCGGCCGACCCACAACCGCCCTCCCGCCAGTGGGCGCGCACGGATGCTGCGCGATCAGTGCGGGACGGTATGCAGCGTGTCGAGGAGTTACGTGGCCGGTACTCAAATCGCAACGCAAGACACCCCTGTCGCCGCCGACCACGGCAGCCAGGCGGGCCCGGCGGCCTCGGCCGGCAGTTCCTTCCATGCCGCGCTGCGCATCCTGCCGCCAGCGCAGCGCCAGGCCATGTTCGAGATCTATGCGTTCTGCCGCGCGGTCGACGACATCGCCGACGGCAACGCACCGCACGCCGAGCGCCTTGCCGCACTCGATGCCTGGCGCCACGACATCGCCGCCTGCTACACCGGCAATCCGCCTCGCGCCCTGCAGCCGCTGAGCGCGCAGATCCGCGCCTTCCACCTGCAGCAGCAGGATTTCCTTGCCGTGATCGACGGCATGACCATGGACGTGGTGCAGGACATCCGCGCCCCCGACGCGGCCACCCTCGACCTGTATTGCGATCGCGTCGCCAGCGCTGTCGGCCGGCTGGCGGTGCGCGTGTTCGGCCTGGAAGAAGCGTGCGGCATCGCGCTCGCGCACCACTTGGGCCGCGCGCTGCAGCTGACCAATATCCTGCGCGATATCGACGAAGACGCCGCCATCGGCCGGCTCTACCTGCCGGCAGAAGCGCTGGCCGCGGCCGGCATCGGCGCGGACACGCCCCAGGCCGTGGTGGCCCACCCCGCCGTCGGCCAGGCCTGCGCGGCCGTGGCGCGCGAGGCCCAGGCGCACTACGACCAGGCCTACGCCATCATGGCGCGCTGCCCGTCGCGGCAGGTGCGCTCGCCGCGCATCATGGCCGAGGTCTACCACTGCATCCTGGCGCGGCTGCGCACGCAGGGCTGGCGCGCGCCGCGCCAGCGCGTGCGCCTGCCGCGCGCCCAATTGCTCTGGATCGTGCTGCGCCACGCCATTGGCTGAGCGCTGCACCCGATGCATGCCGGGCGCGGCCGCGCCGTGCGCCGGCACAAGGAGTCTGCATGTCGATGAACGAGACCGCCTTTGCCACGGCAGTGCCACGGATCGCGCCGGCCAGCGCGGGGGACAGCCCCGCGCCGCGCAACGCCGCGCAGGCACTTGACCACGGCATCGGCCGCGCGATCGACGCGCTGCTGCATCAGCAGCGCCCCGACGGCCACTGGGTCTGCGAACTGGAAGCCGACGCCACCATTCCCGCCGAATACGTGCTGATGGTGCACTACCTCGGCGAAGCCCCGGACCTGGAGCTTGAAGCCCGCCTGGCCCGCTACCTGCGCCGCATCCAGAATCCCGATGGCGGCTGGCCGCTGTTCCATGAAGGCCGCTCCGACGTCAGCGCCAGCGTAAAGGCCTATTTCGCGCTGAAGATGGCCGGCGACGACCCCCAGGCCGCGCACATGCAGCGCGCGCGCCGGGCCGTCCACGCGCTGGGCGGCGCCGAGGCCAGCAATGTATTCACGCGCACGCTGCTGGCCCTGTACGGCGTGATGCCATGGTCGGCGGTGCCGATGATGCCGGTCGAGATCATGCTGCTGCCGCAGTGGTTTCCGTTCCACCTGTCCAAGGTCTCGTACTGGGCGCGCACGGTGATCGTGCCGCTGCTGGTGCTGAACAGCCTGCGCCCGCAGGCGCGCAACCCGCGCGGGGTCGGCATCAATGAGCTGTTCGTCGGCAACTGCCATACGGTGGGGCTGCCGCCGCGCGCGGCGCACCAGCACGCCGGCTGGTACACGGTGTTCCGCGGCCTGGACGCGCTGCTGCGCGTGACCGAGCCGCTCTTCCCGCGCACGCTGCGCCGGCGCGCCATTGCCGCGGCGCAGGCCTTCGTGCATGAGCGGCTCAACGGCGAGGACGGCCTGGGCGCCATCTTCCCGGCAATGGCCAACAGCGTGATGATGTTCGACGTGCTGGGCGTGCCGCCCGACGACCCGGCGCGCGCGCTGGCGCGGCAATCCGTCGAGCGGCTGCTGGTCGAGCACGGCGACGAAGCCTATTGCCAGCCGTGCCTGTCGCCGGTGTGGGATACAGCGCTGGCCGCGCACGCGTTGCTGGAAACCGGCGAGGCGCGCGCGACGGCCGCGGCCGGGCGCGGCCTGGACTGGCTCAGGCCGCTGCAGGTGCTGGACGTGCGCGGCGACTGGGCCGTGCGCCGCCCGCTGGTGCGCCCCGGCGGCTGGGCCTTCCAGTACGCCAATGCCTATTACCCGGACGTGGACGACACCGCCGTGGTGGCCGCCGCGATGAACCGCTACATGCGCGCCCACGATATGCCGGGCCGCTATGACGAAGCCGTGGCGCGCGCCGCCGAGTGGATCGTCGGCATGCAGGGCGGCGATGGCGGCTGGGGCGCGTTCGAGCCCGAGAACACGCATCTCTACCTGAACAACATCCCCTTTGCCGACCATGGCGCGCTGCTGGACCCGCCCACCGCGGACGTGTCCGCGCGCTGCCTGTCGATGCTGTGCCAGATCGGCGCCACGCCGGGCAAGAGCGAACCCGCCGCGCGCGCGCTGCGCTACCTGCTGGCCGAGCAGATGCCCGACGGCAGCTGGTTCGGCCGCTGGGGCACCAACTATGTCTATGGCACCTGGAGCGCGCTGTGCGCGCTGAACGCGGCGGGCCTGGCACCGGAAGCCCCCGAGATGCGCCGCGCCGTGGCGTGGCTCGAGCAGATCCAGAACGCCGACGGCGGCTGGGGCGAGGACGGCAGCAGCTACCGGCTCGACTACCGCGGCTACGAGCCCGCGCCCAGCGTGGCCTCGCAGACCGCGTGGGCGCTGCTGGCGCTGATGGCAGCCGGCGCCGCGCAGCACGCCGCGGTGGCGCGCGGCATCGACTACCTGCTGCGCACGCAGCAATCCGGCGGCCTGTGGCATGAGCCACGCTTCACCGCGGTGGGCTTTCCGCGCGTGTTCTACCTGCGCTATCACGGCTATGCGCGCTACTTCCCGCTGTGGGCGCTGGCGCGCTACCGCAACCTGCAGCGCGGCGGCGCGCAGGTGTCGTGGGGGCTGTGACGGCACCTTTCGTGCTGGTCGTCACCGGCATGGCGTTCGAGGCGCGCATCGCCGCCGGCCCGCATTGCCGCGTGGTGCACGGCCTGCGCGGACTTGCACTGGAACAAGGCGTTTCCGCGATGGCAAGCCGGCACTGCATGGGTATCCTCAGCTTTGGCGTGGCGGGCGGGCTGGATCCCGCGCTGGCGCCGGGCGCCCTCGTGCTGGCGGACTCGGTGTGCGCGGCCGTCGAACGCTACGACACCGACATGACCTGGACCCGGGCGATGCACGCGGCGCTGCCGCATGCCAGGGTCGGGATACTTGCCGGCGCGGACCAGCCGGTGCTTTCGGTCGCCGCCAAGCAGATGCTGCACCGGGCCACGGGGGCGCTCTGCGTCGACATGGAATCGCACCTCGCCGCGCGCATGGCGGCGGCTTGCCGGCTGCCGTTCGCGGCCTGCCGCGTGGTGATCGACCCGGCCAGCCGCGCGGTCCCAGCTGCCGCGGCGGCGGGCATGGGTGAAGATGGCAAGACCGATGTGGGCGCGGTGCTGGGCGGGCTCTTGCGGGCGCCGTGGGAACTGCCGGCGCTGATGCGGCTGGCGGGCGATGCCGCGGCCGCGCGCGGCGCGCTGCGGGCGGCCCGGCTGGCGCTGGGGGACGAATACGGCTTGCGCGATGTGCGGACGCAGCAAGCTGACACCTGAACTGGCCGATGAAATGCTCCCTCTCCCGCAGGCGGGAGAAGGGAGCAAACAAGCAGGCCGCTAAACTCCAACGGCAACCGGTAGCCTGCCCCTCACCCAAACTTCCTCACCGCATCCAGCGCCAGCCCGCTGCCGATGCTGCCGAACCGGTCCCCTTCCACGCAACGCGCTTGCGGCAACAGCGCCGCCAGCCGCTGCCGCAGCAGCGGCACGCTGCTGGAGCCGCCGGTGAAAAAGATGGTATCGACCGCGGCGCCATCCACGCCGGCATCCACCAGCAGCTTCTGCACGGTCTGCTCGGTCTTCACCACCAGCTTGTCGATCGACGCATCGAACTCGTCGCGCGTGATGGTCAGCGTCAGCCCCTGCTCCAGCCGGTGCAGGTCCACGTCGGTGCTGCCGGCGTCGGACAAGGCGATCTTGGCGGCTTCCACCTGGATCGCCAGCCAGTGCCCGGCGCGCTCGCGGATCAGCCGCACCAGGCGGTCGAGCTTCACCGTATCGGCCGCGTCGCGGTAGTTGTCCATCACCAGCGACCACGCCTTGCGCGTATAGACCAGGTTGATGGTGTGCCAGCTGGCCAGGTCGAAATACTGGCTGGACGGCATCGCCTTGCCGTTGCGCAGCGCGCTGCCCAGGCCCAGCAGCGGCATTGCGCGCGCCAGGCTGAGCGCGCGGTCGAAGTCGGTGCCGCCGATATGCACGCCGCCATTGGCCAGGATGTCGTCGCGCCGGTCGCTGCGCGCGGCGCGCTCGGGCGACAGGCGCACCAGCGAGAAGTCGGAGGTGCCGCCGCCGATGTCGGCCACCAGCACCAGTTCCTCACCCGTGATCCGGGCCTCGTAGTCGAAGGCCGCGGCGATCGGCTCGTACTGGAACGCGATCTCGCCGAAACCCGCGTCGCGCGCGATCTCGGCCAGGGTGTCTTCGGCGAGCTGGTCGGCGGCCGGGTTCTCGTCGATGAAGAATACCGGGCGGCCCAGCACGGCGCGCGAAAACTCCGTGCCGGCGGCCTGCTCGGCACGCGTCTTCAGCTCGCGGATGAAGTGCGCCAGCAGCTTGCGGAACGGCATCGCCTGGCCCATCACCTCGGTGCTGTCGTCCATCATCGAGGTGCCCAGCAGGCTCTTGAGCGAACGCATCAGCCGGCCTTCATAGCCGGCCAGGTAATCGCCCAGCGCGGCGCGGCCATAGCTGACCAGCGGATCCTCCGCGTGGAAGAAGATCACCGAGGGCAGCGTCACCTTGCCGTCCTCCAGCGGCAGCAGCGCCGCCGGCCGCGCCGGATGGCTCCAGCCGACCGTTGAGTTGGACGTGCCGAAGTCCAGGCCGCATGCGTTTGACATCATTGATTCCGTTTCCTGCAAGACACCACTAAAAAGGCCCGCGCGCCAGCAGGCCGCGCGGACGGGGCGCCATTGTATGGCAGGTGCCGGCCAGGCGCCCGGCTTGACACGCCCAAACGCGGCTCCTATCCTCCGCATGTTCTCTGTTAAAGATCATCATTCTGTTGTACAGAACATGAAAAAGCCCCTGCGCCATATCCGCGTGCTCGACCTGACCAATGTGCTGGCCGGGCCGTTCTGCTGCCACCAGCTTGCCCACCTGGGCGCCGAAGTCATCAAGGTGGAAACCCCCGGCACCGGCGACCTGGCCCGGCAGCTGGGCGCCGATGCCGAGCTGAACCAGCGCCTGATGGGCGTGTCGTTCCTGGCCCAGAACCCAGGCAAGCAGTCGGTCACCCTCAACCTGAAGCACGCGCGCGGCAAGGAGGTGTTCCGCAAGCTGGTGCAAAGCGCCGACGTGCTGGTGGAGAACTTCCGCCCCGGCGTGATGGACCGGCTCGGGCTGGGCTACGAGACCCTGAAGCAGGACAACCCGCGCCTGATCTACTGCGCGATCTCGGGCTTTGGCCAGGACGGGCCGCTGGCGGGGCTGCCGGCCTATGACCAGATCATCCAGGGCATGGCCGGCGTGATGAGCATTACCGGCGATGCGCAGAGCGCACCGTTGCGGGTCGGCTATCCGGTCTCGGACACCATCGGCGGGCTGACCGCGGCGCTGGCGGTGGCGGCGGCGCTGGCGGACCACCAGCGCACCGAAGGCTATTTCATCGACGTATCGATGCTGGAAGCGACGCTGGCCACCATGGGCTGGGTGGTGTCCAACCACCTGATCGCCGGCAAGGTGCCGGCGCCGATGGGCAACGAGAACATGACCGCCAGCCCTTCGGGCACTTTCCGCACCGCGGACGGGCTGCTCAATATCGCCGCCAACAAGCAGGAACAGTTTGAAGCCGTGTGCCGCGTGCTGGGCCGCCCCGAGCTGGCCGCCGACCCGCGCTTCGCGCAGCGCCAGGCGCGCCTGGCCAACCGGGGCGAACTGACACAGGCGCTGGAAGCGGAACTGGCGAAGAAGCCGGCCACCGAATGGTGGCCGCTGCTGACCGACGCCGGCGTGCCCGCCGGCCCGGTGCTGGACGTGCCGCAGTCGCTGGCGCATCCGCAGGTGCGCGAGCGCGGCATGATCGGCGAGTTTGCCGATGCGCCCGGCGTGGGCCGCGATATCCGCGTGGTGCGCACCGGCTTCAAGCTCAACCGCGAGGCCCCGGCCGTGGACACGCCGCCGCCGGAGCTGGGCCAGCATACGCGGCAGGTGCTGGCCAGCCTGGGCTACAGCGATACGGACATCGACCAACTGAGCGAGGAGCGCGCGATATGAGCGGCATCGAAACCAGCGGCCAGCCCCGGGATGACGCCATGGACCCGGGCCAGCGCCTGTCGCAGGACTGGTGGCGCACCGGCATCATCGACATGCGCCCGGGCGAGATCCGCTACCGCGGCTACCCGATCGAACAACTGATCGGCCGGGTCTCGTTTGCGCAGATGATCTGGCTGATGCTGCGCGGCGAGCTGCCCGGCCCCGGCCAGGGCGAGCTGCTGGACGCGGCGCTGATGGCCGCGGTCGACCACGGCCCGCAGGCGCCCAGCATTGCCATCGCGCGCATGGCGGCCACCTGCGGCGTGGGGCTGAACAACGCCATGGCTTCCGCCGTCAACGTGCTGGGCGACGTGCATGGCGGCGCCGGCGAACAGGCGGTGGCGCTGTACCAGGACGTGGCGCAGCGGCTGGATGCGGGCGGCGCCATGGACGACGCCGTCACCGCCGCGCTGCGGCACTACCGCGACCTGCACGGCAAGTTCATTGCCGGCTTTGGCCACCGTTTCCACCCGGTCGACCCGCGTGCGCCGCGGCTGCTGGCGCTGGTCGACCAGGCCGCGGCCGACGGCGTGGTCAGCGGGTGCTACGCGGGGATCGCGCGCGCGGTCGAGGCGGCGCTGGGTGCCGGCCGCGGCAAGCCCATCCCGATGAATATCGATGGCGCCACCGCGGTGATCTATGCCGAGCTGGGCTTTGCCGCACCGCTGGCGCGGGGGCTGTTCTGCCTGTCGCGCTCGGTCGGCATCCTGGCGCATGCCTGGGAGCAGACCTGCGAGGGCGGGCGCAACAAGGGCCCGATGCCGCGCCAGTTCCTGTGGACCTATGACGGTGCGCCGCAGCGCGACGTGCCGGAGCCTGGCCGGCAGGCATAACCGGTTCAGCCGGCCAGGTCGGGCTCTGGCTCCAGCAGCGGCGCCGGCGATGCACTCGCGGCCGCCGGCGCCGCCATGGACGAGGCCAGCACGTAGCGGTCGCGCCCATGTTCCTTGGCGTGGTAGAGGGCGCGGTCGGCATCGGCAAACAGCAGGCGCCACAGCGCTTCCTTGCTGCCCGGGCCGCCGCGCAGCTGCGCCACGCCAATGCTGACGCTGGCATGGCCGCGCCCGGCGGGCAGTTCAATCGCGCGCACCTTGCGCAGGATGCGGTTGGCCAGCGCCGAGGCCTGCTGCTCGTCGGTATGCGGGCACAGGATGCAGAACTCTTCGCCACCGTAGCGCCCGGCCACGTCCGAGGCGCGGCGCGAGTTGTCCAGCGCATGCGCGACTTCGCGCAGCACGGCGTCGCCGGCGTGATGGCCGAAGGTATCGTTGACCTGCTTGAAATAATCGATGTCGATCACCAGGCAGGACAGCGCCTGCCCGTCGCGCTGCCAGCGCGCCACCAGCGACAGTGCCGACATCTCCAGCGCCCCGCGGTTGAGCAGCCCGGTCAGGGCATCCACGCGCGCGCCGCTTTCGTTGTGCGCGACGATCTGCTCCATCGCCATCACGGTGAAGCCGAACAGGCCCAGCAGCGTGGCCATCAGCGGCGCCAGCAGCCAGGCCGAGCCGGCCGGGCCGGCAAAGAACAGCGTCAGCGGCGCGGCGCCCGCACCGCCCGCCACGGGCAGGTTCATGGCATGGCTGAAGCCGGCCAGCTGCGTGGCCAGATGCACCAGGCTGGCCACCAGCACCAGCGGCGCGCCGATGCTGCGGCGCCCGCGCCCGGCACGCGCCAGCGTGGCAAAGGTGGCCAGCGAGACCAGCGCCAGCAGGCCGTAGACGATGCGCAGCACCACCTGCTGCCCGTCGGGCATGCCGCTGGTGGCCGCGATCAGGCCAAGCCCGATCACACCCGCGGCGGCCAGCGCCGCGGGATGGGCCGGCACGCCGTAATAGACCCGCACGCCGCGGTAGATCAGCAGCCAGCCAGCCACGAACGCCAACGCTCCCAGCGTGCCCAGCTGGCCGGTGCCGCTGGCCGCGCTGATGGCCAGCGCCAGGCCCGCGGCCGACACCAGCACGTGCCCGAACGCCCACAGCCGCCCCGCCTCGCTCGCGCGCAGCGCGAACACCAGCCCCGCCGCAATAATCAGCGTGCTGCAAAAAAACACCATCATCACCACCGCAATGGTCTGCTGGTCCAGGTGCACGGGGATTTCCTCAAGGATGCCGTCTGCCGCGCCGTCATATCGAGCGGCGGGCATCGGGCCACAGGGGCGCGGCGCAGGCATCTCTCGCACTTGTTTTCACAAAATGTGACGTGCGTTGTTTTCAATGCCAGCCGCATGATAGCCCGCGCATGCAGGCGCGTGGCACCCCCGACAAGCCGGGTCGGGCCGGCGGCACACGCAAGCCCGGCGGCTCAGCCCGGGGCGGCGTTGTCCGCAATGCTGTCCGGAAAGGTGCCGCCCAGCGCCTGGGTCAGCGCGCGCGCCGCATGCAGCACATCGACGCGGAAGCCTTCACGGTAGCGCGAGGCCGGGCAGGTCAGCGTCAGCGCGCCGCACAGCACATCGCCGGGACCGAACACCGGCGCCGATACCCCGGCAAGATCGGGGCTGCGGTCGCCCACCAGTGCCGCCACGCCCTCGTGCCGGATGCGCTCGTAGAGCGTGCCGGACTCGCCGGCAAAGGCGCGCAGCACGCGCGCGCCGGCGCCCCGGTCGCGCGGCAGCAGTTCGCCGGCGCGGACATGGTCGCGCACCGGCTGCGGCGAATCGACGCGGTACAGGCACAGCCGGTGCTCGCCCTGCTCGACATGGAAGGCCGCGCTTTCACGCGTGATGCGCACCAGCTCGCGCAGCGCCGGCATCACCACCGCCTCCAATGAGAACGACGCGGCGTAGACGGCATTGAGCCGCGCCACCTCGGGGCCCAGGCCATAGCGCCCGTCGGACTGGCGCCGCACCAGCCCGGCGTGCTCAAGCGACGCCAGCAAGCGCAGCAGCGTGCTCTTGTACAGGCCGCTGCGCTGCGCCAGCTCGGCCAGCCCCAGCGCGGTATCGCCGAGACGGAACACCGACAGCACGAACAGCGCCCGGTCCACGGCGATGGCGCCGCCCGCGGCGGCGTGCTTGTCGGCTTCTGAAACCTGTGCGGCTTTGCGTGGCATGGCTGACGGCGGCGATCCTGGTTGGACCGGATGACGGAACGATGCGCCAACGTATAGAACGCACCCCGGCTTGTCAATCCGCCCTGCCGCGTGTCAATGGCCCGGCACACGTCCGGCGAGGTCGCGCAACAGATGCCGCATGCATTCGCGTATCCGGCCGGCGCGCTGGCGTTTTTCTGCAACACCGTGGCCGGCACCTGCCGCCGCCCGGGGCGCCGCCAAAGCGCCTTCGCCGCCCCCTCGGCTACCGCATGCGCCACATTGCTTGCGCGTACTCGCCACTCCCCGGTTTGCAAGCGGAATTAGAGGGAAAGTTACCTGCTTTTGATTCAGCAGCCGCTGCACGGGGTGGATAAAATCATGTGTTGCTGACCTTCGCGCAATCCCTGCGCTGCTTTCCGTACCCTCGCTGCAATGTCTCACCGCCGTGCTTTTCCCGACCCTGGTATGACCGTTCCCGCTCTCTCGCTTGGCGCCATCCTGGATGACCTGCGTAGTGCCCCGCGCCCGCTGACTTCCGCGGAGTACACATACCTGGCCCAGCTGCGGCAGCGTATCGTCACCGGCGACGCAGACCTCTGGACCACGCTCGAGACCGCGGGCGTGCCATGCAGGGAACGCCGCCTGTCGCCCGAGGTGGTGCAGGCACTGACCGCGATCGGCCATTTGCCGATGCACTGAGCCCGGCGCGCGCCACCCCACATTGCAGAAATTTCCCCGGATCATTTCGAAAAACCGCACCCTCCAGCCTGCCTGCGTCCCGCTACGATCGATTTCCTTTCGATTCGCCGGGCACCGTGCTTTCAGTCAACTGCCAAGCATGCCCCGGCCACGGCCCAGCCATGGCTTACCCATCCAGCAACCGGCGCGTCAGCTTCCTGTCGTTGCGCGCCTATGTCGCAGTGATGCAGCACCGTGATGCCGTCCGCGCCGCGCAAGCGCTGCGCATCCATCCGCAAAGGCTGCACTACCACATCCGCGGCCTCGAGGCCGCGCTCGGCAAGCCGCTGTTCAGGACTTGCAGCCCGGACTGGCTGCCGACATCCACGGGCGTGACCGCACTGCCCAAGGTCGTCGCCATGCTGGCCATCTGGGATCAGATCGAGGCCGGCATCCGTGCCAGCCGGCGTGCCGCGGCGGCCCGGGAACCCGAGCCCGGCGCCATTGCACGCCACGGCGCCGCATTCTGGGTGCGGCAGGCGACGATATAGCGTCAGGCCAGCCGTTCGCAGCAATAGGCCTCGGTGCGATAAGGGAAGGCAACCTCGGCACGGCCCGCCAGCGCGGGATGTCCGTCGATGACCGCCTCCAGCCGTGCGCGCACGCGGGCCTGCTCCGCCGCCGGCAGCGCGGCAATGAAGCTCACCGACATCACCCGGTCCACGATCACCTGCTGCGGCGCCCCCACATGCGTGTAGGGCAGGCGCTGCAGCGCCAGCGGCCCGAAGCCCCCGGCGGGAAAGACCCGCTTCCATTCGCCCTTGTAGAAGCGCGGCGCGTCGCCTTCGTACGGCGTCATGATGGCCGTCAGCTGCGCCACCCAGTCCACGCTTTCATCGCGCACGTTCCATACCAGCCCGAGCCGGCCGCCAGGGCGCAGCACGCGGCCGATTTCCGCCATCGCGCCCGCATTGGCAAACCAGTGGAAGGCCTGCGCGCAGACCACGGCATCGACGCTGGCATCGGCCAGCGGAATGGCCTCGGCACTGCCTTCCAGCGCCTGCACCGACGGCAGCGCCACGGCCAGCTGAGCGCGCATCTGCGCCACCGGTTCGACCGCGATCACCGTCGCCCCGGTCTCCCCCAGCCGGCGCGTGAACTTGCCGGTGCCAGCGCCCAGGTCCAGCACGGTGCGGCCTGCGCGCAGGCCCAGCGTGCCGCGCAGCCAGGCGTCGATTTCAGCGGGATATTCGGGGCGTCCGCGCGCGTAAGTATCGGCCTGGCTGGCGAATCCCTGTGCGGCGGCCTGATGGATGGCGATCATGGGCGGGCTCCGGTTGCGTACCGGAGGCGTAGCCTACGCCCCATGCCGGCACAGGGCAAGCGGGCGGCTACTGCTGCATGCCCCAGCGGCGCACCGTCAGCCGTTCCAGCGTGGTGAACACCAGTCCCTCCACCAGCAGCCCGATCAGGATCACCGCGGCCAGCCCTGCAAAAACGCGGTCGGTGTAGAGCTCGTTGCGGTTCTGGAAGATAAACCAGCCCAGCCCGCCCTGCCCCGACGACGCGCCGAACACCAGCTCGGCCGCGATCAGCGTGCGCCAGGCAAAGGCCCAGCCGATCTTCAGGCCCGACAGGATCGCCGGCAGCGCCGCCGGCACCAGCACCAGCGCGACATAGCGCAGCCCGCGCAGGCCGTAGTTGCGGCCCGCCATGCGCAGCGTCGGCGGCACCGCCCGGAAGCCCGCGTACATGTTCAGCGCCAGCGGCCACAGCACCGAATGGACCAGCACGAAGACCAGGCTTTTGGTGCCCAGCCCGAACCACAGCAGCGCCAGCGGCAATAGCGCGATCGCCGGCAGCGGATTGAACATGGCGGTGAGCGTGTCCAGCACATCGCGCCCGAAGCGCGTGGACACCGCCAGCGAGGTCAGCACGAACGCCAGCACGATCCCGGCGGCATAGCCGCGCAGCAGCACCGACAGCGAAATCGCCGCCTTGCCCGGCAGCTCGCCGCTGGCCACCGCGTCGCCGAAGGCGCGCATCGTGGCCAGGCATGACGGCAGCAGCAGGTCGTTGTCCTGCACGCGCGCCACCAGCTCCCAGATCAGCCCCAGCGCCAGCAGGATCACCGCCTTGCGCAGCCAGCCGTGTTGCCACAGGCGCTGGTGCCACGGCAGCGCGCGCGCAAGCGGGGCTTCGGTGAAGGGTTCAGGCTCGCGTTCGTATTCGGGCCGATGCGTGTCGGCCAGTGTCAGTGTCGGTTGCGTCATGATGCGATGTCCCGGTTCAGCGGCCCGCCGCGCTGCGCGCACGCGGCGCGGCCTCGGCGGCGGGCTCGTCGAACAGCAAGGTATGGATGCGTTGCGCGGCGGCCTGGAATTCGGCGCCGCCCTGGCTGGCCAGGCTGAACTGGTGGCTGTTGAGCTCCGCGCGCACTCGGCCCGGGTGCGGCGACAGCAGCAGGATGCGGCTGCCCACCACCAGCGCCTCTTCGATCGAATGGGTGACGAACAGCAGCGTGAAGGCCGCGTCGTCCCAGAGCGCCAGCAGCTCTTCCTGCATGCGCCGGCGCGTGAGCGCATCCAGCGCGGCAAAGGGCTCGTCCATCAGCAGCACCTTGGGGCGCATCGCCAGTGCGCGCGCGATTGCCACGCGCTGCTTCATGCCGCCCGACAGCGTATGCGGGTAGGCATCGGCAAAATCGGCCAGCCCCACCTTGTGCAGGCTGTCCAGCGCCAGCTCGCGCGCCTCTGCGCGCGACAGCTTGCGCGCTTGCCGCAGCGGGAACATCACGTTCTGCACCACCGTTTTCCACGGCGGCAGCTGGTCGAACTCCTGGAACACCACGATGCGGTCCGGCCCGGGCTGCAGCACACGCCGGCCTTCGAGCCGGATCTCGCCCTCGCTGGGCGGAACGAACCCGGCAACCGCCTTCAGCAACGTGGACTTGCCGCAGCCGGACGGGCCCAGCAGCACGAAGCGGTCGCCGGCATGCACGTCGAAGCTGACGCGATGGGTGGCGCGCACGATGCGCTCGGGCATGCGGTACTCCAGCGACACGCCGTCGACCTGCAGCAACGGCGTGGCGCGCTCCGACACCACGCGCAGGTTATGGGTGGCCATGCTCAGCTCCCCTGCGCGGTGACCGGGTCCTGGAAGAAGTAGTCCTGCCAGGACTTGGGCTGGTTGCGGATCGCGCCCACGCGGTGCATGAAAGCGGCCAGCGCAAAGGTGTTCTGCGGCGCCACGCGGAACTGCACCTGCGGATTCTTCAGCACGCGCAGCAGCAGCGCGCGGTCGGTCTTGGCCTTGCTCTGGCGCAGGTAGATATCGGCGGCCGCTTCCGGATTGGCGGTGGCAAAGGCCGCGGCCTCGGCCAGCGCATCGACGAAGGCGCGATAGGTCTTGGGGTTGTCGCTGCGGAACTTCTCGGTCGCGTACAGCACCGTGGAAGAACTCGGACCGCCCAGCACGTCATAGGAATTCAGCACGATGCGCGCGTTGGGGTTGCCCGCCAGTTCCTGCTCCTGGAACGGCGGATTGCCGAAGTGGCCGGTGATCTCGGTGCCGCCGGAAATGATCGCCGCGGCCGCATCCGGGTGCGGCACCGCCACAGTCCACTTGTCGAGGCGGTTGTATTCCTTGTCGCCCCATTGCCTGGCCGCAGCCAGTTGCAGCACGCGCGACTGCACCGACACGCCCACCGCCGGCAGCGCGATGCGGTCCTTCTCGGTGAAGTCGGCAATCGACTTCACCTTGGGGTTGTTGCTGACCAGGTAGTACGGGAAGTTACCCAGCGATACCACGCCGCGCACGTTCTGCTTGCCGTGGGTGCGGTCCCACAGCGTCAGCAGCGGGCCCACGCCGGCGCCGGCGATATCGATGGCACCGGACAGCAGCGCGTCATTGACCGCGGCGCCGCCCGACAGTTGCGTCCATTCGACCTTGATGTCGACACCCTGCTGCTTGCCGTGCTTTTCGATCAGCTGCTGGTCGCGCGCCACGTTGAGCAGCAGGTAGACCACGCCGAACTGCTCGGCGATGCGCAGCTTGCCTTCGGCGTGCGCGGTGCCGGTGATGGCGAGGCCGGCGCTCAGCGCCAGCAGGCCGAGCTTGCGGGAAAAACGAGTGAACATGATCAGGACTCCGGGGAATACGGTGGATTGGCGCTCGCCGCTGCGAGCGCCCTGGGATGACTTGCGATACCGCTGCCGCCTTCAGCGCGGCACGTCGCCTTCGATGGTGGTGCGGTACATCACGCGCCGCAGTTCCGGCGGACAGCCCGCGGCAAGATGCAGCAGCGAGCGGTTGTCCCAGAACACCAGGTCATGTGGCTGCCACTGGTGGCGGTAGATGTGGGCGGGCTTGACGCTGTGCGCGAACAACTGGTCCAGCAGGTCGCGGCTTTCCTGCTCGGGCAGGCCGACGATGCGGGTGGTGAAGTGCTCGCTGACAAAGAGCGCCTTGCGCCCCGTTTCCGGATGGGTGCGCACCACCGGCTGCAGCACCGGCCTGACCTGCGCGACCTGCTCCGGCGTCAGGTTGGGCCGCCACGGGCTGCGCTGCTGCAGCTCGGCATAGCGCGCCAGGTAAGTGTGCTCGGCCTGCAGGCCATCGACGGCGCGTTGCAGCGCCGCCGGCAGCGTGTCCCAGGTCAGGTGCATGTTGGCGAACAGCGTGTCGCCGCCTTCGGCGGGCAGCTCGCGCGCATGCAGCAGCGAACCGAGGCTGGGCTTTTCCTTGTACGACAGGTCCGAATGCCAGAAGTGGCCGGCATCGCCCAGCCCGATCGGCTTGCCGTTCTCGACCACGTTGGACACCACCAGCACTTCCGCATGGCCCGGCAGCTGGAACTGGTGCAGCACGTGGATCTGCAACGGGCCGAAGCGGCGGCTGAAATCGATCTGCTGCGCCGGCGTGATCTGCTGGTCGCGGAACACCACCACGTGGTAGTCGAGGTGGGCGCGATGGATGCGGGCAAAATCCGCGTCGGACAGTGGCTGCGACAAGTCGAGCCCGATCACTTCCGCGCCCAGCGGCGCGTCCAGCAGACGGATCTCGAAGTTGCCCGCGCCTGCGGACAATGCGGTGGAAAGCGGTGCGCTCTGCTGGCGCGAAACACTGGCGTGGGCGGTTGCGGTCGTCATGGCAAGCTCTGGCACGGGGGAAGCCGATGCGGCATCCGGGATGCCGCGTACAAGCTTGCACTGTAGAGAGCCGGCCACTGCACGGTCAACGAATCAAATCGCTGGCCCTTATCCGCTTATCGCATATCCATGTCTCGACATTGGCGGGCCATCAGGGCTTGCCGGGGCAACCGCTGCGGCACGGCACGTTGGCGGTATCCGGGCGCGCGTCGGCGACAAAGCCATCGCGGTTCGGCATCTTCACCTGCGGCAGCGTGCGCGCGTCCAGCACCGCATCTGCGGGCAGGATGCCGTTCTTGTGCAGCAGCCACGCAGTGACGGCATAGACCTCGTCCGGTGCCAGGCTCTGCGGCGCGTTGTAGGGCATGGCACGGTTGATGAAGTCGAATACCGTGGTCGCGTAGGGCCAGAAGCTGCCGATGGTCTTGACCGGGTCCTTGCCCCTGGCGGCGTCCTTCAGCGTGCCCTGCCCGCCCACCAGCGCATCGGCCGGCTTGCCTTCGCCATTGACGCCGTGACATGCGGCACAGTGCTGCGCATAGACCTGCTGGCCACGCGCGACCGTGCCGCTGCCCGGCGGCAGGCCCGTGCCGTCCGGGGTCACGTCGATATTCCACGCGGCAAGGTCGCGCTCGCTGGCGGGGCGGCCTATGCCATAGGTCTGCGCAACGGCCGTTTGCGCGGTGCAGGCCAGCGCGAGCACCGCGACGGTACCGCTGAATCGTTCAAGCGCGCGCATTGGCAATACTCCCGTCCGCGGCCACGCGCCAGCGCTGGATCGCGTTGTAGTGATAGGTGGAAGCCACGCCGCGCGCGGCCACGAGCTGGTCCGGCGTAGGCTGGACGTTGCCGGCTTCGTCGATGGCGCGGCTCTCCAGCGAAGCTGGCCCGCCATCCCAGCGCCACGGCAGGCGAAAACGCACCAGCGCGCGGTCCAGCACCGGCTCCTGCAGCTGCGCCTCGCGCCAGCTGCGGCCGCCGTCGACCGACACCTCGACGCGGCGGATGCGCCCATGGCCCGACCACGCCAGGCCCGAGATCTCATAGAACCCGCGCTCACGCAGTTTGTGGTCCGGCGCGGGGAAGGTGATCACGGACTTCACGTCCATCAGGAAGGTGAACTGCCGCGCGCTGCCGTCGGGCAAGGAGTCCGTGTACTTCGACGTCTCTTCGCGCGACATGAACGGCGCGCGCCCCAGCTTCAGGCGCCGCAGCCACTTGATGGACATGTTGCCCTCATAGCCCGGCAGGAACAGCCGCAGCGGATAGCCATGCTCGGGCCGCAGCATCTCGCCGTTCTGCGCATAGACCAGCAATGCGTCTTCCAGCGCCTTGGCCAGCGGCACGCTGCGCGTCATGGCTGCACCATCGGCGCCCTCGGCCAGCACCCACGCAGCTTCCGGCGCCACGCCGATTTCGTCCAGCACCACGGACAACGGCACGCCGGTCCACTCACAGCAAGACAGCAGGCCGTGGCTGATCTGAACCGATTTCGCACCGGGCGCCTTCCACTCGCGCCCGGTGTTGCCCGAGCACTCCAGGAAATGGATGCGCGATACCGACGGCAGGCGCACCAGGTCGTCCATGGTGAAGATGCGCGGGCGCGCCACCAGCCCGTGCACCGCCAGCCGGTGCTGCGCCGGGTCGATCAGCGGGATGCCGGCGTGATGGCGCTCGAACACCAGCCCGGTCGGCGTGATGATGCCGCGCAGGTCCTGCAGCGGCGTCATCGACGAGTTGGCGCCGGGCAGCGGCGCCGCGCTGCGGCTGCGCCGCACCACGTCTTTCTCGAACGGGGACGGCTGGCCGTAGGCATGCCACAGCACGGGCTCGCCCGGCGTGCGTGTCCACGGCGCAACCGTCAGCGGCTCAGCGCGCGCCGCGGTGGCGGCGCCAGCCGCGGCGGCGCCCAGCACCGCCCCGCGCTGCAGGAAGCGCCGGCGGCCGGAAGTCAGGTCATTGCTCATCGTGAGGGCGTGGTCAGTCTGGTAGCGATCAAAATGCGCAGACTGTAGGACAGCACCGGCACTCGGCCAACGAAGAAGATTGCATGCCGATATGCCAACGCCGCGCCGCGCGCCATATGCGCGGGGCCGATAACCAAAGCCGGAATCATTCGTTCAGGTTCGCGCGCAGCGCCGCTTATCGTGGAGCCGTCCTCCACTTCAAGAAGGTCTGCACGATGACGACCCCGCGCCCCGATGCCACCGCAGCACCCACGCTGACCCGCCGCGAGCTGCTGCGCTGCGCGGCCTGGTCCGGGCTGGGCATGGCCGCGTCGCTGTCGCCGCTGTCCGCGTTCAGCGCCAGCCCGGCAGCGCGGCCCGACGTGATCCGCGTCGGCGTGGCCCAGCCCGCCACCGGCACCCCGCCCAGCTTTGCCGGCAGTTCGCTGGCGATTGCCCATGCGCGCGGCTGGCTCGAGGAATCGTTCAAGCCGACCGGCACGCGCGTGGAGTGGTTCTTCTTCAAGGGCGCCGGCCCCGCCGTCAACGAGGCGCTGGCCAACCGCCAGCTCGACTTCGCACTGCAGGGCGACCTGCCGTCCATCGTGGCGCGCTCCGCGGGCCTGAAGACGCGGCTGGTGCTGGCCACCGGCGTGCGCGCCAACATCTATGTGGGGGTGCCACCCGATTCGCCGCTGAAGACGGTCAGCGACCTGCGCGGCAAGCGCGTGTCGCTGTTCAAGGGCACCAACATGCATCTGCCGGCGCTGCGCCTGCTGGAAGCGAACGGGCTGTCGGACAAGGACCTGCGCCTGCTCAACCTGGACACGGCCGGCTACCTGGCGGCGCTGTCCACGCGCGACATCGACGCCGCCATCGGCGCCATGGACATCCTGCGCCTGCGCGACAAGGGCGCGGTGCGCATCCTGTACTCCAGCAAGAACCAGTCGCCGACCTACACACGGCAAAGCCATGTACTGGTGAGCGACGATTTCGCCGGGCGCTATCCGGAAGCCACGCAGCACCTGGTGAAGGCCGCGGTCGAGGCGGCGCGGTGGGCCTCGGACGAGAGCCATCGCGAGGAGGTGCTGCGCACCTGGGCGCGTGCTGGCACGCCTTATGACCACTGGAAGGAGGACTTCGACGGCGAGCCGCTGCGGGTGCGGCTGAACCCGAATTTCGATCCCTTCCTGGTCAGCCGCTACAAGGATGCGGTCGAGCAGGCCTATCGCTTCAAACTGAGCCGTGCGCGCTTTGACGTGGACCAGTGGATCGACCAGCGCTTCCTGAAGGCTGCACTCAACGACCTGAGCCTGCAGAGCTACTGGCCCGTCTACCAACCCAACGGCAAGATCCTGGGAGCCTGACACCATGTCCGTCGCCGAATCGCTTTCACTGCCCGCCGCAGCAGCAGCACCGCGCGCGCCTTCCCCGCGCAGGCCACTGCGCTGGCGGGATGCCACACGCTGGCTGCTGGCCTGGCCGGTGCCGCTGGCGCTGCTGCTGGTGTGGTACGTGGCCACCCGCAATGCCTGGATTCCGCCGCAGGTGCTGCCCGCACCCGAAGATGTCGCACGCACGCTGGCCGACCTCTGGCAAAGCGGTGAACTGCAGGCCAACCTGGCTATCAGCGCGCTGCGCGTGGCCGGTGGCTTTGCCTTGGGGCTGGCCGGCGGCCTGGCGCTGGGCGCGGCCATGGGCCTGTCGCCGACGTTGCGCGACTACGTCTACCCGACCTTCAAGGCGTTCAGCCAGGTGCCGGTGCTGGGCTGGCTGCCGCTGCTGATGCTGCTGGTCGGCATCGACGAAGCGCTCAAGGTGATCCTGATCGCCAAGGCCGCCTTCGTGCCGGTGGCGCTGAACACGTACAAGGGCATCGGCAGCGTGCCGACCCGCTACCTGGAAGTGGCGCGGGTGCTGCAGCTCACGCGCTGGCAGACGCTGTCGCGCGTGGTGCTGCCCGCCGCGGCCGCGCCGGTGTGGAACGGCGTGCGCTACGGCCTGACGCACGCGTGGCTGGCGCTGGTGGTGGTGGAGCTGCTGGCCTCGTCCGAGGGGCTGGGCTACATGATCGTCTACGGGCGCCAGCTGTTCCAGCTCGACATGGTGCTCGCCGCCGTGGTGGTGGTGGGCGTGGTGGGCTTTGCGCTGGACAAGACGCTGGCGCTGGCCGAAGGCGCGGTGCTGCGCTGGCGCAAGCCGGGCTTCTGAGGCGAGGCCGCGATGACCACTTCCGCTATCCGCCCCCGTATTCGCCTGGCCCGCGCCTTGCGCGGCTGGGTGCTGCCGCTCGCGCTGCTCGCGCTGTGGTGGGCCGCCGTGCGCTTTGGCTGGACCACTTCGCCGCTGCTGGTGCCGGTATCCGGCGTCTGGGACACCGCGGTGCGCCAGGTGCAGAGCGGCGCGCTGGCCACGGCATTGGCCGCCAGCCTGTGGCGCGACCTGGCCGGCTTTGCCATCGGCGCCAGCGCCGGGCTGGTGTTCGGCACGGCGCTGGGCCTGTCGCGCCTGTTCGAACGCATGGTCGGTCCGAGCTTTCACACGGTCAAGCAGATCTCGCTGTTTGCATGGATCCCGCTGATCTCGGTCTGGTTCGGGCTGGGCGATGCCGCCAAGGTGGTGTTCCTGTCGCTGGCCGCATTCTTCCCGGTGGTGCTGAACACCTTCGAAGGCATCCGCGCCGTGCCGGCGGACCTGCTCGAGGTTGCGCGCGTCCTGCGATTCAACCGCACCCAGGTGCTGTGGCGCGTGGTGCTACCGTCGGCGGCGCCGTCGATCTTCGCCGGCATCCACCTGGGACTGATCTATGCGTGGCTGGCCACGCTCGGCGCCGAGTACCTGCTGGTATCCGGCAAGGGCATCGGCAACACCATGACCGACGGCCGCGAGAACTTCTGGATGGACCTGGTGATCTTCGGCGTGATCGTGGTCGGCCTGGTCGGCTTCACGCTGAACTGGATTGCCAGCCGCATCGAGTCCCGCCTGCTCGCCTGGCGCGGGCGCTCGGTGGCAGCGGGCTGAGCCACGCTGCACCTTATTGAACGGAGACCGCAAATGCCACATGCCGGCACGCTAAGCATCGCGCACCTGCACAAGCAGTACGAAGTCGAGGGCCGGGCGCTGCCCGTGCTCGAGGACATCACCCTGACCATCGCCCCGGGCGAGTTCGTCAGCATCGTCGGCGCCAGCGGCTGCGGCAAGTCCACCCTGCTGCGGCTGGTGGTGGGCCTGGAAGAGGACTACCGCGGCGAGATCCTGCTGGACGGCAAGCGCGTATCGGGCACCAGCCTGCAGCGCGGCATCGTGTTCCAGGAGCATCGCCTGTTCCCGTGGCTGACGGTGGAACAGAACATCCGGCTGGCGCTGCTCAACACGCCGGGCAGCGACGCGGAGAAAGGCCGCAACGTGGCCGAGCATATCGCGCTGGTTGGCCTGCGCGGCTTCGAGCAGGCCTATCCGCACCAGCTCTCCGGCGGCATGTCGCAGCGCGTGGCAATTGCGCGGGCACTGGTGACGCGCCCCGAGATCCTGCTGCTCGACGAGCCCTTCGGCGCGCTCGACGCGATGACGCGGGCCTACCTGCAGCAGGAACTGCAGCGCATCTGGCAGGCCGAGGGCATCACCATGATCCTGGTCACCCACGACGTCGAGGAAGCCGTCTTCCTGGGCGACCGCGTGGTGGTGATGGAACCCCGGCCCGGCCGCATCCGCCGCATCCTGCCGGTGGACCTGCCGCATCCGCGCGAACGCGCCGGACCTCCCTTCGCGCGGGCGCGCGATGCCGTGCTGCGCGAATTCGCCGGGCAGGAGCCTGTCGTGCAGCGGACCCCCGAACCTGAACTCGCCTGACCCAACCCTCATACATCCCCGGAGCTTCGCGATGACCCAAGCCAACGCCACGCAAGACCAGACCGTCCAGCTCGACATCCACCCGGTTGCCGGCCGCATCGGCGCCGAGATCCGCGGCGTCGCGCTGCACGGCGACCTGCCGCCCGCCACCTTCGCCGCCATCCGCGCAGCCTTGCTCAGGCACAAGGTGCTGTTCTTCCGCGACCAGGTCCATCTTGACGATGCCGCGCAGCAGGGCTTTGCGCGCCTGTTCGGCGACACCGTGCCGCACCCGACCGTGCCCTCTCGCGACGGCACGCAATTGCTGGAGCTCGACTCACAGCACGGCGGCCGCGCCAATTCCTGGCATACCGACGTGACCTTCGACCTGGCCTACCCCGCGGTCTCGGTGCTGCGCGCCGTGACCGTTCCCGCCGCCGGCGGCGACACGGTGTGGGCCAACACCGCCGCCGCGTACCAGGACCTGCCCGAGCCGCTGCGTGAACTGGCCGACAAGCTGTGGGCGCTGCACACCAACGACTACGACTACGCGGCCACGCGCGTCAATCCGAGCGACGAAGGGCTGAAGCGCTACCGCGAGCTATTTACCTCGGCGCTCTACGAGACCGAGCACCCGGTGGTGCGCGTGCACCCGGAAACCGGTGAACGCACGCTGGTGCTGGGCCACTTCGTCAAGAAGCTGCTGGACTGCTCGTCGGCCGATTCGGCGCACCTGATTGCCGTGCTGCAGGGCCATGTGCACCGGCTGGAGAACACCGTGCGCTGGCGCTGGCGCGCGGGCGACGTCGCCATCTGGGACAACCGCGCTACCCAGCACTACGCCATCAACGACTATGGCGACGCGCACCGGGTGGTGCGCCGGGCCACCGTGGCCGGCGACATTCCGGTCGGCGTGGATGGCCGCCGCAGCAAGGCGGTGAAGGCGGGCGTGCGCAGCGAAGGCGCGGCGCCGGCCAACCAGTCCGCCGCTGCCGCGCAACGGCAAGCGGCCTGATCCGGCCAGTTGCTTCCGGGGAGCACGATCGATGTCACAGCAAAAGCCGCCGCGCCACCTGCATCTGGGCGCCTTTCTCCAGGCCACCGGGCACCATGTCGCCGGGTGGCGCCATCCGGGAGCGCAGGCCGATGCCGGGCGCAACCTGGCGCACTACATCGCGCTGGCGCAGCGCGCCGAGGCCGCGGGGTTCGATGCGCTGTTCCTGGCGGACGGCGTTGCCATCCGCGGCATGGACGATGCCACCCTGCCGCGCACCGCGCGCGCCGCCACCTTCGAGCCGCTGACGCTGCTGTCGGCACTGGCGGCAGTGACGCAGCGCATCGGCCTGGTGGCGACCGTCTCCACCACCTACAACGAGCCCTTTCATGTGGCGCGCAAGTTCGCCTCGCTCGACCACCTCAGCGGCGGCCGCGCGGGCTGGAACGTGGTGACGTCGTGGTCGGATGCCGAAGCGCGCAACTTCAGCCTCGAACGTCATCCCGCGCACGCGGATCGCTACGCCCGCGCCGAAGAGTTTGTCGACGTGGTCACCGGGCTGTGGGACACCTGGGAGGACAATGCCTTCCTGTACGACAAGGACAGCGGCCGGCATTTCGATGCGGACAAGCTGCACACGCTCGACTATCGCGGCGCGCACTTCCAGGTGCGCGGACCGCTCAACGTCGCGCGCCCGCCGCAGGGCCATCCGGTGATCGTGCAGGCTGGCTCGTCGGAGGCCGGGCAGGAACTGGCGGCCCGCACCGCCGAGGTCATCTTCACCGCGCAGCAGTCGCAGGCCGATGCGCAGGCCTTCTATCGTGGCCTGAAAGCGCGGCTCGCGCGCTATGGCCGCACGTCCGATCAACTCAAGATCCTGCCTGGCGTGTTCCCGGTGGTGGGCCGCAGCGAGGCCGAGGCGCAGGAGAAATTCGAAGCGCTGCAGAGCCTGATCCATCCGTCGGTGGGGCTGGCCCTGCTGTCGCAGCACCTGGGCGGGATCGACCTGAGCGGCTATCCGCTGGACGGCCCGCTGCCCGACAACCTGGCCGAACCGAACGGCGCCAAGAGCCGCTTCCAGCTGGTTACCGGCCTGGCCCGGCGCGAGGGTCTCACCATCCGCCAGCTGTGCCTGCGCGTGGCCACCGCGCGCGGCCACTGGTCGATCCACGGCACGCCGCAGTCCATCGCCGACCAGCTGCAGGCGTGGTTCGAGGGCGAGGCCGCCGATGGCTTCAACGTGATGCCGCCCTGGCTGCCGGGCGGGCTCGATGATTTCATCGAACTGGTGCTGCCGGAACTGCGCCGGCGCGGGCTCTTTCGCGAGCACTATACGGGCACCACGCTGCGCGAGCACCTGGGGCTGCGCCGGCCCGAGAACCTGCGCTGGCGGCAGGTCGAAGCGCCGCTCGCGGTCGGGGCATGACCGCTGCGCTGCGGCACCGCGCATATCCAAATGCAATAAGTTTCCTTGCCTCGCGCGAGCGCCGTCGGCAACCATAGCGGCCACGCCGCAGGGGCGTGCGCGGGCCGGCTGGTACCATCGCACGGCCTGGTGCGCCCGCGCGGCGCACCGCTCGGCATGCCCGGCGCCATGGCAGGCACTGCCCCGTCGCGCCGGTCCGGCACCCAACAGCGAGACGAAGAGAGAAGAAGATGAGACTCGAAACCCTGGCCGTCCATGGCGGCTATTCGCCCGATCCCACCACGCGCGCGGTGGCCGTGCCCATCTACCAGACGGTGGCCTACGCCTTCGACAGCGCCCAGCACGGCGCCGACCTGTTCGACCTGAAGGTGGCCGGCAACATCTACAGCCGCATCATGAACCCGACCAACGACGTGCTCGAGCAGCGCCTGGCCGCGCTCGAGGGCGGCGTGGGCGCGCTGGCGCTGGCGTCCGGCATGGCGGCTATCACGTATGCGATCCAGACCATTGCCGAGGCCGGCGACAACATCGTCTCGTCGAGCCAGCTCTATGGCGGCACCTACAACCTGCTGGCGCATACGCTGCCGCAGTCCGGCATCGAGACGCGCTTTGCCGATGGCCGCAACCCGGCCAGCTTCGGCGACCTGATCGACGCGCGCACCAAGGCGATCTTCGTGGAGTCGGTGGGCAACCCGCTCGGCAACGTGGTCGATATCGAAGCCATCGCGCGCGTGGCGCACAACCACGGCGTGCCGCTGATCGTCGACAACACGGTGCCATCGCCCTACCTGTGCCGTCCGTTCGAGCATGGCGCGGATATCGTCGTGCATTCGCTGACCAAGTACCTGGGCGGCCACGGCAACAGCGTCGGCGGCGCCATCATCGACAGCGGCAAGTTCCCCTGGGCCCAGCACAAGGAACGCTTCAAGCGCCTGAACGAGCCCGACGTCTCCTATCACGGCGTGGTCTACACCGAGGCGCTGGGCCCGGCCGCCTACATCGGCCGCGCGCGCGTGGTGCCGCTGCGCAATACCGGCGCGGCGCTGTCGCCTTTCAATGCCTTCCTGATCCTGCAAGGCATCGAAACCCTGGCGCTGCGGCTGGACCGCATCACCGAGAACGCGCTGGCGATTGCCCGCCACCTGCAGCAGCATGCCAAGGTGGACTGGGTCAACTTTGCCGGCCTGCCCGACCATGCCGACCACGCGCTGGTGCAGAAGTACCTGGGCGGGCGCGGCCCCGGCATCCTGTCGTTCGGCCTGAAGCAAGGCGGCCGTGAAGGCGGCGCGCGCTTCCTGGACGCGCTGCAGCTGTTCACGCGGCTGGTCAATATCGGCGATGCCAAGTCGCTGGCCACGCATCCGGCGTCGACCACGCATCGGCAACTCAATGCGGATGAACTGAAGGCGGCGGGCGTCAGTGAGGACATGGTGCGGCTGTCGGTCGGCATCGAGCATATCGATGATCTGATCGAGGACCTGGATCGGGCGCTGGCGGCAGTCTGACCGCAGGCGTCACAGGGATCCGCAGGGTTTCTCCCTCTCCCGCTTGCGGGAGAGGGGAGCGTACGCGAAGGGTGGTAGCACTCCCGAAAGCTATCGGTCGCCAGCACGACCTACCTCCCACCACGCTTGCCGTGCGCCTCCAGCACAAAGTAGCCGATCGCCCCGATCATCAGCGGAATCAGGTAATACATCGCGCGATACGCAATCAGCGCCGCCAGCAGCAGCCCGTGCGGCACCTGGCCGCCCAGCATCGTCAGGAACACGGTCTCGATCACGCCGAGACCCCCGGGGATCCGCACCACCACGCCCGCCAGCCCCGACGCCAGCAATACCCCAAGCACCGTGAAGTACCCCGCATGCGTATGCAGCAGCGAAAACAGGATCGCCGCCATCGCCATCCAGTGGGCTGCAGACAAGAGGATTTGCAGCGCCGCGAAGCCGACCGACGGAACGTAGATATCGTGGTCGCGCACGGTCCGGTGCCGGCCGTGCCAGGTGGCACAGGCAGCCAGGTAGGCAGCCGGCACCGCCAGCATCAGCGCGCCCAGCACCCGTGTCAGCGCCGCGGGAACGCCCCACTCCGGCGGCAGCATCACCAGCTGCGCCACCAGCATGCCCCCCGCCAGCAAGGCATAGCCAAGCCAGTTGCTGCTCACCACCACCACGAACAGGCTCCAGATCTGCGGCAGGGTCAGCCCGGCGCGCGTGTACAGGCGGTAGCGCACGCCCGCGCCGCCCAGCGTGGCCCCGAGGTTGAGGCTGAGCGTGTAGCTGACATAAGAGATCGCCATCACCCGCCGCGCCGGCAACGGGTGTCCGGCATAGTGGCAGCCGAGGCGGTCGAACTGGCTGTACAGCAAGCCGCTCAGCGCAACGAAGGCCGCCGCCGGCGCCAGCGTGCGGGCGTTGAAGCCGCGCAGCGCGGCCAGCACCGCGTCCCAGTCGATGGTGCCCAGCTTGCGCGCGATCAGCGCCAGCACCGCGGCAATGAACAGGATGCCGATGGCACGGCGCCACGCGGGCCAGTGCGCGTGCTGGCGGATCGCCGAGAAGGTCGTCGCGCCCATCATTGCGCGCCTCCCCTCGTCGCCGCGCACCGCAAGACCGGCGTCAGGAATGTGCAGGAATGCAGGCCTGCGTGCGCCAGCCCGGCATGCAATTTCTGGCCTGCCTCGGCTTCAAACAGGATAAAAGTTTCCGGCAGCGCGCTTTCGCGCGCGCACGGGATCGCGCCGGGTCCGCACGACAGGCGCCGCTCTGCGCCGTGCCCTGGCCGGCGGAAACGATTGGAGGCGGACTGCATCGGTGTCATGACCTGAGAAAGCCGCAAACACCGTGCCAGCGCCGGCACGTCAACCACGGCCACGGCTGCGCCGCCAGCGCGCCAGGGCCGCGGCCGCCACCGCGCCGGCGGCAAGCCCGGCAATGAACACCGCGGCAGCGGTCCCCTCCCAGCCCGCCGCGGCCGCAACATCTGCACGGTCCCGCGCAAGGGGCGCGAGCGACTGCCAGTCGGCAGCCGTGAACTGCGTCATCGCCTGCGCCCCGTCCAGGCCATACACGCAGATCTCCCCGCCGGGCAGCTTGCAGAAGCGCTCGCGCGGGCAGGCCTTGAGGATGGCCTGCGGGGCGCCCTCGCCGCAGCTGGCCCCGGCGCTGCGCAAGACCTGGATCGTGACTTCGGGATGCCGGGTAAGTTGTTCGGGCATGGCGGCCTCCATACGGGTGACGCTGCCCTTCAGCGTAGTGCAGCCAGGCGCCGGCGCCCTTATTCGCCAGCGGCATATGACCATGCGTAATAACTCGTTCGCCTATTGCCTGCCTTTCCATACAATGAGCCGACGCCGCGGCGGGACGCTGCCGGCCTCCAACAACATAACGGGGAGCATCAGATGCAATACGGGAAATTCGGCTTCGTCGCACGGCTGGCGGCAGCGGTGCTGGCACTGGGCGTGATGCAGGGTGCGGGCGCGGCCGATCCGGACAAGAAGGAAATCCGCTTCGGCGCCACCGCCGGCCCCTACGCCGACCAGATCCGCTATGGCGTGAAGCCGGTGCTGGAAAAGCGCGGCTACAAGGTCACCATCATTGAGTTCAGCGACTACGTGCAGCCCAACCTGGCGCTGGCCGACGGCGCCATCGACGCCAATGCGTTCCAGCATGTGGCCTACCTGAAGAAGTTCTCAGCCGACCGCAAGCTGGCGCTGACCGACGTGATCCAGGTGCCGACCGCGCCGATCGGCATCTACAGCCGCAAGCACAAGGGCCTGGCCGAGGTGAAGCCCGGCAATACCGTGTCGCTGCCGAACGATCCCACCAACCTGGCGCGCGCCATCGCCATCCTGCAGCAGATCGGCTGGGTCACGCTCAAGCCGGGCACCGACCCGATCCGCGCCAGCGAGCGCGACATCGACGCCAACCCGCACAAGCTCAAGCTGATCCAGCTGGAAGCCGCCCAGCTGCCGCGCTCGCTCGACGACGTGGACTATGCCTTCGTCAACGGCAACTATGCGCTGGCCTCCGGCCTGAAGCTGACCTCGGCGCTGGCGCTGGAGAAGATTCCCGACTACTACATGAACCTGGTCGCGGTGAAGACGGCGGACCTGAACAAGCCCTTCGTCAAGGACATCCGGGAGGCCTACGAGTCGGCGGAGTTCAAGGCCGTGACGCAGCAGCGCTTTGCGGGCTTCGTGCAGCCGCCGTACCAGCGCTGAGCCACCGCGCTCTCGCCCCGAAAGCAAGGAAGCGCCGCCAGGCGCTTTCTCGCTTTTGGGGGGGCAGCTGTCGCGCGCATTGTGCGCAGCAAGACAATTTTGCGCCGCGCGCGCCGCGCAAATGCCCTACACTCAAGCTCAAGTCCCCCGCGCCCAAAAAGCACGGCAGGGATCACAACGCGATCATTGCTGCGGATAGCTGCGAAGATCCTCGCGGCCGTCCCAGCGGATCCTGTCGAGACAACCGCATCGAGAGACCTGCCATGTCCACGGTTGCGCGCTTTGAGATCGGCTACACCCGCTACCTTGCCCCGCCGGGCGACACCTCCTCCCCCACTTCTCCTCCCCCACCCCTTGCCAGCAACCCCGACGCGCTGCTGCCGCTGTACCAGGCGATGGTGCTGACGCGCCAGTTCGACCTGAAAGCGATTGCGCTGCAGCGCACCGGCAAGATCGGCACCTTTGCCTCGGCACTCGGCCAGGAAGCCATCGGCGTGGGCGTGGCCTTTGCGATGCGGCCCGAAGACGTGCTGGTGCCCTCGTACCGCGACCACGCGGCACAGTTTGTGCGGGGCGTCACGATGACCGAGAGCCTGCTCTACTGGGGCGGCGACGAACGCGGCAGCGGCTTTGCGGCGGCGCCGCATGACTTTGCCAACTGCGTGCCGATCGGCACCCAGGTCTGCCACGCGGCCGGCGCCGCCTATGCGTTCCAGCTGCGCGGCGAGCCGCGCGTGGCGGTCTGCCTGCTGGGCGACGGCGGCACCTCCAAGGGCGATTTCTATGAGGGCATGAACATGGCCGGCGCGTGGCACGCGCCGCTGGTGATCGTGATCAACAACAACCAGTGGGCAATCTCGATGCCGCGCAGCGGCCAGACCGCGGCGCAGACGCTGGCGCAGAAGGCCATTGCCGCCGGCATCCCCGGCGAGCAGGTCGACGGCAACGACGTGGTCGCGGTGCGGCACCGCGTCGGCGAGGCCATCGCGCGCGCGCGCGACGGCGGCGGCCCGGCGCTGATCGAGGCCATCACCTACCGCCTGGGCGACCACACCACCGCCGACGACGCCTCGCGCTACCGCGACGAGGCCAGCGTCAAGGCGCACTGGCAGGAAGAGCCGCTGCTGCGGCTGCGCACGCACCTGCTGGCGCTGCACGCGTGGGACGCGGCGCGCGAGGAAGCGCTGGTCAAGGCCTGCTCGCAGCAGGTGGCGCAGGCCGTGGAGACTTACCTGGCCGTGCCGCAGCCGGACCCGGCCGCGATGTTCGACTGCCTGTACGCAACCATGCCGGCCGAATTGCAGGCGCAGCTGGAGATTGCCCGGCGCTTCCCGGCGCCGCACGGATAACCAGCAAACCCTGCGCCTTCACCTGGCGACCACAGCGAGCGAACCATGGCGGAAATCAATCTGGTCGAAGCAGTCAACCTGGCGCTGGCCCATGCGCTGGAGCACGATCCCGATGTGCTGCTGCTGGGCGAGGATATCGGCGTCAATGGCGGCGTGTTCCGCGCCACCGCGGGCCTGCAGGCGCGCTTTGGCGCGGCGCGCGTCATGGATACGCCGCTGGCCGAAGGCGGCATCGTCGGCGCGGCGATCGGCATGGCGGCAATGGGGCTCAAGCCGGTGGCCGAGATCCAGTTCACCGGCTTTATCTACCCGGCGGTCGATCACATCATCAACCACGCCGGACGCATGCGGCATCGCACGCGCGGGCGCTTGTCATGTCCGATGGTGGTGCGCTCGCCGTGCGGTGCCGGCATCCATGCACCCGAGCATCATTCCGAAAGCCCGGAGGCGATGTTCGCGCATATGCCCGGCATCCGCGTGGTGGTGCCTTCATCGCCCGCGCGCGCGTACGGGCTGCTGCTGGCGGCCATCGCCGATCCGGACCCGGTCATCTTCCTCGAACCCACGCGGCTGTACCGCCTGTTCCGCCAGGAAGTGGCCGACGACGGCGCCGCGCTGCCGCTGGACACCTGCTTCACGCTGCGCGAAGGCAGCGACATCACGCTGGTGAGCTGGGGCGCGATGGTGCAGGAGACGCTCGCCGCCGCGGACGCACTGGCCGGCGAAGGCGTGACGGCCACGGTCATCGACGTGGCCACGCTCAAGCCGCTGGACATGCAGACCATCCTGGAATCGGTGACGCGCACGGGCCGCTGCGTGATCGTGCACGAGGCCCCGCGCACCGCCGGCTTCGGCGCCGAGATCGCGGCGCAGCTGGCCGACGCGGGCCTCTACTCACTGGCCGCGCCGGTGCAGCGCGTGACCGGCTTCGACACCGTGGTGCCGCTGGCGCGGCTGGAATACACCTACCTGCCTGGCGTCGCCCGCATCGTCGACGCGGCGCGCAAGGCGATGGCAGCGTAACGCGAGAGTTGCCGACGATAGGCAAGGAGTGCCGATGAGAGTCTTCAAGCTGCCCGACCTGGGCGAAGGCCTGCAGGAGGCCGAGATCGTGACCTGGCACGTCAAGACCGGCGACACCGTGGCCGCTGACCAGCCGCTGCTGTCCGTGGAGACGGCCAAGGCCATCGTGGAAATCCCGTCGCCCTATGCCGGCACCATCGCCAAGCTGTTTGCGCAGCCCGGCGATATCGTCCACCTTGGCGCGCCGCTGGTCGGCGTCGAGGGTGCGGGCGACGATGCCGACGCCGGCACCGTGGTGGGCTCGGTCCAGGTCGGCACGCACGTGGTCAATGAAGCCGCGCCCGCGGGCTCCGCGGCACCCGCCGCGGCGATGGCCGCGCGCGTCAAGGCCACGCCGGCGGTGCGCGCGCTGGCGCGCCGGCTCGGGGTGGACCTGGCAATGGCCACGGCATCGGGTCCCGAGGGCGTGGTCACCGCCGCCGACGTGGAGCGGGTAGCCAGCACGCTGGCCGAGCTGGGCGCGCCGGAACAGCTGCGCGGCGTGCGCCGGGCGATGGCGCAGAACATGGCGCGGGCACAGGCCGAAGTGGCCGCCGCCACGGTGATGGACGACGCCGACATCCACGCCTGGCAGCCCGGCGCCGATGTGACCATCCGGCTGGTGCGCGCCCTGGTGGCCGGCTGCCGCGCCGAGCCCGGCCTCAATGCCTGGTACGAAGGCCAGACCGCCCGCCGCCACGTGCTCAAGAAGATCGACGTCGGCATCGCGGCGGACCTGCCCGAGGGCCTGTTCGTGCCCGTGCTGCGCGACGTCGGCAACCGCGATGCCGCGGACCTGCGCCACGGCCTGGACCGCATGCGCGCCGACATCCGCGCGCGCACCATTGCTCCGGAAGAGATGCGCGGCAACACCATCACGCTGTCCAACTTCGGCATGATCGCGGGGCGCTATGCCGCGCCCATCGTGGTGCCGCCGACCGTGGCAATCCTGGGTGCGGGACGCGTGCGCGAGGAAGTGGTGGCAGCCGGCGGCGTGCCGGCGGTGCACCGGGTGATGCCGCTGAGCCTGACCTTTGACCATCGCGTGGTGACGGGTGGGGAGGCGGCACGGTTTCTGGCGGCGGTGATTGCGGATCTGGAGATGGCGGCGTAGCGGTGGAAGGCAACAGGGAGCCGACGAGCCAATAGCCTCGGAGAATACTGCCGCCCCTCGTGTACGCTCCCCTCTCCCGCAAGCGGAAGAGGGGAGCAAACCGCCGGTGTGCTGGCACCGATCGGGAATCGGGCGCTGCGGTGGCCCTGTATATAATGCGTTTCCGATCGCCGCTGCCGTCAAGCCGGACCTATCCGGACAGCCGGACACCCCTCATGGAATCCAAGACCGCCCGCCTTACCATCCTGATCGATCCGGTCAAGAAGAAGGCCTTTGAAACCCTGTGCGCCTCGCAGGACCTGACACCGTCGCAGGTCGTGCGCCAGCTGATCCGCGAGTACCTGGCCCAGCATGGCGTGGAATATGCCACCAAGCCCAAGCCTGCGGGCAGCACCCGGCAGAAGAAGTGACTCAGCGCGGGGCGTCGCCCTCGCCTGCAGCTTCGCTTGCCAGCTCGCCGCAGCGCTGCACCGCCTGCGCCAGCGAATCCACGTAGTTGCCCTCCCCCAGCGCCGCCAGCACGCCCGCGCGCGCCAGCTTTTCCCTGACCCGCTCGTTGGCTTCGGCCAGCACCACCGCCACGCCGCGTTTCTGCAGCGTCACGATCACGGCCTCCAGCGTCTGCAGCCCGGTCATGTCCATGAAGGGCACGCGGCCCAGGCGGATCAGCAGCACGCGCGGCTCGGTATGGGTCTGCACCAGTGCGCGCTCGCAGGCTTCCACGGCACCGAAGAAGAACGGTCCGTCGATGGCATAGACCAGCACGCCCGCCGGCATCCGCGCGGGCAGGCCGGCGCCGGTATCGCCGAGTTCCCGCTCTACGTCCACGACATCCTGGCGCGCCACCTCGACTGACGCCGACATGCGCCGCAGGAACTGCAGCATGGCCAGGATCACGCCGATATTGACCGCCACCACCAGGTCGGTCAGCACGGTCAGGGTGAAGGTGATCAGCAGGATGGCGACGTCGGCGCGCGGCGCGCGGCGGACCATGCGCGCGAAC
This sequence comes from Cupriavidus sp. CPT47-8839-RL05A, assembly GCF_058792255.1. Lineage (NCBI taxonomy): Bacteria > Pseudomonadati > Pseudomonadota > Betaproteobacteria > Burkholderiales > Burkholderiaceae > Cupriavidus > Cupriavidus sp. CPT47-8839-RL05A. The sequence continues at coordinate 250,974 of NZ_JBYTEG010000006.1, read as the reverse complement.
TGGCGCCCCTCGCTCATGTTGTAAGCCACCACGAACAGGATCGCGGCCAGCGTCGCCAGCGGCACGCTGGCCGCGAGCGGCGCCAGGAACAGCAGCACCATCACCAGCGTGAGCGCATGCACCACGCCGGCCAGCGGGCTGTTGCCGCCATTGCGGATATTGGTGGCGGTGCGGGCAATGGCGCCGGTGGCGGCAAACCCGCCGAACAGCGGCGCCAGGATATTGGCGATGCCCTGGCCGACCAGCTCCTGGTTGGAATCGTGCCGCGTGCCAGCCATGCCGTCGGCCACCACCGCGGACAGCAATGACTCGATCGCGCCCAGCATGGCGATGGTGAAGGCCGGCCCGGCCAGCTCCAGCACGCGCGCCAGCGTGATGTCCGGCAGCGCGGGCACGGGCAGCCCGCGCGGCAGGCCGCCAAAGGCGGTGCCGATGGTGGCGACGCCGTCAAAGCGGAACAGCGCCTGCACCGCGGTGGCAACCAGCAGCGCCACCAGCGGCCCGGGGATGCGCCGCAGCCAGCGCACGCGCGGCGCGCCCACTACCAGCGCCAGGCTGCCCAGCGCCAGCGCGGTGGTGGCCGGGTGCCATTGCGGCAGCGCCTGCAGCAGGTGCCAGAGTTTTTCGTGGAAATGCTCGCCGGCGACCGGCGGCAGGCCGAAGAAATCGCGCCACTGGCCGACAAAGATGATCACGCCGATGCCAGCCGTGAAGCCGACGATCACCGGTGCGGGAATGAACCGGATCACGCTGCCCAGCCGCGTCAGCCCCATCGCCAGCAGGATCAGCCCCGCCATCAGGGTGGCGATCTGCAGGCCGTCGATGCCGTGGCGCGCGGTCACGGCGGACAGCACCACGATAAACGCGCCGGTGGGCCCCGCGATCTGCAGCCGGCTGCCGCCGAACAGCGACACCGCCAGCCCGGCGACGATGGCCGTGTACAGGCCCTGCTCCGGCTTGGCGCCCGACGCGATCGCAAACGCCATGGCCAGCGGCAGCGCCACCACCCCGACGATCACGCCCGACACGATGTTCGGCAGCCAGTTGCCGCGTCGGAACAGTCCGGCCAGCCAAGCTTCGCGCAGCGCGATCATGCGTCAATCCCTCGGGTTCGTGCAGGATGATGATGGTGCATTGGATGATAACAGCATGTTAATGCCCGCCGGCTTGCAGCTCGCGCCGTGATATTCGCCACGCCTGCACTGTCGCTTATGCCACTCAATTCCTATACTGGATTGGCTCGCCCGGGCGTACGGGGTATGGGCCAGGGCGGACGCGGCAAACTTCTGCAATCGGAGGCCCATCATGTTCAAGCACCTCCTTGTGCCTACCGACGGCTCCGCACGCGCCGACGCGATGGCGGCCCGCGCCATGGCCTTTGCCAGCCGCATCGGCGCCCGCGTGACCGGGCTGCATGTGATTCCCGAGTACCACGTACTGACCTACCGGCTGACCAGCCTGCAGGACACCAAGGACACCTTTGCCGCAGAAGCAGCGCGCCACGCGGATACCTTCCTGGCCACGCTCAGCCACACCGCGGCGCAGGCCGGCGTGGCCTGCGAGACCGTCACCGCCACCGACGACCATCCCTGGCAGGCCATCATCCAGTGCGCGCAGCAGCGCGACTGCGACCTGATCGTGATGTCGTCGCATGGCAAGCGCGGGCTGCAGGCGCTGCTGATCGGCAGCGAGACCCACAAGGTCCTGACCCACAGCACGATCCCGGTGCTGGTCTTCCGCTAGGCGGCCGGGCGAACAACGAGACAGCGCGATAGCGGGCAACAGTGCGCGGCGACGCGCGTATCCAAACCACGCCAACTGCAAGGAGCGCAACCATGGCGATTCGACTGGGCGAGCAAGCCCCTGATTTCACCGCCGACACCACGGAAGGCAAGATCAGCTTCCATGAGTGGATCGGCGACAACTGGGCCATCCTGTTCTCGCATCCCAAGGACTTCACGCCGGTGTGCACCACCGAACTGGGCTATATGGCCCGGCTCAAGCCCGAATTCGACAAGCGCAATACCAAGATCATCGGCCTGAGCATCGACCCGGTCGGCGACCACCAGCGCTGGGTCAAGGACATCGAGGAAACGCAGAACTGCACCATCAACTATCCGATGATCGGCGACGCCGACCTGAAGGTGGCCAAGCTCTACGACATGATCCACCCCGAGGCCAGCGGCAGCGGCCCGCGCACGGCGGTAGACAATGCCACCATCCGCTCGGTGTTCATCATCGGCCCGGACAAGAAGGTCAAGGCCATGCTGGTGTACCCGATGAGCGCCGGGCGCAATTTCGACGAGGTGCTGCGCCTGCTGGATTCGCTGCAGCTCAATGCCAAGCACACCGTGGCCACGCCGGTGAACTGGAAGCCGGGCGAGGACGTCATCATCCCGACTTCGGTCTCGGACGAGGATGCCAAGAAGAAGTACCCGCAGGGCTTCAAGACCCTGAAGCCCTACCTGCGCACGGTGGAGCAGCCCAAGTAAGGGGGAGCGAGGAGCGCCAGCGCCAGGGAGTGCGGCCGGGCGTGGGGGGCACGCCGGCCGCCGCCGGGCCTCCCGGGCAGTCACGGCCGGGAGGCCCGACTTGTCCACAGGAACTATCCACAGCTTCAGTGGATATCCCCCCTCTTGACAACCGCAAAGGGCGCGCCGGTGCTGGAATTCACTGGAGTGCCCGTTTTATAGGCAACCCGCCGGGCTACGGGAATGGTTGCGGGCGTTCGAATTTTGTGCCTGTTGCGATTCTTCCGCCACGGGGCGCTCAGCGCGTCAGCACTTCGCGGATGGTGTCGGCCAGTTCCTTGGCCACGAATTTCGCCACATAAGCGTCCGCGCCCACCTTGCGCACATGCTCCTCGCTGGCCTCTCCGGACAGTGACGAGTGAATCACCACCGGCAGCGACTTCAGCCGGCTGTCCGCCTTGATCTTGCGGGTCAGGGTGAAACCGTCCATCTCTGGCATCTCCAGGTCGGTCAGCACCAGCGCCACCTCGTCCTGCACTGACCTGCCATGGCTGGCCGCCTCGGCGGCGATGCGGTCGAGCAGCTCCCATGCCTCCTTGCCGGACTTGGTCATCACCACCGGCGCGCCCAGCGCCTTCAGCCCCTGCTCGATCAGGCCGCGCGCCAGTGCCGAATCGTCGGCGGCAATGACCTTGGCGCCGGGGCGCAGGCTCAACTGCGGGCCGACCGTGCCCGGATCCACGTCCGGCTGCCGCGTCGGCAGCACATCGCGCAGGATCTGCTCGACGTCCAGCACCTGCACCAGCCGCGACGGGTCCGTGCCCCCGGCAGTGTCCCCGTCCAGCTTGGCGATGCTGGTGACGTGGCCGGTCCGCACGCTGGCCTCGGCCGAATGCACCTGGTTCCACTCCAGGCGCACGATTTCCTCCACTGCCTCCACCGCGAAGCCCTGCGTCGAACGTGCATATTCCGTCACCAGCAGGATGCCCAGGCCGCTGCGCGGCTTGCAGCCCACCAGCCGGGGCAGGTCGATCACCGGGATCACCTGGCCGCGGATATCCGCCATGCCCAGGATCGACGGGTCGGCCCCCACCACGGTCGTCACGTGCGGCATCACCAGGATCTCGCGCACCTTGAAGACATTGATCCCGAACAGCTCCGTCTGGCCGGAATGCTCGGCTTCGCCAAGCCGGAACAGCAGCAGCTCGAACTGGTTGTTGTTGGTCAGGTTGGTCCGTTCGTCGATGTCCCTCATGGAACTGCTCATGCTGCGCTCCCGTGCCGTGCGTGTGGTTTTTGCCGCCGTCGTTGTCATCTGCCTGCGGCCGCGGCGGATGGCGGACGGCAGGGTTCATGACTGGATATCGGCGCGGGGCAACGGGAGTTGAGAGGCACACGCAGCGCATGTTCGGATTTCATCCTTGCATATCCGGATTGCTTCGTTCCTCCGGCACAGCGTCGTCCATATAGTGGTTCCCAACTTGTCATAACACGCTATGTCGATCCCCATGACGACCCGGACCAACGTGGTACCCGTCCCCGCCGCCGCCATGCCGGCACCGATCCCGCTGCCGCTCTATACGCAAATCAAGGACGCCTTGCGCGCCCGCATCCTGGACGGCACCTATCCGCCGCACCACCAGATGCCGTCGGAAAGCGAGCTGGGCGAGCGCTTTCGCGCCAGCCGCATCACCGTGCGCCAGGCGCTGGGCGACCTGCAGAAGGAGGGGCTGATCTTCAAGATCCATGGCAAGGGCACCTTCGTCTCCAAGCCCCGCGCCTTCCAGAACGTGACCTCGCTGCAAGGCTTTGCCGAGGCCATGTCGAGCATGGGCTACGAGATCCTGAACCAGATACGCAGCTGCAAATGCGTACCTGCCAGCCGTCACGTTGCCACGCAGCTGCGGCTGCGCGAAGGCGATCCGGTGGTGGAGATCCGGCGCGTGCGCCTGCTCAACCGCGAGCCGGTGTCGCTGGAGCTGACCTGGGCGCCCGAGGCCGTCGGCCGCCGCCTGCTCACTGCCGACCTGGCCACGCGCGACATCTTCCTGATCCTGGAAAACGACTGTGGCGTGAAGCTCGGCCATGCCGACCTGAGTGTCGACGCCATCCTCGCCGACGACGACCTGACCCAGGCCCTGCGCATCCAGGAAGGCGCGCCGGTACTGCGCATCGAACGCCTGACCCATGACGCGCAAGGCACGCCGATCGATTACGAGTTCCTCTACTTCCGCGGCGACGCGTTCCAGTACCGGCTGCGCGCAGACCGGCACAAGACCGCGCCAGCCGCCAGCGTCACCAGCCCGGCCGGCCGTGCACGGCCCCGCAAACCAGCCAGCAAGGGGAAGCCCTCCGCATGAATACCCTGACTCACGAATACGACATCGTTGTCGTCGGCGGCGGCACCGCCGGCCCGATGGCCGCGATCAAGGCCAAGGAACGCAACCCCGCGCTGCGCGTGCTGCTGCTCGACAAGGCGCACGTCAAGCGCAGCGGCGCCATCTCGATGGGCATGGACGGGCTGAACAATGCCGTGATCCCCGGCCACGCCACGCCCGAGCAGTACACCCGCGAGATCACCGTGGCCAACGACGGCATCGTCGACCAGTCCACCGTTTATGCCTACGCGCGTCACAGCTTTGCCACCATCGAGCAGCTGGATCGCTGGGGCGTCAGGTTCGAGAAGGACGAGACCGGCGACTACGCAGTGAAGAAGGTCCATCACATGGGCTCCTATGTGCTGCCGATGCCGGAAGGACACAACGTCAAGAAGGTGCTGTACCGCCAGCTCAAGCGCGCGCGCGTAGAGATCACCAACCGCATCGTCGCCACGCGCGTGCTGACCGACGCCAGCGGCGCCGCCGGCGGCGTGATGGGCTTCGACTGCCGCACCGCGGACTTCCACGTGATCCGCGCGCGCGCCGTGATCCTGTGCTGCGGCGCGGCCGGCCGCCTGGGCCTGCCCGCTTCCGGCTACCTGATGGGCACCTACGAGAACCCGACCAATGCCGGCGACGGCTATGCCATGGCCTATTATGGCGGCGCCGCGCTGGCCAACCTGGAGCGCTTCCAGATCAATCCGCTGATCAAGGACTACAACGGCCCGGCCTGCGCCTACGTGACCGGCCCGCTGGGCGGCTATACCGCCAACGGCAAGGGCGAGCGCTTTATCGAATGCGACTACTGGAGCGGCCAGATGATGTGGGAGTTCTACCAGGAGCTCCAGGGCGGCAACGGCCCGGTGTTCCTGAAGCTTGACCACCTGGCGGAAGAAACCATCCAGACCATCGAGACGATCCTGCACACCAACGAACGGCCCAGCCGCGGCCAGTTCCACGCCGGGCGCGGCACCGACTACCGCAGGCAGATGGTGGAGATGCATATCTCGGAGATCGGCTTCTGCAGCGGCCACAGCGCTTCCGGCGTGCATGTGAACGAGCGCGCCGAGACTACCGTGCCGGGCCTGTACGCAGCCGGAGACATGGCCGCCGTGCCGCACAACTACATGCTGGGCGCCTTCACCTATGGCTGGTTTGCCGGGCACAACGCGGCCGGCTACGTCGCCGGCCGCGGCCTGCCTGAAGCCGATGCGGCCCAGGTCGAGGCGGAGCGCGCGCGCGTGTTCGCACCGCTGGCGCGAGAGAGTGGCCTGCCGCCCGCCCAGGTGGAATACAAGCTGCGCCGCATGGTCAACGACTACCTGCAGCCGCCCAAGGTCACGCGCAAGATGGAAATCGGCCTGCAGCGCTTTGACGCCATCGCCGAGGACATCGGCCAGATCCGCGCCGCCAATCCGCACGAGCTGATGCGCGCGGTCGAGGTAATGGCGATCCGCGACTGCGCGGAGATGGCGGCACGTGCTTCCCTGTTCCGCACCGAGAGCCGCTGGGGTCTCTACCACCATCGCGTCGACTATCCGCAGCGCAATGATGCGGACTGGTTCTGCCATACGCACCTGAGCAAGGATGAAGCCGGGCGCATGGTCAGCCACAAGCGCGCGATCGAGCCGTACATCGTCCCGGTGGCAGGCGGCGACGCCACCGCCTACCAGCGGCTGCGTGTCAGCCGCGGCCAGGCTGCCGCCACGGCCGCCACTGCCGAACCCGCCACCCTGGCTGCCGCCTGAAGGAACCCACGCCATGGCCTACACCCCGCATGAGATCGCCCAGCGCAGCAGCGCGCCGGTCACCATCGATGAAGACAAGTGTATTGCCGACAAGGGCTGCACGGTCTGCGTCGATGTCTGCCCGATGGACCTGCTGGCCATCGACCTGACCAAAGGCAAGGCATTCATGCAGTTCGACGAGTGCTGGTACTGCATGCCCTGCGAGAAGGATTGCCCGACGGGCGCGGTCAGGGTCGAGATCCCGTACCTGCTGCGTTGATTGCCCCGCTTCATGACAACAGCACCACAGAGATGACCCCATGAAAGCCCTCCACAAGCGCCAGGGCTGGGACCCGCGTCACCTTCGCCAACGTGCCCGCGCCCAGCGATGTGGTTCCGGCGGCCTGGCAACTGCTGCAGTCACCCAAGCTGGTGCTGCACCTGGGCAACAGCCTGTACCGCGTGTTTGCCGGCTTTGGCGCGGCGGCCGTGGCGGGCATCGTCTCGGCATGGCGATCGGCCGCTCGCGCTGGCTGGAAGACCTGCTGCTGCCGCCGCTGGAGGTGCTGCGCCCGATCCTCGGCGTGGCGTGGATTCCGCTGGCAATCCTGATGTTCCCGTCTTCGGAGCTGAGCATGATCTTCATCACCTTCATCGGGGCGCTGTTCCCGATCCTGCTCAACACCATCCACGGCGTGGAGCGCACCGACCCGCGCCTGGTCGCCACGGCGCGCAGCCTGGGCGCGCGCCGCTGGACCGTCTTCCCCGAGGTGCTGCTGCCCGCGGCGCTGCCGAGTATCGTCACCGGGCTGGCGATCGGCATGGGCACGTCCTGGTTCTGCCTGGTCACCGCCGAGATGATCGCCGGCCAGTACGGCATCGGCTATTACACGTGGGAGGCCTACAGCCTGCAGAACTATGCGGACATCGTCGTCGGCATGCTGCTGATCGGTGCCTTCGGCATGGGCAGCAGCGCGCTGATCAAGCGCTTCGGTGCGTGGCTGATGCCGTGGACCCGCCTGCAGCAGGTGCGCACATGACGAGCCAACCGATCCGCGCGGGCCGCCTGCAGGTGCGCGGCCTGGATGTGGCGCTGGGCCAGGGCGATGCCGCCTTCACCGCCGTGCACCAGCTATCCATCGACATTCCCGCAGGGCAGTTCGTCTGCATCCTGGGGCCGTCGGGCTGCGGCAAGTCCACGCTGCTGGGCGCCATCGCCGGACACCTGCCGGCGGCGGCGGGCGAGATCCTGCTCGACGGGGCGCCAGTGCGCGGCCCCGCGCCGGAGCGCGGGCTGGTGTTCCAGCAGCACTCGCTGTTCCCGTGGAAGCGCGTGCTCGACAACGTCGCCTTCGGCCTGAAGATGCAGGGCGTGCCCACCGCCGAGCGCAAGCGCGAGGCGCAGGCCCTGCTGGACCTGGTCGGCCTGGGTGGCTTCGCGCAGCGCTACCCCGCCCAGCTTTCCGGCGGCATGCAGCAGCGCGCGGAGATTGCGCGCGTGCTGATCAACCGGCCGCGCGTGCTGCTGATGGACGAGCCCTTCGGTGCGCTCGACGCGCAGACCCGCGCCCATATGCAAGCCCTGCTGCTCGAGGTCTGGGCGCGGATGCGCACCACCGTGGCCTTCGTCACCCATGACATCGACGAGGCGCTGTTCCTGGCCGACCGCGTGCTGGTGATGTCGCCACGGCCCGGACGCATCCTTGAAGATATCGCCATCCCCTTCGAGCGGCCCCGCCGCGCCGAGCTGATGACCGACGACGATTTCATCCGGCTCAAGCGCCGCTGCCGCGGCCTGCTGCACGACCACACCCAGGCCAGCGCGCTCGCGACCGCCGCCTGACCGCTATCGACCTGACTGCCATCCATGCCGCAAGCTTCCACCCTGCCTGACGAATCCCTGTTGGATCTCGATCCCGCCATCGGCGCGCTGACGCTGCGCCTGGCCGACCCCGACCCCGCGGTGCGACGCGTGGCCGTGCTGCAACTTGCCGACTTGGAGGATGAAGACGGCGTGCCGCTGCTGCTGCAGCGCCTGCAATCGGACCCTGCCGAATCCGTGCGCGCGGAAGCCGCGCGCACGCTGGCCAGCTGGGAGCAGGAAGCGGTCGTCCCGGCGCTGGCCGCGGCACTGGCCGACCCCAGCCGCGAGGTGGCCGAAGCCGCAGCACAGGGACTGTCGGAACTGAAGGCGCCCGCCTCCGGTGCCGCCCTGCTGCCGTGGGTCACGCACCGCGATCCCTTTGTCCGGGCGGCCGCGTGGCGCGGCCTGCGCGAGCTGCGCTATGCGGCCGGCTTCGATGCGGCCATGGCGGCACTGTCCGACGCGGCCGCCCCGGTGCGCCGCGAAGCCGTGGCCGTGCTGGGCTGGCTCAGGCGCAGCGAAGCCCTGCCCGCGCTGGCACAAGCTGCGACCAGCGATGCCGATACCGACGTCAGGCGCGCCGCCGCCGGCGCGCTCGGCCTGGCTGCCGACCCGTCGGCGCGCGATGCGTTGCTGGCGGCCCCTGCGCGACGGCGCCTGGCAGGTGCGGGAAGAAGCCGCGCAGACGCTGGGAAAACTGAAATTCCCTGAAGCCGTGGACCCGTTGATCGACGCGCTGGAAGACCGCTACTGGCAGGTCCGCCTGCAGGCCGCCAGGGCTCTCGGCAAGCTGCGCGACCGTGCGGCGCTGGTGCCGCTGACGGTGCAGCTGGCCCACGCCATCAGCAACCTGCGCAAGGAGGCCGCGCTGTCGCTGGGGAGCCTGCGGGATGCGGCAGCCGTGCCGGCCCTTGCCGCAGCCGCCGACGATGCCGATCCGGAGGTACGCAAGGCCGTGCGCATTGCGCTGGCGCAGATCGGCGCGCCGGAGGGTCATGCATGAGCGGCGGCATGGTCGTACCTACGCGCCTGGAGCTCTCCCGCGCCAACGGCGCGCTGCGCGTCTACTGGCCAGACGGCCAGTGCCAGTCGCTGGACCCGGGCCGCTTGCGCGCAGCCTGCCGTTGCGCCGCCTGCCGCGGCAAGCCCTCGGAGGCCGGGCCAGGCGACACGCAAATCGTCGCCCTCGGCGAAATGGGCTATGGCGTGCAGATCGTGTTCAGCGACGGGCACGACCGCGGCATCTACCCGTGGCCGTACCTGCAGGCGCTGTAGCCGGGCGCTTACCCGCCCGCCAGCGCCTGCAGGATATGCACCTCGTCGGTTTCCTTCAATGGCGCGTCCAGCCGCATCAGCTGCGCGCGGTTGACGAAGACGCGGATATACGGCCGCAGCTTGCCCTGCTCATCGACGATGCGAAAGCGCATGCCGGGGAACTGGCGGTCGAGGTCGTCGAGCAGCTCGGCGATGCTGGCGCCACGGGCCTCGACGTATTCGCGCTGTCCGGTATAGGAGAAGAGCGGCGTCGCGATACGGACCTGCATGGAAGTTCTCCGGTCGGCTGATGGCATTCAGGCAGGGCGCGCCACGGTGACCGCGTAGACCTGCGGCAGGTTGCGGGCGATGCATTGCCAGCCCTCGCCCTCATCGGCACTGGCCCAGATCTCGCCGCCGGTGGTGCCGAAGTACACGCCCACCGGCGCGTGGCCGTCGGTGGCCATGGCCTGGCGCTTGACCGTGAACCAGCCCTGTTCGGCCGGCAGGCCGCGGTCCTGCCGTTGCCAGGTTTCGCCGGCATCGCGCGTGACATAGGCTGCCGGGCGGCCGCCCGGGCTGACGCGCGGCCAGACGTCGCTGCCATCCATCGGGAACACCCAGACCGTGCGCGGATCGCGGCGGTGGGCGACGATGGGGAAGCCGATATCGCCCACTTCCGCCGGCATGGCTTCGCCGATGCGTTTCCACACGCCTTCGCGGCGGTCCATGCGATAGATGCCGCAGTGGTTCTGCTGGTACAGGATGTCCGGGTCGGCGGGATGCTGCAGCATGCAGTGCGGATCCTGGCCGTATTCGGGATTGGGGTCGGGCAGGAAGGTGGCGAGGCTGCCGCGGTTCAGCGGCTTCCAGTCCGCGCCGCCGTCGGTGCTCTCGAACACGCCGCCGCTGGACATGCCGATATACAGGTGGCGCGCGTCGCGCGGATCGACCAGCACGGAATGCATCTTGGGGCCGTCGGGCGTGCCGTCCTGCTCGCCGCCGGTCCAGGTGCGCCAGTTCGGGTGGTCGTTGAAGCCTGATACCGGCTCCCAGGTCACGCCGTGGTCGGCGCTGCGGAACAGGCCCTGCGGCGAGGTGCCGGCATACCAGGCGCCGGGCTCGCTGGCGTGGCCGGGCGTGAGCCAGAACACGTGGTCGACGACGCGGCCGGTCTCGCCCTCCGGGGCCTTGTCGAAGGCGGGCGGGCGCGCGGCTTCGGTCCAGTTGCGGCCGCCGTCGGCGGAGCGGAACACGGTCGGGCCCAGATGGCCGGTGCGCGCCGCCATCAGCATGCGCGACGGTTCACGCGGGTCCTGCACGATATGGTGGATGGTATGGCCGAGGAACGTCGGGCCCTCGATCTGCCAGCTGCGACGCGCGGCGTCGCTGGTCAGGAACCAGGCGCCCTTGGTGGTGGCCACCAGCAGCCTGACGGGGCCGGTGTCGGTTTCGGGAATGGGGGAAGTCGTCATCTTGGCTCCTGCAAGAAGGCCGGTGAACGATGCTTCCGAGTCTAGTACATGTAGACAGTGTTCACAATTAAAGATGGCGGAGCTGTGGCCGGCAGGCCGGCCACAGCCACCATGAGTACGAAGTAGCACGGAGTTAAAAGCGGAAGCCTGCAACTTGCCTGGACATTGCGCGTAAAGTGTGGCATAAGCAATGTTCCCCGATGCTTTCGCGCCCCATACCCATGCTTCGCACTGTCCGCTTCGCCACCCTGAACCGCCCGGCCCTGCCGGCGGCAGGCGTGCGCGCCGCGCAGCGCGCGGGCGCCGCCATCGACCTGGCCGACCGCTTCCACGCGTACGCCCAGGTCCGCCGCGCCGTGCTTTTCCTGGCCGTGCGGGCAGCTCGGGACGCCACCCTCCAGCCCTGAGCTTTCCCGCACGGCCCATGTCGCGGATGCCATCTGGCACCCGCTTGATCATGCAGCCAGGAGAAAGCCAGACATGTCCCCGCTCTACCGCCATACCCTCTGCGCCATGGTGGCGCTTGCCGCCCTCTACCTGATCCTCAATCCCTGAGCCCGGTGGAGTCTTGCCATGGCGAATTTCCATGCCCTGCGCCTGCCGGCGCCGGCCCTGGCGCGCGCGCTCGAACTGCGCATCGATGTTGAGCTGGCGCCGGGCGATATCGAACGCGAGCTGGGTGCCCTGCACGACCGCATCGGCCAACCCGGCGACCGCCTGAATGCGATGCCGGCGCTGCCAGCGGGCGCGCCAGGCCTGCGCCTGCGCTATCGCGAGGCCGACGGCGAGTACTACGTGTATGTGGAAGATGTGATGCAGCGCCGGCTGGCCGGTTATACCGTCTTCAACCGGCTGATCGAGGTCGGCCGCCGGGCCGACCCATGGGTACGGGCGCCGCACACAAAGTTTGCGCCCGCTTACCAGCGCCGCGGCCTGGCTCGGGCGCTGTACCGCTGGGCGCTGGACGGCGGGCTGTGCCTGCTGAGCGGGGCGCGCCAGTCGGCCGGCGCCAACGCCCTATGGCAGGCGCTGGCCGCCGATTACCCGATGGGCTATGTGGACTTGCGCCAGAAGACGCTGACCTGGCTGGGCCAGGCCGTCGACGCGCCCGTGCGTGAGGGCCTGCATACGCGCATGCTGCTGCTCGGGCGCGGCTGGACGCTGGACGCGTTCATGGCCCGCACCGGCATGTACTGAGGCAGCGCGCCCGCTTACAGCCAGCGGATCGGCGCGGCCTCGCGGGCGTTGGCTACGTACAGGGTCCAGCCCTGGGCAAAGTAGGCGCGCACCCGCGCGGCCAGCGATTGGCCGCCGCCCACGCGGGCGTAGTAGGCAACATCGCGTGCCGGCTGGGCGGCGGGCTTCGATGCCTTGGCTTGAGCGGGCTGGCGATAGAGGGTGTCGGCGAGCACTTGCATGGCGAATATCCTTTCCGGTTGGGATCGAAGTTGGTGCGCCTCACGAAGCACATCGAGCCGTGGTTCGGCCCGGATCGGGAGGCGGCTCAGGGTTATCCCTAGTATAGAGAAGTTGCGCCTGAATCATCCGGGTCTGTACCTATAGGCCGTATATGGGGTGCGTGATAATGGCCGCCTGCCGCAAGCGCCACCTGATGCCAATCCATCAACCCAAGACGATCAATCATCACATTCGATATTCCTCGATGCACATGCCGCGCATTGCCTGCCGGTGATGATGCATGGCGCGTGGTCACCTAGCCTTCAGCCTTGCCCGGATCGCGCCCGCAGAGGCACCGACAAGCGGCACACCGATAACAGCGGGTTGGCCAGGTTTGCGCCTCCAGCCCAGACCAGAACCACGTGAGACACGCCTGACGACAGTCCGTACGACGGACGTTGCAGCGCCCGCAAGGAGACAGCTCATCATGATCGAACAGCCCTATCCGTCGTCCGCGACGGAAGCCGATGCTGCACGCCCCCAAGTCCCCGAAGTCCGGAGCCGGATCGACGCGTTCTTCGAGATCACCGCGCGCGGCAGCACCCAGCGCAAGGAAGTGGTCGCCGGGGTGACCACCTTCATGGCGATGGTCTACGCCGTCTTTGTCGTTCCCGGCATGCTGGGCAAGGCCGGCTTCGACACCAGCGCGGTCTTTGTCGCGGTGTGCCTGACCACCGCCTTCGGCTCCCTGCTGATGGGCCTGTGGGCCAAGCTGCCGATCGCCATCGGCTGCGCCATCTCGCTGACCGCATTCATGGCCTTCGGGCTGGTGCTGGGGCAGGGCCTGTCGCCGGCAGTCGCGCTCGGCGCCGTGTTCCTGATGGGCGTGATCTTCACCGCGATCTCCGTCACCGGCGTGCGCTCCTGGATCCTGCGCAACCTGCCCGCCGGCGTGGCGCACGGCACCGGCATCGGCATCGGCCTGTTCCTGCTGCTGATCGCCTCGAATGAAGTCGGGCTGGTGGTCAAGAACGCTCACCCCGGCCTGCCGGTGGCGCTGGGCAAGATCACCTCGTTCCCGGTGGTGATGTCGGTGCTGGGCCTGGCCGCGATCTTCGGCCTGGAGCGCCGCAAGGTGCCGGGCGGCATCCTGCTGGTGATCATCGCGATCTCCGCGCTGGGCCTGGCCTTCGACCCGGCGGTGAAGTTCACCGGCGTGTTCGCGCTGCCGTCGCTGAGCGCACCCGGCCATGAATCGCTGATCGGCGCCATGGACGTGCGCGGCGCGCTGACGGCAGCGGTGCTGCCGAGCGTGCTGGCACTGGTGATGACCGCGGTGTTCGATGCCACCGGCACGATCCGCGCGGTCGCCGGACAAGCCGGCCAGCTCAACGCTGCCGGCCATATCCACAACGGCGGGCGCGCGCTGACCGCGGATTCGGTCAGCTCGATCTTCTCGGGGATGTTCGGCGGCGCTCCGGCTGCAGCCTACATCGAGTCGACCGTCGGCGTTGCGGCCGGCGCCAAGACCGGCCTGACCGCCGTGGTGGTGGGCCTGCTGTTCGTTGCGGTGATGTTCTTCTCGCCGCTGGCCGGGCTGGTGCCGTCGTACGCCACCGCGCCCGCGCTGATGTACGTGGGCCTGCTGATGCTGTCGAGCGTGAGCCGCCTGCATATGGACGACATGGTCGACGCGATGGCTGGCCTGGTCTGCGCCGTGTTCATCGTGCTGACCTGCAATATCGTGACCGGCATCATGCTCGGCTTCTGCACCCTGGTGGTGGGCCGCGTGGTGGCTGGCGAATGGCGCAAGCTCAATGTCGGCACGGTGGCCATCGCGGTTGTGCTGGCTGCGTTCTATGCCGGGGGCTGGGCCATCTGATCCTGCCGAAAGCTACTGCCGCGTCCCGGGCGCCACGCCCGGGACGCTGACAACCAGATGTCTCCTCCACCGTGATCCAGGTGGATTTCAAGCCCGGGCTTCCTGCTTTCCCGGGCTGTTTTTTTGGTGGTTTGCCTGAAAGGTCCCGCGCTTGGCGAATGGCGTTTCGCTAAATCGCCTTCATTGCCCGGCCTGCATTGCCGCCACATCCATGTACACCAGTTCCCAGACATGGCCATCGGGATCCTGGAATCCATGCCCGTACATGAATCCCAAATCCATCGGCGGCTTGTAGGTATTGCCACCCGCCGCGACCGCGGCATTGACCATTTCATCCACGCGCGCGCGGGTTTCCATCGACAGGCAAACCAGCACCTCAGTCGATTTCCGTGCATCGCAGATTTCATTGGGCGAGAAGCTGCGGAACTTGGCTTCGGTCAGCAGCATCACGAAAATGTTTTCGCCGACGATCATGCAGGTGGCAGTGTCGTCGGTAAATTGCGGATTGAAGGAAAAACCCAACTGCGTAAAGAAGGCAATCGACTTTTGCAGGTCGCGGACGGGCAAATTGACAAAAATCTGCTGGCTCATCAGGGGCTCCGGTAGTCGTGTCAGAGGGGGCTGCGCCGGGCGCAGACAAGCAGTCTAGGCGCTAAAGGCCGGGGGCGTGCGTATTTTCATTGTCCTTAAATGCGGGCAAAACGGGCGATGCCCAGCCCAATACCGGCTGCATCGTGGGCTGTGCGACCGTCAATTCAGGCCGGCAAACAATCAGTCCGTGCAATCTCCGTTATTTTTTGTAAAATTTTTTTAGGTGAACCGACACCACAACTTCTAGTACCATGCAGCGGCCTATTTGCAGAAAGGGGATATAAATGGCGACATACAAGCAACTCCTGGCTGAGAAGGAAGCGCTGGAAGCCAAGCTGAATGAAGTGCGTGCGACGGAAGTCGCCGGCGTGATCGACAAAATCCGGGACCTGATGACTGAATACGGCCTGACCGCCGAAGACATCCTGCCGCGCCGCAAGCGTGGCCGCCCGGCTGGCTCGAGTGCCAAGAAGCCCGCATCCGCCTTGCCGCCGAAGTACATGGACCCCAAGACCGGCAAGACCTGGTCGGGCCGCGGCCGCGCGCCGGCATGGCTGGGCAAGCGCCCCGAGCGTTTCCTGATCGAGCAGTAAGCCGCCTGCGCGGCCAGCGGGCGCCTGCCTCAGACGGCCGCTTCAATCGATGGTGCCATCGGCCTGCCGGGCGCGTCACTGCGCCTGGCAGACATACTCCTTGCGCAGCGCCCTGAAGCCCTGCTGGGTCGGCTCCGCCGTCAGGCGCGCGCCGCCGCCGGCCAGCGGCTGCATGCGCAATACCTGCGCCGAGCACTGGCTCGCGGTCTCGTCCCGCTGGTAGCGGATCTCATACTGGCCGCCGGCAACCGGCACGAATGACACGCCCGCCGCGCAACGCAGCTCGGGCAGCGGCGGCGCCGCGGCCGAGGTCACCGCCACGTAGATGCGCCGGCCCGCCTCCACCAGCCGCTCGCGCGTGCGCGCCGGCGGCTCGGGCGAGCGCCCGGCCATGTCCAGGCTCCGGTCCCGTCCCATCGCAGACAACTGCCTGCCGGTTCCCGCCAGCACCAGCGGCCGCGCGGGCACCGGGCATTTGGCCGGATCGACCACGGTGAACGAAGTGTTGTCGTCGGTGCTGGTCAGCAGCCGCACACTGGCGGCCGGGGCGCCGGCAGGCACCCGGTATTGCGCCACGCAGCCGGACAGCGCCACGGCGGCGGCAAGCATCGGCAACAGGGCAAGGCGAGGCAGGACTGCGGACGACCGGTCATGGCGCATGGCGGCGGGCAGGTGGAACGATTGGGCCAACAGCGGACGTTGGCGGCACGATGGCGGCAAATCCGACATGGATGCCACACGATGACGGCGCGGCCAGGCAACACGCCGCGCCCTCAAACCAACCAGCATACCTGCATCCGGCGCTTGGCGGCAGCCGCATAAACCCATGTTGAAAACCTGCGTGTGATATCCACAGAATCTGTGGATATCCTGGCCCTACACTCCCCGAAAGCCCCGGTCTGTGCGGCAACCCACCGGAGCGCCCAAATTTTAGGCAACGGGTTGCAGGCGCCCCGGAACCCGGCAATGGTGCGGCACCCCCGCCGCCAGCACGCCGTTGCGCTGCCCAGGCCACACTTCATCCCCCCGCACGCCCTTGAAGGGGGCACCGGCACCGCGTAATCTCAGTGTTACCGGGGGCTGCACTGGCGCACTTGCGCCAACTTGCCAGCCAGATAATGACAATGACACAACAAGAGCCTATCCAGGCCGGGCCGTTGCCTCGTGACCTGCTGCACGCACTGCGTGACGGCGGCTACGACGTATCGGGACTCGCGCCTGCCCCGGAATCCGACACCGACTCCGACCCCAGCGACCTCAGGCCCGCCATGCCGGCGGCCGGCCCGCAACAGGCCTGCCACGTGCTCTGCGCGGTCTACCGTGCCACTGGCGATCCAACCATCGGCCTGTGGCTGGGCAGCCGGATGCAGACCGACCTGCTCGGGCTGGCGGGCCTGACGGCCATGGCCGGGCCGTCGCTAGGCACCGCGCTGCGGCGCATCGCGCGCTACCAGAAGCTGCTCGCCGGCGACCGCATCGAACTGCGCCGCCAGGGCGACGAAGCCTGGGTCTGTATCCGCCCGAGCGATCCCGAGGCGCCCGACACCCGACCGCGCATCGACATGGAGCTGTGCTCGCTGCTGGCCTTCGGGCGCCAGTTCACGCGCAAGCCGCTGCATCCGCTGCGGGTGTCGCTGCGCATCGGCCAGCCGGACTGGCACCTGCGCTATACCGAGGCCTTCGACTGCCCGGTGCGCTTTGGCGAGCCCGAAGACGCCATCGTGTTCGGCCGCCGTGACCTGGCCTTGCGCCTGGCTGCCCGCGTGCGCAGCGGACCGGCCGGCGCGGGCACGGGCCATGCCGCGCGCGAAGCGCGGCCGGCGTCCGCGTCGCTGGACGATGTGCGCGCGGCCCTGCAGGCGCTGGCCGGCGACCGCGCCCTCAGCCTGGCCGCGGTGGCACGCCACCTGGACATCAGCGAGCGCACGCTGCAGCGCCGGCTGATGGCGGCGGGCACGAGTTTCCGCACGCTGTGCGAAGAGGCGCGCCGCGAGCTGGCTGGCGGCTACCTGGCCGGAGGCGCGATGTCGCTCGGAGAAATCGCGTTCCGGCTCGGCTTTGACGATGCCAACTCGTTCTTCCGCGCCTTCCGCCGCTGGACCGGCATGACCCCTGGCGACTACCGGCGCGCGGCGGCGCCTCCACCCGCGTAGGGCAGGCCGGCTCACCCGCCGTCGGGTTGCTCCCACGGCGGGTTGTCGCCGAAGCGCCCGGCCAGGAAATCGACAAAGGCGCGCACGCGCGGCGGCACCAGCCGCCGCTGCGGCATCACGGCGTAGATGCCGGTGTCGGCGAGCGGGTAATCGGGCAGCACCTGCACCAGCCGCCCGGCGCGCAGGTCGGCGCAGACATGCCAGGTGGAATGCAGGGCGATGCCAAAGCCCGCCAGCGCCGCATCGGACAACAGCTCGCCGGTATTGGCCTCGATCCGGCCGCGCACGCGCACGGCAATCTCCCCGCCGGCGCCGTCGCCCAGGCGCCAGACATCCTGCCGGCCCTGGCTGCCCACCAGCACCAGGCAATCGTGCCGCGCCAGGTCCTGCGGGGTGCGCGGCGTGCCGCGCCGGCGCAGGTAGTCCGGCGCGGCACACAGCAGCCGCCGGTTATTGGCCAGCCGCCGCGCGACCAGCGTCGAATCGTCCAGCGCACCGATGCGGATGGCCAGGTCGAAACCCGCGCTGACCAGGTCCAGCACGTTGTCGGTCAGGTTGACGCTCAGCGTCAGCCCGGGATGCTGCGCCAGGAATTCCGGCAACAGCGGCGAGATATAGAGCCGCCCGAACGAGGACGACGTGGTCACCCGCAGCGTGCCCGACACCCCGGTGCCGGCCTGCCGCAACGAGGTGCCCAGCGCTTCCAGGTCGTCCACCAGCGCACGCCCCTGCTCGGCCAGCACCGCGCCTTCCGGGGTGGCGTGCAGCCGCCGCGTGGTGCGATGCAGCAGGCGCACGCCCAGTTCACGCTCCAGCCGCTGCAGCCGCTGGCTGGCCACCGCCACCGACAGGTCCAGGCTGCGTGCCGCGGCGCTGATCGAGCCCAGGTCGAGCACGCGCAGGAACAGGCCGATATCGCCGATCCGGTCCATGATTTTCAAGATTCCATTGAAACTGATTATGGATCATGCCGGTTTTTACTGAAGACGGAAAGGCGCAGACTGCGGGCTTTCTTCTTTTTGCCGACGCCCCCCGAACATGGCCTCTCCAGTCCCCACCACCGCCACCTCCGGCGCTGCATCCGCCCGCGGCCGGCTGCCGGTTGCGCTCTACGCGCTCACTGCCGGTTCCTTCGGCATCGGCTGCGCCGAATTCGTGATCATGGGCCTGCTGCTGCAGGTTGCCGCCGACCTGCAGGTGACCATCGCCGCCGCCGGCATGCTGGTGTCCGGCTACGCGCTGGGCGTCTTCGCCGGCGCGCCGGTGCTGACCCTGCTGACGCGGCGCATGCCGCGCAAGGCCGTGCTGCTGGCGCTGATGGTGATCTACACCGTCGGCAATGCCGCCTGCGCGCTGGCGCCCGACTACACCACGCTGATGATCGCGCGCGTGCTGACCTCGCTCACGCATGGCACCTTCTTCGGCGTCGGCGCGGTGGTGGCCACCGGGCTTGTGCCGGAGCACCGCCGCGCCTCGGCGATCTCGGTGATGTTCTCCGGCCTGACGCTGGCCACGTTGCTGGGCATGCCCGCCGGCGCCTGGCTGGGCCTGCACCTGGGCTGGCGCTCGACCTTCTGGGCGATGACCGTGATCGGGCTGCTGTCGCTGGCGGTGATCGCGCTGCTGGTGCAGAAGAGCCAGGACCACGGCGCCCCCGTGGCCCTGCGCGACGAACTGGCCACCATCGGCCGCCCGCAGGTGCTGCTGGGCCTGTTGATGACGGTGCTGCAGTCGATGGGCATCTTTGCCGTGATCACCTACGTGCAGCCGCTGCTGACGCGCGTGTCCGGCTTTGGCGAGGCGGCGGTGTCACCGATCCTGCTGCTGTTCGGCGCCGGCATGATCCTTGGCAACGTGCTCGGCGGCCGCTTTGCCGACCGCACCCCGACGCGCGCGGTGCTGGCCACGCTGACCACGCTGACGCTGGTGCTGGCGGCGATGACGCTGGCCATCCACAGCCAGGTGCTGGTGGTGGCCTTCGTCGGCATCCTGGGCATCGCGGCCTTTGCCACGGTCTCGCCGCTGCAGCTGCGCGTGCTGCGCCACGCCCAGGGCGCGGGGCAGAACCTGGCCTCGAGCTTCAATATCGCGGCATTCAACCTGGGCAACGGCCTGGGCGCGTGGATGGGCGGCGTGGTGGTCGATCACGGGCCGGGGCTGGCGGCATTGCCGTGGATTGCGGCCCTGGCGCCGATGGCTGCGCTGGGGGTGGCGTGGCTGAGCGTGAGGATGGAAAACGGCAGCCACGCCGCCGTGCCCGTGGCGCAAGCCTGCCCCTGATCCCGCACTTCAGCCCGGCTTGCCGTCCACCCGCGGACGCGCAAGCCGCGGCGCATACGCCAGCGCATAGAGGCCGAACCCGGCCACCCAGCACGCCCCGGCTCCCCACACCCAGTGCAGGTAGCCGCCCGGCCAGGCCATCGGCCCGAACACCCGCAACACCGCAGCCGCGGCCACCAGCCAGTACGCCGCGGTTTCCGCGCGGCCGGCCACCAGCATGCGGCCGGTGTGACCCAGTGCGGTGCGCGTGATCATGGCGATGATCGCCACGCCAAGCACGCCGACAGTGAAGGCATGTGTCGCCAGCCCCGCCATCACCAGCCCCAGCGCACCCAGCGCCTGCAGCAGCAGCGCCACCGGCAGCCACGCATAGGCCAGGTGCAGCACCCACAGGATCGGGCGGTTGCCTACCGCATGGCTGCGCCAGCCAGCCACGCGCACGGCCAGCACCGCCGCGGCCAGCAATGACAGCGCCGCCGCCAGCCAGACCGGCAAGGGCAGCACCCCCGCAGCCAGTCCCAGCAGCGCGGCCGGCACCACCATGCGCTCCACCTGCCGGTATTGCCGCAGGCGGAACCCCGGAATCGCGTTGGTCGTGAACATCGGGATGACGCGCCCGCCGATCACCACCACGAACAGCGTGACCAGCGCCACGCCCGCGCGGCAGGCCAGCATTGCACCGGCGTCATGGCCGCGCGCCTGCAGCCACAGGCTGGCGATATCGGCCGCGCCCAGCAGCCACAGCGCCAGGGCCAGCGGATAGTTGCGGCGGTTGCCGGCGCGGGCCAGCGTGCGCGTGAAGGCCAGCGCGGCCAGCGGCAGGAACGCGCCCTCGATCACGAAGGCCGCCGTTCCCGGCGCCACCCACATGCCCACGCGCCCGGCCAGCCACAGCAGGAACAGCGCGGCCAGCGCGGCGCCGGTGGGCGTCGGCTGGCCGGTCCAGGCCCGCCCCGCGGTGAACAGGAAGCCCACCACGATGGCCGCGGCAAAGCCGAACACCATCTCGTGCGCATGCCAGAACATCGCCGCCATCACCGGCGCCGGGCCGACTGCGGCGACGCCCGCCAGCATCGCCGACCACGCCGCGATGGCCAGCGCGGCGAACACCGCCCCGCCCAGGTAGAACGGCCGGAAGCCCAGCGCAAACAAGGCAAAGCCGCGCGGCGGCGGCCCGGCGGGCGTCTTGCCAGGGGGTGGCGCGCGCCGCGCGGGAAGAATGGGAATGGTGTCCATGGCTGGCTACGGGAATCAGGTGGTGCGGCGCGCGCCGGTTTCTTGATCCGGCGCACGGTTTGCCGCAGGTGCGCGAACGGATGCCATTCACGCTGACTGCACGATAGCACCGCCGCCGCGCCGGCGACCTCCGCCGGTAGAACTACCTCCAAAGGCAGGCTGCGCGCCCGCGTGCGCTGTGCGGCCGGCGAATAGGCAGCACCAGTGGCGGCCCCTACTCTGGCATCACCCCCGCCAAAGTTGACACAGGAGCATGGCCATGGCCACCCACCCACGCACGCCGGAGCCCATTGCGCCCGGCGCCGCAATCACGCTGGCGTCCAGCACTTTCGCCTTCACCATCTGCTTTGCCGTCTGGATGCTGTTCGCGGTCCTCGGCATCCCGCTCAAGCAGGAGCTTGGCCTGAGCGACACCGAATTCGGCCTGCTGGCCGCCACGCCCGTCCTCAGCGGCTCGCTGATCCGCGTGCCGCTGGGCATCTGGACCGACCGCTACGGCGGGCGCATCGTCTTCTTCGTGCTGATGCTGGCCACCGTGATCCCGATCTGGCTGATCTCGTATGCGCACACGCTGTGGCAGCTGCTGGTGCTGGGCTTGTTCGTCGGCCTCGCGGGCGGCTCGTTCTCGGTCGGCACGCCGTATGTGGCGCGCTGGTTCCCGCGCTCGCGCCAGGGCCTGGCGATGGGCATCTTCGGCGCCGGCAACTCGGGCGCGGCGCTGACCAAGTTCGTCGCGCCGGCGATGATCCTGGCCGCCGGCACCTGGACCGTGGTGCCGCGCGTGTATTCGGTGGCGATGCTGGTCACCGCGCTGCTGTTCTGGGTGTTCTCGCGCAGCAACCCGGCGCACCTGGTCAAGTCCAGCGTCGGCTGGCGCGAGCAGCTCGCCGTGATGCGCGACCCGCGCGTGTGGCGCTACTCGCAGTACTACTCGGTGGTGTTCGGCGGCTATGTCGGCCTGTCGCTGTGGATGACCAAGTACTACATCGGCGAATACGGCTTCGACATCAAGACCGCCGCCTTCCTGGCCGCGTGCTTCTCGCTGCCCGGCGGCGTGCTGCGCGCCATCGGCGGCTGGATCTCCGACCGCTACGGCGCCCACCGCACCACCTGGTGGGTGATGTGGGTGAGCTGGGTCGGCTTCTTCCTGCTGAGCTACCCGCAGACCGACTTCATCGTCCAGACCACCAGCGGCCCGCAGGGGTTTCGCATCGCGCTGACGCCCACGGTCTTCACCTTCCTGCTGTTCGTGGTCGGCATCGCCTTTGCCATCGGCAAGGCCTCGGTGTTCAAGTTCATCTCCAACGACTTCACGCACAACATCGGTGCGGTTTCCGGTGTGGTCGGCCTGGCTGGCGGGCTGGGCGGCTTCGTGCTGCCGGTGCTGTTCGGCATGCTGGCCGACCTGACCGGCGTGCGCAGCAGCTGCTTCATGCTGATGTACGGCACCGTGTGCGTGAGCCTGGTGTGGATGCACTACAGCCAGCGCGCCGAACGCCAACGCAAGGCACAGGCCGTCGGCCTCACGCAGGCCGCCTGAGCGACGGCCCCTGTTACGCACAACAACCAAGGCACACTGTCATGTCCTCTTCCGTACTGACCCGCTGGGAGCCCGAGAATAAGGTCTTCTGGCAAAGCCAGGGCGAGCGCATCGCCTACCGCAACCTGTGGATCTCGATCCCAGCGCTGATGCTGGCCTTCGTGGTCTGGATGCTGTGGAGCGTGGTCGCGGTCAACCTCGACCGCGCCGGCTTCCAGTTCACCAAGAACCAGCTGTTCTGGCTGACCGCGCTGCCGGCGCTGTCCGGCGCCACGCTGCGCATTTTTTATTCATTCCTGGTGCCGGTGTTCGGCGGGCGGCGCTTCACCGCGATCTCCACCGCACTGCTGCTGATCCCCGCGCTGGGCATGGGCTTCGCGCTGCGCGACCCGTCCACCGGCTATCCGACGCTGCTGGTGCTGGCGCTGCTGTGCGGGCTGGGCGGCGCCAACTTCAGCTCGTCGATGGCCAATATCAGCTTCTTCTTCCCGAAGGCGAAGAAGGGGCTGGCCACCGGGCTGAACGCGGGCATCGGCAACCTCGGCGTGTCGGTGGTGCAGTTCGTCACGCCGCTGGTGGTGTCGATCGCCGTGTTCGGCGCGCTCGGCGGCGAGCCGCAGCAGTACACGGCCAACGGCGCCACGCATGACCTGTGGCTGCAGAACGCGGGCTTTGTCTGGGTGCCGTTCATCATCGTGTCGGCACTGGCGGCGTGGTTCGGCATGCATGACATCGCGGATGCCAAGGCATCGTTTGCCGAGCAGGCGGTGATCTTCAAGCGCAAGCACAACTGGCTGATGTGCTGGCTGTACGTGGGCACCTTCGGTTCGTTCATCGGCTTCTCTGCGGGGCTGGCGCTGCTGACCAAGTCGCAGTTCCCCGGCGTCAATCCCACCGCTTATGCCTTCCTGGGGCCGCTGGTAGGCGCGCTGACGCGTCCCGTGGGTGGCTGGATCTCCGACAAGCTGGGCGGCGCGCGGGTCACGCTGTGGACCTTCGTCGGCATGATCGCCGCGGTGTTCGCGGTGCTGGCGGCGCTGCCGCATGACGGCGCCGGCGGCAACTTCACATTCTTCCTGGCCGCCTTCATCGCCTTGTTCGCGCTGACCGGCATCGGCAACGGCTCGACCTTCCGCATGATTCCGGTGATCTTCCTGACCGAGCGCCAGCGCGCTGCCGCGGGCAAGGGCGACGCGGCACAGAAGCAGGCATTGCAGGACGCCGGCAAGGAATCCGCCGCGGTGCTGGGCTTCTCCGGTGCGATCGGCGCCTACGGCGGCTTCTTTATCCCCAAGAGCTTCGGCACCTCGCTGGAGCTGACCGGCGCCGCCGACGCCGCGCTGTATTGCTTTATCGCCTTCTACCTCAGCTGCGTGCTGGTGACGTGGTGGCACTACGCGCGCCGCAACGCGCCCATGCCCTGCTGACCCTGTCACCAGTACCGCCGGCCGGGCTAGTTCTTCCGAACTAGTCCCGCGCCCGGCGCCTAGCCCGATCGCCATGCGGCGGCTGTTCCACCAGCGAATTGGCTGCCGCCCGCCTCCCCCATAAGCTGAGAGTGTCCCTGCAAAGCTCCTGAAACCACCGGAGCGCCCGCAGCAAAGCACTCGCGGAGAACAAAGCAATGAGTCATTTCCTGGATCGACTGAAGTTCATGTCGCGCGTCAAGTCCACCTATGCGGACGGCCACGGCGCGGTGGTGAACGAAGACCGCAAGTGGGAAGACGGCTATCGCAGCCGCTGGCAGCACGACAAGATCGTGCGCTCGACCCACGGCGTGAACTGCACCGGCTCCTGCTCGTGGAAGGTCTACGTGAAGAACGGCCTGATCACGTGGGAGACCCAGCAGACCGACTATCCGCGCACGCGCCCGGACCTGCCCAACCATGAGCCGCGCGGCTGCCCGCGCGGCGCCTCGTACAGCTGGTACGTCTACTCCGCGCAACGCGTCAAGTACCCGATGATCCGCGGCCGCCTGATGGAGATGTGGCGCGAGGCCCGCAAGA
Source organism: Cupriavidus sp. CPT47-8839-RL05A (assembly GCF_058792255.1). Lineage (NCBI taxonomy): Bacteria > Pseudomonadati > Pseudomonadota > Betaproteobacteria > Burkholderiales > Burkholderiaceae > Cupriavidus > Cupriavidus sp. CPT47-8839-RL05A. Next base: position 226,126 of record NZ_JBYTEG010000006.1, on the reverse strand, counting down.
CCATGGATCCGATCGCCGCGTGGGAATCGATCAGCCAGGATCCGAAGAAGGCCGCGCGCTACAAGAGCGTGCGCGGGCAGGGCGGCTTCGTGCGCGCCGACTGGAACACCGCCACCGAGATCATTGCCGCGGCCAATGCCTTTACCGTGAAGAAGTTCGGTCCGGACCGCGTGATCGGCTTCTCGCCGATCCCGGCCATGTCGATGGTGTCGTATGCCGCCGGCGCACGCTACCTGAGCCTGCTCGGCGGCGCCTGCCTGTCGTTCTACGACTGGTACTGCGACCTGCCGCCGGCCAGCCCGCAAGTGTGGGGGGAACAGACCGACGTGCCGGAATCGGCCGACTGGTACAACTCCACCTACCTGATGGTGTGGGGCTCGAACGTGCCGCAGACCCGCACGCCCGACGCGCACTTCTACACCGAGGTCCGCTACAAGGGCACCAAGACCGTCGCGGTGTCATCTGACTTCGGCGAGATGGTCAAGTTCGGCGACATCTGGCTGGCGCCGAAGCAAGGCACCGACGCCGCGCTGGCGATGGCCATGGGCCACGTGGTGCTGAAGGAATTCCACGCCAGCGGCAAGTCCGCCTACTTCCGCGACTACGTGAAGCAGTACACCGACATGCCGATGCTGGTGCTGCTGCGTGACAACCAGGGCACGCTGGTGCCCGACCACTTCCTGCGCGCGTCGCACCTGGCCGACAACCTCGGCGAAGCCAACCATCCCGAGTGGAAGACCCTGCTGGTCGACGACGCCACCGGCGAGATCGTCGCGCCCAACGGCTCGATCGGCTTCCGCTGGGGCGAAGGCGCCCACAACGGCGGCGAGAAGGTCGGCCGCTGGAACCTGGAGATGAAGGACGGCGGCAGCGGCCGCCCGGTCGAGCCGCGCCTGTCGCTGCTCGGCAATGAAGACGAGGTGGTGGAAGTGGGCTTCCCCTACTTCGGCGGCGAACACGATGAACTGCTGCGCCGCCGCGTGCCGGCACGCCGGCTGATGCTGGCCGATGGCAGCACTGCGCTGGTGGCGACCGTGTATGACCTGCAGATGGCCAACTACGGCGTGGATCAGGGACTCGGCGGCCCGAACGTCGCCGCCTCGTACGACGATGACGTGCCCTACACCCCCGCCTGGCAGGAAAAGCACACCTCAGTCCCGGCCCGCCTGGTGACGCAGGTTGCGCGCGAATTCGCCGACAACGCCGACCGCACGCAGGGCAAGAGCATGGTCATCGTCGGTGCCGCGCTCAACCACTGGTACCACAACGACATGATCTACCGCGGCATCATCAACCTGCTGATGATGTGCGGCTGCATCGGCAAGAGCGGCGGCGGCTGGGCCCACTACGTCGGCCAGGAAAAGCTGCGCCCGCAGTTCGGCTGGGCACCGCTCGCCTTCGGCCTGGACTGGTCGCGCCCGCCGCGCCAGATGAACGGCACTTCGTTCTTCTACAACCACACCAGCCAGTGGCGCCACGAGAAGCTGGCCGTCGACGAGATCCTGTCGCCGACCGCCGACCGCAAGCGCTATGACGGCCTGTCGCTGCTGGACCTGAACGCGCGCTCCGAACGCATGGGATGGCTGCCGTCGGCACCGCAGCTCGGCACCAATCCGCTCGACGTGGTCGATGCGGCCGAGCGCGCCGGGCAGGACCCGGTCGCCTACACGGTCGAGCAACTGAAGTCCGGCAAGCTCCAGTTCGCCTGCGACGATCCCGACAACCCGGCCAACTTCCCGCGCAATATGTTCGTGTGGCGCTCCAACATCCTGGGCAGCTCGGGCAAGGGGCATGAGTACTTCCTGAAGTACCTGCTGGGCACGCAGAACGCCGTGTTCGGCGACGAGAACGACGCCATCAAGCCGAGCGAAGTCAACGTGCGCCCGGCCGCCGAAGGCAAGCTGGACCTGCTGACCGTGCTGGATTTCCGCATGAGCACCACCTGCCTGTACGGCGACATCGTGCTGCCCACCGCCACCTGGTACGAGAAGGACGACCTCAACACGTCCGACATGCACCCGTTCATCCACCCGCTGTCCGAAGCCGTGCAGCCGCTGTGGGAAAGCAAGACCGACTGGGAGATCTACAAGGCCATCGCGAAGAAGTTCAGCGAGATCGCCGGGCCCTACCTCGGCACGCGCAAGGACCTGGTGTGCACGCCGCTGCTGCACGACACCCCGGGCGAACTGGGCCAGCCGTTCGAGCCGAAGGACTGGAAGGCCGGCGAGTGCGACCTGATCCCCGGCAAGACCGCGCCGTCGATGACCGTGGTCGAACGCAACTACGCCGACATCTACAAGAAATTCACCTCGATCGGGCCGCTGCTGGACAAGCTCGGCAATGGCGGCAAGGGCATCAACTGGAACACCCAGCATGAAGTGAAGGAGATCGGCCACCTCAGCCACACGGTGAAGGAGCCCGGCGTCAGCCAGGGCCGCCCGCGGCTGGAGAGCGCGATCGATGCCGCCGAGATGATCCTGACCTTCGCGCCCGAGACCAACGGCCATGTCGCCGTCAAGGCGTGGGAAGCGCTGTCGAAGATCACCGGCCGCGACCACACGCACCTGGCCGAAGGCCGCGAGCACGACAAGATCCGCTTCCGCGACGTGCAGGCGCAGCCGCGCAAGATCATCTCCGCGCCGACCTGGTCGGGCCTGGAATCGGAAGAGGTCAGCTACAACGCCGGCTACACCAACGTGCACGAGCTGATCCCCTGGCGCACGCTGACCGGCCGCCAGCAGTTCTGGCAGGACCACCGCTGGATGCTGGACTTCGGCGAAGGCGCGTGCGTGTACAAGCCGGCCATCGACACCAAGACCGTGGCGCCGATGCTGGGCAAGAGGCCCAACGGCAACCCGGAGCTGGTGCTGAACTGGATCACGCCGCACCAGAAGTGGGGCATCCACTCCACCTACTCGGACAACCTGCGCATGCTGACGCTGTCGCGCGGCGGCCCGCACGTGTGGATCTCGGAGACCGAGGCCAAGGCCAACGGCATCCGCGACAACGACTGGGTCGAGGTCTTCAACGTCAACGGCACGCTGACGGCGCGCGTGGTGGTGTCGCAGCGCGTGCCCAAGGGCATGTGCCTGATGTACCACGCCCAGGAAAAGATCGTGAACGTGCCCGGCGCCGAGACCAGCGGCATGCGCGGCGGCATCCATAACTCGGTCACGCGCGCCGTGACCAAGCCCACCCACATGATCGGCGGCTACGCGCAGCTGGCCTACGGCTTCAACTACTACGGCACCGTGGGCAGCAACCGCGACGAGTTCGTGATCCTGCGCAAGATGAAGAAGGTCGACTGGCTGGAAGGGCCGCTCGTGGAAAAGACTGAGAAGGAAGGAGCCTCGCAATGAAGATCCGTGCCCAGGTGGCCATGGTGCTGAACCTCGACAAGTGCATCGGCTGCCATACCTGCTCCGTGACCTGCAAGAACGTCTGGACCAGCCGCGACGGCGTCGAGTACGCCTGGTTCAACAACGTCGAGACCAAGCCCGGCATCGGCTACCCCAAGGAATGGGAGAACCAGGACAAGTGGCAGGGCGGCTGGAAGCGCAACGCCGACGGCACGCTGGAGCCGCGCCAGGGCGGCAAGCTGAAGATCCTGGCGAACCTGTTCGCCAACCCCAACCTGCCGCAGATCGACGAGTACTACGAGCCCTTCACCTACGACTACGAGCACCTGCAGAAGGCGCCGCTGGTGCAGACCCCGCCCACCGCGCGTCCGGTCTCGGTGCTGACGGGCCGCAAGATGGAAAAGATCGAGTGGGGCCCGAACTGGGAAGACGACCTCGGCGGCGAATTCAGCTCGCGCGGCCGTGACAAGCTCTTCGACGACGTGCAGAAGGAGATGTACTCGACCTTCGAGAACACCTTCATGATGTACCTGCCGCGCCTGTGCGAGCATTGCCTGAACCCGGCCTGCGTGGCCTCGTGCCCGTCGGGCTCGATCTACAAGCGCGAGGACGACGGCATCGTGCTGGTCGACCAGGACAAGTGCCGCGGCTGGCGCATGTGCATCTCGGGCTGCCCGTACAAGAAGATCTACTTCAACTGGCAGAGCGGCAAGGCCGAGAAATGCCTGTTCTGCTATCCGCGCATCGAGGCCGGCCAGCCCACGGTCTGCTCCGAGACCTGCGTCGGCCGCATCCGCTACCTCGGCGTGATGCTGTACGACGCCGACCGCATCGAGCAGGCGGCATCGGTGGCCGATGAGCGCGACCTGTACCAGTCGCAGCTCGACGTCTTCCTCGATCCGCACGACCCGGCGGTGCAGGCCGAGGCGCTGCGCCAGGGCATCCCGCAAACCTGGCTCGATGCCGCGCGCAAGTCGCCGGTCTACAAGATGGCGTGCGAGTGGAAGATCGCCTTCCCGCTGCACCCGGAGTACCGCACCCTGCCGATGGTCTGGTATGTCCCGCCGCTGTCGCCGATCCAATCCGCGGCCGAGGCTGGCCACATGGGCATGAACGGCGTGATCCCGGACGTCAAGAGCCTGCGCATCCCGGTCAAGTACCTGGCCAACCTGCTGACCGCGGGCGACGTGATGCCGGTACTGTCCGCACTGGACCGCATGCTGGCGATGCGCGCGTACAAGCGCTCGCAGGTGGTGGACGGCGTGCAGGACCTGGGCGTGCTGGAGCAGGTGGGCCTGACGCCCGCGCAGGTCGAGGACATGTACCAGACCATGGCCATCGCCAACTACGAGGACCGCTTCGTGATCCCGTCCTCGCACAAGGAGATGGTCGAGGACAGCTTCAACGACAAGGCCAGCTGCGGCTTCACCTTCGGCAACGGCTGCTCGGGCGGCGCCTCGGACGGCTCGCTGTTCGGCAAGAAGCCACAGGGCAGCGTCCACTTCGCCGACATGCCCAAGTCGCGCAAGAAGGCAGTGATGAGCTGATGCCTGCCACGAACCGCACGGAGAACAACATGCCCCTCTATCCCATCCTCAGCGCCCTGCTCGGCTATCCCGAGCAGGAACTGCTCGACGCCCTGCCCGAGATCGACGCCGCGCTGGCCGAATGGCCGCAGGCGCGCGAGCTGCTGGCCCCCGTGACCGGCCTGCTGCGCAGCGAGTCGCTGATCGCGCTGCAGGAGAACTACGTCGCCACCTTCGACCGCAACCCGGCGCACTCGCTGCACCTGTTCGAGCACGTGCACGGCGAAAGCCGCGACCGCGGCCAGGCCATGGTCGACCTGATCGACGAGTACCGGCGCGAAGGCTTTGAACCCGCCGCGTCCGAGCTGCCCGACTACGTGCCGCTGTTCCTGGAGTTCCTCGGCGCGCTGGTGGCCGACGGCAAGGAAGCGCGCGCCGAGCAATTGCTGGGCGACGCGATCCACGTGCTGGCCGCGATCGGCGAGCGCCTGGCGCGCAACGAAAGCCCGTACGCCGGCGTGTTCGCGGTGCTGCGCACGCTGACCGACGTGCAGCCGCAACCGCAGCAGGAGCCGCCGGTGCGGGATATGGATGAAGCGCTGGAGACCTTCGGGCCGGGGGCTGATGGCGTGGAGCCGTTGCTGGCGCCGCAAGGCGGGCCGCAGGCGGTGAAGTTCTATCCGCGTGGCACGGCGCCGGTGCCATTGCCTTGCTGAAATGCTTACGCGAGCCGACTGTTTGCTCCCCTCCCCCCTGAGGGGAAGAGGGAACACAGTCGGCAACAGCGAAGACACAGGCAAGCCAAACACACGATCGATCCTAGCGAGCTAACACACCATGGCAACCCTCCACCAATTCCTCTACGGCATCTACCCGTACATCGCTGCCGCCATCTTCCTGTTCGGCAGCCTGGCCCGCTTCGAGCGCGAGCAATACACCTGGAAGACCGACAGCTCGCAGGTGCTGTACCGCGGCAACCTGCGCACCGGCAACATCCTGTTCCACGTCGGCATCCTCGGCCTGTTCTTCGGCCACCTGGTCGGCCTGCTGACGCCGGTGGCGGTGTGGGATGCGCTGGGTGTCTCGCACGGCTTCAAGCAGGCCGTGGCAATGGCCGCCGGCGGCGTGATGGGCACCATGTGCCTGGCCGGACTGCTGATCCTGCTGCACCGCCGCCTGACCAACGCCCGCGTGTCGGCCGTGACCCGCACCGGCGACAAGGTGCTGCTGCTGTGGCTGCTGGTGACGCTGCTGCTGGGCCTGTCCACCATCTTCGAATCCGCCAGCCACATGGACGGCCACATGATGGTGCAGCTGATGACCTGGGCACAGCACATCGTCACGCTGCGCGGCGATGCCGCCAGCTATATCGCCGATGCGCCGCTGCTGTTCAAGGCGCACCTGTTCATGGGCATCACGCTGTTCGCGATCTTCCCGTTCACGCGGCTGGTGCATGTGTGGAGCGGCTTCGCCTCGGTCGGCTATCTCGGCCGCGCCTGGCAACTGGTGCGCAGCCGCTGAGCGCCGCCACCCGACAAGGAGAAACAGCATGCCTGTCACCGTCAACGGCGTGGAACTGCGCGACGCCGATATCGAACGCGAGCTGGACCACCATCACGATGCCGCCAACCCGGCGCGGCTGGCCACCATCTCGGCCATCCTGCGCCAACTGGTGCGCACCGAAGCCGACCGCATCGGCCTTGCCGCCGAAGGACTGGACGACGACGCCCTGGCGCTGGCCCTGCTGGAACGCGAGGCCGGCATCCCCGAGCCCGACGAAGCCAGCTGCCGCCGCCACTACGACAGCCGCCCCGAGCGCTTTCGCGACGGCGAATGGGTCGAGGCCGACCATATCCTGTTCCAGGTCACGCCGCGCGTGCCGCTGGACGCGCTGCGCGAGATTGCCGCGCAGACGCTGGCACTGGTGCGCGGCGATCCTTCCACCTTTCCCGAGCACGCCCGCGCGCTGTCCAACTGCCCGAGCGGCGCCAACGGCGGCCGCCTTGGCCGCGTGTTCCGCGGCGAGACCGCGCCGGAATTCGAGCGCGCGCTGTTCGCCGGACAGCAGGACGGCGTGCTGCCGCATTTGCTTGAGACCCGTTATGGCCTGCATATCCTGCGCATCCTGGAACGCTGCCCCGGCACGCGCCTGCCCTTCGATGCGGTGCGCGGCGACATTGCCCGCGCCCTGGCCAGCGCCGCGCGCGACCGTGCCTGGAAGCAGTATGCCAGCCTGCTGATCGGGCGCGCGCGCATCGAAGGCATCGAGCTGGAGGGCGCCGACAGCCCGCTGGTGCAGTAGCGCCCGGACGCCGCCATGCATCACATCGAACAACTGCTCAAAGGTTTCGAACGCTTCCAGCAACGCTATTTCGACGACGAGCCCGGGCTGTTCGACACGCTGCGCACGGGCCAGCGGCCGCCCACGCTGCTGATCGGCTGCAGCGATTCACGCGTCGATCCTGGCCTGCTGCTGGGCTGCGATCCGGGCGAGCTCTTTACCGTGCGCAATATCGGCAACCTGGTGCCGCCCTGCACCGGCCGCCATGAAGGCAGCCTGCACGGCGTATCCGCGGCGATCCAGTTTGCCGTGCAGCAGCTGCGCGTGGCGCGCATCATCGTGATGGGCCACGGCGGCTGCGGCGGCATCCGCGCCTTGCTGGCGCAGCCGGCCGACGCCGGCGACCATCCGCCCGACGAAAGCGAAGACCCCGACTACATCGGCGCCTGGGTGCGCATCGCGGCACCAGCGCGCAGGCAGGTGGAGGAAACCCTGGCCGCGGCCAGCGCCGCCGAGCGCCAGCGCGCCTGCGAACAGGCGGCGATCCTGGTGTCGCTGCGCAACCTGCAGACTTTCCCGTTCGTGCGGCGCGCACTGGAGGCCGGCACGCTGACGCTGCACGGCTGGTATTTCGACTTGCAGGCCGGCGCGCTGCTGGCCTATTCGCAGCGTGCCGACAGCTTCCTGCCGCTGGTGTGCCCGCTGCCCGCCCAAACTGAACTCCGCGAACCCTGCGAACCCTGACCCCATGCATCCCTTCATCCTTGGCATTACCGGCACCTCCGGCAGCGGCAAGACCACGCTGATCACGGCACTGCTGCCGTGGTTCCGCGCGCAGGGCCTGACCGTCAACGTGATCAAGCACAGCCATCATCCGCTGGAACTGGAGCCGCCGGGCAAGGACAGCGCGCGCTTTCGCGCCGCCGGCGCGGCCGAGGTGATGGTGGCATCGCCCTATCGCTTCGCCATCGTGCGCGAACTGGCCGACGAGGCCGAGCCGACGCTGGCCGAGCAGGTGGCGCGCCTGCGGCCGGCCGATATCACGCTGGTGGAAGGCTTCCGGCGCGAGGCGATTCCGCGCATCGAGGTCTACCGGCCGGCGCACGGGCGCGCGCCCTACTACCCGGGCGACCCTTCGATCGTCGCGCTGGCCAGCGATGCGCGCATGGACACGGTACTGCCTTGCATGGCCCTTGACGACATTGCACAGGTGGGGGGCTTCATCCTCGCCATGAAGGACGAGGCGGGGGCGGCGAGCGCGGCCGCCGCGTTCAGTCGCTCGCGCGACGGTGCAACGGCCAGATGACATTCACGGCCTCGCCGTCGTTGCGGTAGGCGTGGCAGGTGTCCAGTATCCAGGGCCGGGGTACGGGCTCGTCTCCCGCCAGCTTGGCATGCCACGGCGACTGTTCGCGCTGGACCGACATGATGATCTGCATCGCGGTGGTGGCCAGCGGCCCCAGCAGCTCGGTCAGGTGGGTACAGCCCTTGGCGCCCCCCAGGCGCGCCCTGGCCTGCTGCCGGAAGCCGCCGCCGATGCGCAGGCCCTCGAGCTGCCGATAGGCGGCGTTGATCTCCGCGCAGTATGGCGTCGGGCCGGTCTCGGTGCGGGCCTCGAAGCGCCGGATCACCAGGTCCGCGTCGATCGTCATGCACAGGCGCATCTGGTGAATGAAGCCCCCGTCGGGCACGCTGACAAAGGGCAGTTCGGTGGCGTCGGCGGAAATATCATCCATATCGGCCTCGATGTCATAGAGGCCATCGTCGCGCAGATAGCCGCGGCATTGGATCTGGCGGGTGTGACGCAGCGTGCGTCCGGGTTGGGGCGTGGGGGCTGTTTCCATGCGTGTTTCCGTCGGGCTTCTGGTATTGCCGGTCATGATGGACGCTAGCGGCGCCGGAATCGCCCCCCAGTATCGGGTGGCGCGGCTCCAGTGCCGCGCAGGATCGCCGCCAGATGGCTACCAGCTGCTGTCCGGGCTGCCCGCGCCGGAGGCACGGTGGCTGGCAAAGTGCTCCAGCAGGAAATCCACCAGCGCCCGCACCTTGTCCGGACGATGGTTGCGCGCCGGGAACACCAGGTGGATATCCGCGGGCGCGAACTGCCATTGCGGCAGCACCCGGCGCAGGGCGCCGCTGCGCAGGGGCTCCGCAACATCCCACTCGGAGCGCACGATCAGGCCCTGGCCATCGAGCGCCCAGGCCAGCGCCGACTCGCCGTCATTGGTGCTCATGGTGCCGCGGACCTTGACGGTCTCCTGCTGCGCGCCATGGCGCAGGTGCCAGGTGCCGAAGGTCTCGTCGGCTTCGCGGATGAAGATGCAGTTGTGCCGCGCCAGCTCGCGCGGGCTTGACGGCTCGCCCCGCGCTTCCAGGTAGGACGGCGCGGCACAGAGCAGGCGGCGGTTGTTGGCCAGCAGGCGCGCCGTCAGCCTCACGTCCGGCATCTCGCCAAAGTGGATCATGGCGTCCAGGGCCTGCTCGACCAGGTTCAGGGGCCGGTCGGTCAGGTAGAGCTGGACCTCGATGTTCGGAAAGCGGCGCGAGAACCCCGACAGCGCCGGCGCGATATGCCGCCGTCCGAAGCCGAGCGTTGCGCCGATCTTCAGCAAGCCGTGCGGGGTGCTGCCGGTACCCGCGATCGATCGCTCCAGCGCTTCCATCTCCGCCAGGATCCTTGCCCCCTCCACCAGATAGCTTTCCCCTTCCGGCGTCAGGCTGATGCGGCGCGTGGTCCGGTGCAGCAACCGGACGCGCAGCCGTGCCTCCAGCCCCGCCAGCCGCTTGCTGACCGCGGGCGGCGTCACGCCAAGCTCCTGCGCCGCGCCGGCCAGGCTGCCGTGCTTGTTGATGCACGCAAAGAACGCGACGTCCGAGAGGTTATCCATTAGTGAATATCAGGAAACAAAGAAGTAACTGAGTTTGAATTATGTGCCTCTAGGTGAATGATACGATGGTTTCCATAACGATTCCTAAACCAGGAGACACCCATGAAAGTTGCCCACCTCACGGCCTTGCTGCTGTGTGCCGCGTCGATCGGCACGGCCGCGGCCCAGTCCTATCCCCAGCGCCCGGTACGCCTGATCGTGCCGTACGCCCCGGGCGGCAGCGCAGACATCGCCGCCCGCCTGGTCTCGGATGCCTGGTCGAAGAGCCTGGGCGGCACCATCGTGGTCGAGAACCGTGCCGGCGCCGGCGGCAATATCGGCGTCGATGCCGTGGCCAAGGCCGCCGCCGACGGCTACACCATCGGCCTGCAGACGGTGTCCCTGGCCATCAACCCGGGCCTGTTCCCGCGCATGCCGTATGACACGCTGAAGGACCTGGCCCCGATCGGCATGGTCGCCAGTTCGCAGCACGTGCTGGTGGTCAACAACAACGTGCCCGCCAGGAACCTGCAGGAACTGATCGCCGCTGCCAGGGCCACGCCGGGCAAGCTGACCTACGGGTCCGCGGGCAACGGCAGCACCTTCCATATGTCGGCCGAGCTGTTCAAGTCGGTGGCCAACGTCTCCATCGTCCACGTGCCGTACCGCGGCGGCGGCCCTGCCCTGGTCGACACCATCGCGGGCCAGGTCGACATGAGCTTCCCGGTGATCTCGGCCGCGCAGCAGCATGTGCAGGGCGGCAAGCTCAAGGCGCTCGCCGTCACCGGCAGCAAGCGCGCGCCGCAGTTGCCCAATGTGCCGACCGCGGCCGAGGCGGGCCTGTCCGGCTATGCCTTCGAGACCTGGTTCATGGTGTTTGCCCCGGCCGGCACGCCCAGGCCCGTGATCGACAAGCTGAACGCGACGCTGAACACCGCGCTGGCCGCCCAGGCAACCCGTGAGCGCATGCTCAAGGAAGGCTTCGAGCCCACCCCGACCACGCCCGAGGCCGCCCGCCAGCGCCTGGAAAAGGAGATGCCCGTGTGGGCCAACCTGATCAGGCAGCGCGGCATCACCGCGGAATAACGACAGACAAGGCAGTTGCCATGACCCCCAAGACGCTATACCAGAAGCTGGTCGACTCCCATACCGTGGCCAGGATCGACGACGACAATGTGCTGTTGTACTGCGACCTGCACCTGATGAACGAGTACACCAGCCCGCAGGCTTTCGCCGGGCTGCGTGAACAGGACCGCGGCGTGCTGGTGCCCGGCCAGAACGTCTCGGTGGTCAGCCATATCATCCCGACGCACCCCAGCGCAATCCGCGTGATCGCGGACCCGGCCTCGGCGCTGCAGGCCACCAACCTGCGTGCCAATTGCGAGCGGCACGCGATCCCGCTGTTCGACACCAACGACACGCTGCAGGGCATCGAGCATGTGATCGCGCCCGAGCACGGCATGATCCGGCCGGGCATGGTGGTGATCTGCGGCGACAGCCATACCACCACCTATGGCGCGCTCGGCGCGCTGGGCTTTGGCATCGGCACCTCCGAGGTCGAGCATGTGCTGGCCACCCAGACGCTGGTCTACCGGATGGCCAGGACCATGCGCATCCGCGTGGACGGCAAGCTGCCCGCCGGCACCACCGCCAAGGACCTGATCCTCAGGATCATCGGCGCGATCGGCGCGCAGGGTGCGCGCGGCTATGTGGTGGAGTACTGCGGATCGGCGATCCGCGACCTGAGCGTCGAGGCACGCTTCACGCTGTGCAACATGACCGTGGAGGCCGCGGCGCGCGGCGCGCTGATCGCGCCGGACGCGGTCGCCACCGACTATGTGCTGCGCCGCGCCGTCGATATCGAAGGCCCGCAGCGCGACGCCGCGCTCGGCTACTGGGCGACTCTCCAAAGCGATGCTGACGCCGTGTTCGACATGGACTTCGTGTTCCACGCAAGCGAGATCGAGCCCTACGTGACCTGGGGCACCAGCCCGGACCAGGTGCTGCCGGTTTCCGGGCAGATTCCGTTCCCGGAAGACCAGCTCGATGAGGCCGAGCAGCGCTCGGTCGAGCGCGCGCTGGCGTACACACACCTGCAGCCGGGCGCCGCGCTGGCAGGCACGCCGATCCAGCACGTCTTCATCGGCTCCTGCACCAACGGCCGTATCGAGGACCTGCGCGCGGTGGCCAGCGTGGTGCGCGGCCGCAAGGTGGCCGCCGGGGTCCGGGCCATGGTGGTGCCCGGATCGGGCGCGGTCAAGGCCCAGGCCGAGCGCGAGGGCCTGGCCGAAGTCCTCACCGCCGCCGGCTTTGAATGGCGGCAACCGGGCTGCTCGATGTGCCTGGCCATGAACGACGACGTGCTCGCCGACGGCGTGCGCTGCGCTTCCACCACCAACCGCAATTTCGAGGGCCGGCAGGGACGCGGTGCCATCACCCACCTGATGAGCCCGGCCATGGCCGCCGCGGCCGCCGTCACCGGCGTCATCACCGACGTCCGCAAGCTGGAGATCACCCATGCCTGAACCCACCTGCATCGCCGGCAAAGGCGCCGCCATCCGCTTCGAGAACCTCGATACCGACCAGATCATCCCCAAGCAGTTCCTGCGCGGGATCGACAAGGCCGGGCTGGCCGAGGGCATCCTCTACGACCACCGCTTCGATGCCAGCGGCGCGCCGCGCCCTGGCTTCGTGCTGAACCGGCCCGAGTACGCCGGCACCAGCATCCTGGTAAGCGGCGCCAACTTCGGCTGCGGCTCCAGCCGCGAGCACGCCGTCTGGGGCCTGCAGCAATTCGGCATCCGCGCCGTGATTGCGCCGAGCTTCGGCGAGATCTTCTATTCGAACGCGATGAACAACCGGCTGCTGCTGGTGATGCTGCCGCGCGAGGTGATCGAGCAGTTGATGAACGACGTGGACGCGGACGCGGGCAACACCATCAGCATCGATGTCGGGGCGATGCGCGTGCGCACCCCCTCCGGCAACTACGCCTTCGAGCTGTCGGCACGGCACCGCCGCATGTTTATCGAGGGGCTGGACATGATCGGCCTGTCGCTGCGGCAGCGCGGCGAGATCGAGCAGTTCATCCAGCAGTACCAGAGCGCGTTCCCGTGGACAACGAACGTGGCCAGGCGCACGCGCGACCGCCTGGGCGCGACCTGAAGCATGCCCTTGCAAGCGCATCGCCTTCACGGTGCGCTTGCACCATAGCAACCACAAGCATCAACCACCCCACACTTCGTTCCCGCACCACCGCCGTCGTTTGATGCCAGTCAATTCCATGTCGTCAGTGTGTCCGCATGATTTCCACATGACGACAGGTGCCCGCCACGCAGGCATGGGCACCGCGAAACCGCTTTCCTCACCGCTGATCCACGGCACCCATGAAAGCAAAAAACTGGCTGTACCCGGCAATCGCGGCATTGCCGCTCTCACTCTGGCTCGGGCTGCCACATGCAGCCACCAAGGCAGAACCGAAAGCGGAACAGAAGGCCGCCATCCCCACCCTAACTGCCGCTGAGTTCGACCACGCCCGGCAGATCTACTTCGAGCGCTGCGCCGGCTGCCACGGCGTGCTGCGCAAGGGCGCGACCGGCAAGGCGCTGACGCCTGACATCACCCGCGCACGCGGCACCGAGTACCTGAAGACCTTCATCAAGTACGGCAGCCCCGCCGGCATGCCCAACTGGGGCACCTCGGGCGACCTCTCCGACAAGGAAGTCGACCTGATGGCGCGCTATATCCAGCTCGACCCGCCGACCCCGCCCGAGTACTCGCTGGCCGATATCGAGAAAAGCCGCAAGGACATCCTGCCGGTGGCCCAGCGCCCGACCAGGAAGATGAACCAGTACAACCTGGACAATCTCTTCTCGGTCACGCTGCGCGACGCCGGCGAAGTGGCGCTGATCGACGGCGACAGCAAGCAGATCATCAATATCGTCAAGACCGGCTACGCGGTGCATATCTCGCGCATGTCGGCGTCCGGGCGCTACCTGTACGTGATCGGCCGCGACGCGCGGCTGGACCTGATCGATCTGTGGCTGCCCAAGCCCGATATCGTCGCCGAAGTGAAGATCGGCATGGAGGCACGCTCGGTCGAGACCTCCAAGTACAAGGGCTATGAAGACAAGTATGCCGTGGCCGGCTCCTACTGGCCGCCGCAGTACGTGATCATGGAAGGCGACACGCTCAAGCCGCTCAAGGTGGTCTCCACGCGCGGCATGACCGTGGACAACGAATACCACCCCGAGCCGCGCGTGGCGGCCATCGTCGCCAGCCATTTCCATCCAGAGTTCGTGATCAATGCCAAGGAGACCGGCAAGATCCTGATGGTCGACTACTCGGACCTGTCCAACCTGAAGACCACCACGATTGATTCAGCCAAGTTCCTGCATGACGGCGGCTTCGACGCCACCGGCCGCTACTTCCTGGTGGCCGCCAATGCGTCCGACAAGATCGCCGTGGTCGACACCAAGGAGAACAAGCTGGCCGCGCTGATCGACGTGGGCAAGACCCCGCATCCGGGGCGCGGCGCCAACTTCACGCATCCGAAGTTCGGCCCGGTCTGGACCACCAGCCACCTTGGCGACGAGACCATCAGCCTGATCGGCACCGATCCGGCCGGACACCCCGCGCAGGCGTGGAAGGTGGTGCAGACCATCAAGGGCCAGGGCGGGGGCTCGCTCTTCATCAAGACCCACCCGAAGTCGTCCAACCTGTGGGTCGACACGCCGCTGAACCCTGACGCCAAGCTCAACCAGTCGGTGGCGGTGTTCGACACGCGCAACCTGGAAGCCGGCTACAAGGTGCTGCCGATCGCCGACTGGGCCGACCTCAAGGGCGCGGGCGCCAGGCGCGTGGTGCAGGCCGAGTACAACAAGGCCGGCGACGAGGTCTGGTTCTCGGTCTGGGGCACCAAGGACGGCGAGTCCGCGCTGGTGGTGGTCGACGACAAGACCCGCACGCTCAAGACCGTGATCAAGGACAAGCGCCTGATCACCCCGACCGGCAAGTTCAACGCCTACAACACGCAGCACGACGTGTACTGAGCCGGCGCCACCATGCGTAATCACATCGCCTGGCGGCGCGCTGCACTGGCGGGGCTGGCAACAGCCCTGCTGGGTGCAGCGCCCGGCGCGGCGGCCCAGCCCAATCCTGCCCGGCAGGCGCAGCTTGCGCACTGGCTGCGCGATGACTGCGGCGCCTGCCACGGCATGACGCTGCGCGGCGGGCTGGGCCCGCCGCTGACGCGCGAGGCATTGTCCGGCAAGCCGCCCGAGGGCCTGGTGGCCACCGTGCTGTACGGCCGCCCCGGCACCGCGATGCCGCCCTGGCAACCTTTCATGACGCAGGATGAAGCCCAATGGCTGATCGATCGACTGCAGGCCGGCAAGCCACCGGCCGCCTCGCCGCAAGGCAACTGATCCGCGGCCTGGCCGCGGCCTTGTGCGCCACCGTTGCCGCCGCGCTGGTGGCCGGTTGTGCCAGCGCCGTGCGCGGCACCGGCGACCTGGGCGTGGTGGTGGAGCGCGCCGCCGGACGGCTGCAGATCGTCGAGACCACCGGCATGACCCGGCTGGCAACCGTGGAAGGACTGGGCGATTTGTCCCACGCCAGCGTGGTGTTCTCGCGCGATGCACGCTACGCCTATGTCTTCGGCCGCGACGGCGGCCTGACGCGCGTGGACCTGCTCGGCGCCCGCATCACCCACCGCGTGCTGCAGGCGGGCAACAGCATCGGCGGCGCGATCTCGCAGGATGGCCGCGTGGTGGCCGCGCAGAACTACGCGCCCGGCGGCATCCGCCTGTTCGACGCCCAGACGCTTGAGCCGCTGGCGGAGCTGCCGGCCATCGGCAATGACGGCCGCCGCTCCAAGGTGGTGGGCCTGGCCGACCTGCCCGGCCGCCGCTTTGCCGCCAGCCTGTTCGAATCCGGCGAGGTCTGGATCATCGACGCCAGCGATCCGCGCCAGCCGCAGGTGACACGCCTGCCCGCCGGCCGCGAGCCGTACGACGGACTGGCCACGCCCGACGGCCGCTGGTACCTGGCCGGGCTGTTCGGTGAGGACGGCCTGGCGCTGGTCGACCTGTGGCAGGCGCCACTGCAGTCGCGCCGCGTGCTCTCCGGCTACGGCCGCGGCAGCGCGCCGCTGCCGGTCTACAAGATGCCGCACCTGCGCGGCTGGGCCATGGCCCAGGGCATGGCCTGGCTGCCGGCGATCGGCCGTCATGAGGTGCTGGTGGCCGATCCCGCCAACGGCTGGCAGCAGGCCGCGCGCGTGGCCCTGGCCGGCCAGCCGGTCTTTGTGATGGCACGACCCGACGGGCGCCAGGTCTGGGTCAACTTCGCCTTCCCCCACAACGACACGGTGCAGGTGATCGACACCGCCACGCGCCAGGTGGTGCGCACGCTGCATCCCTGCCGCGGCGTGCTGCACATGGAGTTCACGCCCAAGGGCGAATCCCTGTGGCTGTCCTGCCGCGACGACGACCGTGTCGAGGTCTACGACACCGCCAGCCTGGCGCGAATTGCCACGCTGCCCGCCGACAACCCCAGCGGCATCTTCTTCACCGTGCGCGCGCAACGGTTCGGCATGTAAAGGGGCACCATGTACGATGAACTGAACGTCTACGACACCCTGCAGCGCGATTTCCCGCTGCAGCCGCGGCCCTACCAGGCGCTGGCCGGCAAGCTCGGCCTGTGCGAGCACACGCTGCTGAGCCTGCTGGCGCGCGACCTGGGCAGCGGGCGCATCAGCCGCGTCGGCGCCGTGTTCGCGCCCAACGTGATCGGCGTCAGCACGCTGGCGGCGCTGTCCGTGCCGCCGGCCCAGCTGGACCGCGTGGCGGCGCGCGTCAGCGCCTGCGCGGCGGTCAGCCACAACTATGCGCGCAGCGGCCACCCGTACAACCTGTGGTTCGTCGCGGGTGCGCGCGAGCGTCGCATGCTCGATGTCACGCTGGCGTCGATCGGGGACATGACCGGCCTGGCGCCGCTGGACCTGCCGATGGCCCGCGAGTATCACATCGACCTCGGCTTCCCGCTCGCGCGCCCGGGCAGCGCACGCGCCCGCCGCGCTGCCAGCGCGGCCGCTCCCGCCGCTCCCGCCGCGCCTGTCGCCCTGGACGATGACGACTGGCGCCTGGTGGCCGCACTGGAAGCCGGCCTGCCGCTGACGCCGCGCCCGTTCCACGCACTGGCAGCGCAAGCGCGGATGGCGATGCCTCAGGTCCTGGAGCGGCTGACGCGCTGGTCCGCGCAGGGCGTGATCCGGCGCCTGGGCGTGGTGCTGCAGCATGGGCGCTTCGGCTTCGGCCACAACGCCATGTGCGTGTGGGATGTGCCCGACGCACACGTGGACGCCATCGGCATGCGGCTGGCCCGGCAGGCGCGCGTGACCCTGTGCTACCGCCGCGCGCGCCGGCTGCCCGACTGGCCCTACAACCTGTTTGCGATGGTCCATGCGCGCAATGCGCAGGACTTGCAGCCCGCGCTGGCGCGCATCCATGCCACCGCCGGGCTGGAACATGCGCCCGGGACCGTGCTGGTCGGCACGCGCTGCTACAAGCAGCGCGGCACACGCTATGCCATGCAGGTGTCGGCATGACCGGTGCAATCGCCGCACTCGACCCGCTCGACCGCCGCATCATCAACGCGCTGCAGCGCGGGCTGCCGCTGGTGCCGCATCCGTATGCCGAAGCCGCGTCGGCCCTCGGCATCACCGAGACCGAACTGCTGGAGCGGCTGCGCGCACTGCTTGCCGCGGGCGTGCTGACGCGCTTCGGCCCGCTCTACCAGATCGAGCGCGCAGGCGGAAGCTTCGTGCTGTGCGCCTGCCATGCGCCCGCCGCACGGATGGACGCCGTGATCGCCGCCATCAACGCGCACCCCGAGGTCGCCCACCACTACGCGCGCACCCATCACCTGAACCTGTGGTTCGTGCTGGCGGTGGCGAGGCGGGGAGATGTCGCGCCGGTACTCGCGCGCATTGCGGCGGCGGCCGGCGTCGAGATCCTGCCGTTCCCCAAGGAACGCGAGTTCTTCGTCAACCTCTACCTGCCCGCCTGATGCCCGAGCCTGTCGATCCCGTCGACCTGGCGCTGATCCGCGCCACGCAAGCAGGACTGCCGCTGGTGCCGGCGCCCTACGCGGCAGTGGCCGGCGCACTCGGCCTGACCGAGCAGGAAGTGATTGCGCGGCTCGCCGCGATGCAGGCGCGCGGCGTGCTGCGCCGTATCGGCGCCGTTCCCAACCACTACCGGCTGGGCTGGCGCGCCAACGGCATGACCGTGTGGGACGTGGACGATGCGTGCATCGACACGCTGGGCCAGCGCATCGGCGCCCTGCCCTTCGTCAGCCATTGCTATTGCCGTCCGCGCCACTTGCCGCATTGGCCCTACAACCTGTTCGCGATGGTCCATGCGCGCTCCCGCGAAGACGCCGCGCCGCAGGTTGCCGTGATCGCGGCACTGCTTGGCGACGCCTGCCGCGCGCACGACGTGCTGTGGTCCACCCGCATCCTCAAGAAAACCGGGCTGCGCCTGCCGCCGCCCGGCCCAGACCAATAGGAAACCCCGCCCATGTTCCGCCTGTCCCGCTTCATGGAAGCCCTGCGCGATGCCGGCCCGGTGCCGCCGCCGCGCAAGCCCGCCGGCCCGGCGGTGATCTGGAACCTGATCCGCCGCTGCAACCTCAACTGCCGGCACTGCTATGCCACCTCCGCCGACACGGACTTCAAGGGCGAGCTGGACACCGCCGAGGCGCTGCGCGTGCTCGATCAGTTGCGCGATGCGCGCGTACCCGCGCTGATCCTGTCCGGGGGCGAACCGCTGCTGCGGCCGGACCTCTACGAGATTGCCGCACGGGCGCGCGCGCTCGGCTTCCACCTGTCGCTGTCGTCCAACGGCACGCTGCTTGATGCAGCGCATGCCGCGCGGCTAGCGGCGGCGGGCTTCGACTACGTCGGCGTCAGCCTGGACGGCCTGCCCGCCACGCACGACCGCTTCCGCCGCAGCGACGGCGCCTTTGCGCAGGCGCTGACGGGCCTGCGCATTGCGCGCGCGGCCGGTCTGCGCGTGGGCGTGCGCATGACGCTGACCGAAGCCAACGCGGCACAACTGCCCGACCTGGTGGCGCTGACCGAGCGCGAGGGCATCGACAAGTTCTACCTGTCGCACTTCAACTATGCTGGCCGTGCACGCAGCCATCGCGCCGAAGACGCGCACCATGCGCGCACCCGCGCCGCGCTCGACTGGCTGTTCGACCACGTCTGGCAGCGCACGCAGCAGGGCCATGCGGGCGACTTCGTCACCGGCAACAACGATGCGGATGGCGTGTACCTGCTGTACTGGATCGCCAGGCACTTGCCGCACCGCCTGGCGGATATGCGCCAGCGGCTGGAACACTGGGGCGGCAACGCCACCGGGGTCGGCGTGGCCAATATCGACAACCTCGGCAATGTCCATCCCGACACGATGTGGTGGCAGGTGACCGTGGGCAATGTGCGCGAGCGGCCGTTCGGCGAGATCTGGGCCAGCCGCGCCGATCCGCTGATGGCGGGCCTGGCCAGCAAGCCGCGTCCGCTGCAGGGGCGTTGCTCAGGCTGCGCATATCGCGCCATCTGCAACGGCAATACCCGGGTGCGCGCCTTTGCGCTGACAGGCAACGCCTGGGCGGAAGACCCGGGCTGCTACCTGAGCGATGCCGAGATCGCGCATGCGCCGGGCACGGAGGTCGCGGCATGAAGACTGTGCTCCGATGGCTGGTCACCCTGGCCCTTGCCGGCGCCGCGCAGGCCGCCATGGCCGCCGACCCCGCGGCGCTCTACAGCCAGCACTGCGCCGCCTGCCATGGCGCCGACCGCCTCGGCGCCATGGGCCCCGCGCTGCTGCCGGAAAGCCTGGAGCGCTTGCGCGCCGGCGAACTTGACCAGGTGCTGCATGATGGGCGCGCCGCCACGCAGATGCCGGAATTCGCCGCCACGCTGGCCGAGCCTGACTTGCAGGCCCTGGCGCGCTGGCTGCGCACGGCACCCGCAGCCACGCCGCAATGGAGCGCGGAGGCCATCCGCGCCAGCCATATCGTCCACCACGCCCCCGGCAGCCTGCCGGCGCGGCCGGTGTTCAGCGCCGATCCGCACAACCTGTTCGTGGTAGTGGAGGCCGGCAGCCATCATATGACCGTGCTCGACGGGGACCGGCTGGCACCGGTCCATCGCTTTGCCACCCGTTTTGCGCTGCACGGCGGCCCCAAGTTCAGCCGCGACGGCCGCTATGTCTACCTGGCCAGCCGCGATGGCTGGGTCAGCAAGTACGACCTGTGGAACCTGGCCTATGTGGCGGAGATCCGGGTCGGCGTGAACACGCGCAACGTCGCCGTCAGCGATGATGGCCGCTGGGTGCTGGCCGGCAATACGCTGCCGCGCACGCTGGTGCTGCTCAATGCCGACGACCTGTCGCTGGCGCGGGTGATCGACGTGAAGGGGCGCAATGGCGAGGCCTCGCGCGTCTCCGCCGTCTACGACGCCGCGCCGCGCCACAGCTTTATTGCCGCGCTGAAGGATATCGCCGAGGTCTGGGAGATTCCGTATGCCGATGCGGCCGGTGCGCCGCTGCCGGCGCTGGCCCCGCGCGTGGTGGTGCTGGACGACGTGCTCGACGACTTCTTCTTCGATCAGTCCTATCGCCATATCCTGGGCGCTTCGCGCAAGGGTGGCGGCCAGGTGATCGACCTGCTGCAGGGCCGCAAGGTCGCGGCGCTTGCGCTTGGCGGCATGCCGCACCTGGGCAGCGGCATCACCTGGCAGCGCGATGGCCGTGAAGTGATGGCCTCGCCCGACCTCGGGCAAGGCCGCATCACGGTGATCGACATGCAGGACTGGCACACGGTCTCCACCATACCGACCAACGGTCCGGGCTTCTTCCTGCGCAGCCATGAAAACACCCCCTACGCCTGGGCGGACGCCATGATGAGCCCGAAGCGCGACACGCTGCAGGTGATCGACAAGCAAGGCCTGCGGGTGGTCGGCAGCGTCACGCCGAGCCCGGGGCGCACCGCTGCCCACGTCGAATTCACGCGCGACGGGCGCTACGCGCTGGTCAGCCTGATGGAGCGCGACGGCGCCATCGTGGTCTACGACGCGGCCACCTTGCAGGAGGTCAGGCGCCTGCCGATGGACAAGCCCATCGGCAAGTACAACGTCTTCAACAAGACCACGCGCTCGGCCGGCACCAGCCACTGAGCCGGCGTGGTGATGCCCCCCATTGCAGGAGCCCGAGATGCCCCCCCCCCTGAAACCCGGCAAGGTCTGGCTGGTCGGCATCGGCCCCGGCAGCCCGGACCTGGTCACGGTACGCGCCATGCGCGCGCTGGCCGCGGCCGAGGTCTGGCTGGTCGATGACCTGGTCGCGCCGGAGATGTCCTGCTATGCCAGTCCCGGCACCCATGTTGAGTGGGTCGGCAAGCGCGGCGGGCGCTGCTCGGTCAGCCAGGAACGCATCCAGCAGCTGACGCTGCAGCATGCGCTGGACGGGCGCAGCGTGGCGCGCGTCAAGGGCGGCGATCCGCTGCTGTTCGGGCGCGGCGGCGAAGAGGCCGCCTTCCTGCGCGGCCACGGCGTGGCCGTCGAGATCGTCAATGGCATCAGCAGCGGCATGGCCGCCGCGCAGGCACTGGGGATTGCGCTGACGCACCGCGCGCACTGCCACGGCGTGACCTTCGTAACCGGCCATACCAGCGCGCACGGCTCGCCCGACTGGCAGGCGCTGGTGCGTGGCGGCACCACGCTGGTGATCTATATGGGCATGAGCCGGCTCGCGGCGATCCGCGACGGCTTGCTGGCGGCGGGGATGCGCAGCGACATGCCGGCGGCGGTGGTGATGCATGCCGGCAGCGAGCAGGCACGCAGCTGGGCCGGCTCGCTCGGCACGCTCGCCGAAGCGCTCGCGGAGGGGCTGGCCAGCCCGGCCGTGGTACTGGTGGGTGAGGTGGTTGGAGACACGCTGCAAGCGGTGCAAGCGGTGGTGTCGGACGCCGGCTCGCTGGCCGCGTAGCGTCGGCTTCCGGCAAGTTCTACCGAGTTCTGGGGACCCGATTGTGTGCTCCCTTCTCCCGCTTGCGGGAGAGGGGAGCACACCCACAGCATGCGAATGCTGTCAGCAATCGCGCAGTGCACTCAGCTCAATACGGCAACCCCACATAGTTCTCCGCCAACACCCGCGACGCAGCCTCCGACCCCACCAAATAGTCCAGCTCCGCCTGCTGCATCCGCAACGAGAACGCATCCGCATCCGGAAACCGGTGCAACAGCGAAGTCATCCACCACGAGAAACGCTCAGCCTTCCACACACGCTGCAGGCAACGCGCGGAATAGCCATCGAGGCCGCTGGCATCGGCATGGCGGTAACGGGCTTCAAAGCCTTCGGACAACGCCAGCACATCACTGGCCGCCAGGTTCAACCCCTTGGCTCCGGTAGGCGGCACGATATGCGCCGCGTCGCCCGCCAGGAACAGCCGGCCAAAACGCATCGGCTCGCACACAAAGCTGCGCAGCGGCGCAATGCTTTTCTCGATGCTGGGCCCGGTCACCAGCGCGCTTGCCGTCTGCGGATCGAGCCGGCTGCGCAGCTCCTGCCAGAAGCGCTCGTCTGACCAGTCTTCCACGCGCTCGCTAGCCGCCACCTGCACGTAGTAGCGGCTGCGGTGGCGCGAACGCATGCTGCACAGCGCGAAGCCGCGCTCATGGCTGGCATAGACCAGCTCATCGGCAACGGGGGGCGTCTCCGACAACAGCCCCAGCCAGCCAAACGGATAGACCCGCTCGAACACCTGCCGCGCCGCCGCCGGCACGCTCTCGCGGCAGATGCCGTGAAAACCGTCGCAGCCGGCGATGTAGTCGCAGGCCACCTCGTGCATGGCGCCATCCTTGCGATAGCGCACCGACGGCGTGCTGCCGTCGAAACCGTGCACGCTCACCTCCTGCGCT
The DNA here is from genome assembly GCF_058792255.1 of Cupriavidus sp. CPT47-8839-RL05A. Classification (NCBI taxonomy): domain Bacteria; kingdom Pseudomonadati; phylum Pseudomonadota; class Betaproteobacteria; order Burkholderiales; family Burkholderiaceae; genus Cupriavidus; species Cupriavidus sp. CPT47-8839-RL05A. The sequence goes on along the minus strand of NZ_JBYTEG010000006.1, from coordinate 203,111 downwards.
TCATAGACGGTGGGGGTGTCATCGGCGCGGCGCGCATCCATCAGGTCGCGCGTGACCTCGGTCTGCCCGTACACCGTGACGCTGCGCCCGATCAGCGCATGCAGGTCGATATGATGGCGCTGCCCGCCGTACGACAGGGCGATGCCGTGGTGGACCAGGCCTTCCGCATGCAGCCGCCCGGCCACGCCGGCGCGTTCCAGCGCGTCGACGGTGACGCTCTCCAGGATGCCCGCGCGGATGCGGCCAAGCACGTATTCGGGACTGCGTTGTTCGATGATGATGTTGTCGATGCCGGCGCGTGTCAGCAACTGGCCGAGCAGCAGGCCGGCCGGGCCGGCGCCGATGATGGCAACCTGGGTGCGCATGTCTTGTCTCCTTGTGGGTATCGGTCTTCTGCCGCTAAAGATAGTCGGCGCAGACCCGCCAAGGAATGGACAGATCGAACCAATGACAGGACAATCGGAACATCGATGGTAAACACCTAAGCCACCGTGAAACCTGTCCCGACGTACTCGCTGTATGGCATCAATCCCTCGGAACTGCTGGAAAACCAGCTTCATTTCGAATCCATTGCCGCACGCAGCCGCCTGCACGGATGGGAGATCAAGCCCCATCGGCATGATCGATTCCTGCAAATTCTGTACATTCACTCAGGCGCCGGCGAAGCCCTGCTGGAGGAGCGGCGCGAACGGCTGCGCAGCGGTTCGCTGGTAACGATGCCGCCACGGCACATCCACGGCTTTGTCTTCACGCCGGACACCGACGGCATGGTCGTGACCATGACCGACAGCCACCTGCGCACACTGCTGGCGGGTGTGCCGGATGCGCTACCGCTGTTCGCCGATCCGCGCCACGACCGCGTGCGCCGGGGCCACGCGCTGGCCGATACGCTGGCACTGGTTCGCGGCGAGATGGAAGCTGTGTCCGCCTGGCGCGGGGCGTCGCTGTCGGCGTTGCTGACGCTGCTGCTGATCGGCATCGCGCGGTTGGCCAATGCCGCCGCGCCAGCCGCGGCGCGCAGCGACAGCCGGCCCGCGCGGCATTTCCGGCTGTTCCAGCAGCTGCTCGAATCCGACTATCGTGAGCACAAGGACATCACGCACTATGCAGGCGCCATCGGCATCACACCCACGCAGCTCAACCGCGTGTGCCGCCAGGCTTGCGGGCGGTCGGCCCTGCAGATGATCCACGCGCGCGTGCTGGCCGAGGCGCAGCGCGACCTGCTGTTCAGCGACCTGGAGGTCAAGCACATCGCACTGTCGCTCGGGTTCGCTGACGCGGCCTACTTCTCGCGCTTCTTTGCGCGGCTGGTAGGGCAGGCGCCGACTGAGTTCCGGCAGTCGGGGCGTGCGCGGCTGCCGGCATTTGCGATGCCACCGCCCGCGGATGCGGCGGGCTGACCGCTCAGCCTGCCTGGTCGATTTCGGCGAACACCTCCTCGGCCAGGTGAAATGCCGAGTTCGCCGCCGGCACGCCGCAATAGATCGCGGCCTGCAGCAGCACCTCCTTGATCTCGTCGCGCGTCACGCCGTTGTTGGCGGCGGCGCGCAGATGCAGCTTAAGCTCCTCCGCGCGGTTCAGCGCCACCATCATGGCGATCGTCAGCAGGCTGCGCGTATGCCGCGGCAGGCCTTCGCGCGTCCAGATCTCACCCCAGGCATAGCGCGTGATTAGGCTCTGGAACTCCTCGTTGAGCGGTGTCAGCCGCGCGAGCGACCGGTCCACGTGCGCACTGCCCAGCACCTCGCGCCGCACGGCAAGGCCAGCGTCGTAGCGCGCATGATCATCGGTCACCGGCAGCCGGCCGCGCACGAAATCGAGCAGCGCTGCCGTGAAGCGGCCGGGCTGCTCGAAGCTGGAAATATGCGCGGCGGGCAGTTCGACAAAGCGGGCGCCGGGAATCGCGTCGGCCAGCGCGCGGCCTTCCTGCGCGCTGGTTGACGGGTCCTGGCTGCCGGCGATAACCAGCACGGGCACCGTTATCGACGCCACCGACTCGCGGAAATCGGCGTCGCGCACGGCCGCGCAACTGGCCGCATAGCCGCGCGGATCGAGCCCGGCGAGCACATCGCGCAGGCCGTCCAGCGCGCGCTCCGCCGTGGCGGCAAACCCCGGCGTGAACCAGCGCTCGACCGAAGGCGCGACCATCACGGCCATGCCTTCGCGCAGCACGGTGTCGATGCGGGAATTCCAGCCGTCGGCATTGCCGATCTTCGCGGCGGTATTGGCCAGCACGATATGCGAGAACCGCTGCGGCGCATGGATGCCCAGCCACATCCCGGTGAGCCCGCCCATCGACAGGCCACAGAACACCGCCTGCCCGATCCCCAGCGCATCCAGGATGGCGATGACGTCCTGCCCGAGCTGCGCCACGGTAAAGGCATCGCCCGGTGCGGTCGAGCGGCCGTGGCCGCGGGTGTCGTAGCGCACCACGCGAAAGCGCCCTGCCAGCGCGGCGGCCTGCGGCTCCCACATGGTGTGGTCGGTGCCGAGCGAGTTCGAGAACAGGATGGCCGGCGCGGACTCAGGGCCGTCAACGGTGTAGAAGAGCCGGGCACCGGCGTGGTCGAGGTAGGGCAATGCAGTCTCCTTGGGGGCGCGGCCGGCGGCGTGACCGGCGCGTCGTGATAGTTCCGGGCTCAGGGCAGTTTCAGGACAGGCGCGCCACCAGTGCGGATTGCCAGGCCTGCACGGCAGCGTCCGCAAAGGCCGCGGACTGGCCCGCGTAGTTGGCGGGGTCGGCAAGGCGATCCAGCGCGGCGTCATCGAGCAGGCCGGCATGGGCCGGGTCGGATTGCAGCGTACTGGCCAGCGCGTCACGCAGGCTGGTGCCGTCGGCCACCGCACGTTGCGAGGCGCGTTCCACCAGATGGTGCGCCGGCAGCCGGCCGATCCTGCTGCCAAGTTCAAGCATCGCCGCCTCGCCGAGGATCAGGCCATGGGTGAGGCCGAGGTTGGCGCGCATGCGCGCCGCATCGACCTGCAGCCCCGCCACGACCTCACCCATCTGGCGCAGCGCGCCGGCGGCCAGCGTCACGATCTGCGGCAGTGTGTCCCACTCGGCCTGCCAGCCCCCCAGGGCACGCTCATGTTCCTGCACCATGCCCGCCAGCATCGTCGCCACCAGCGGCGGCACGCGCACCGCGGCCGTCAGCACCGCCGCGCAGCCGACCGGGTTGCGCTTGTGCGGCATGGTGCTGGAGCCGCCGCGGCCGGGGCCGGCAGGCTCGGCCACTTCCGCCACTTCGGTCTGCATCATCAGCGAGATATCGCGCGCCATCTTGCCGAGCGTGCCGGTCATCATGCCCAGTGTGGTGGCGATCTCGACCATGCGGTCGCGATGCGCGTGCCACGGCAGCACGGGCGCGGCCAGGTCCAGTTCGCGGGCCAGCGCGGCGGTCACCGCGGGTGCCGCATTGCCAAGGCTGGCGAGCGTGCCGGCGGCGCCGCCGAACTGCAGCACGCGGGCCTGGACACGGGTGGTATCGAGACGGCCGAGATCGCGGCGCAGCGCATCGAGCCAGCCCGCGGCCTTGAGGCCGAAGCTGGCCGGCAATGCATGCTGCAGCCAGGTGCGCGCGACCATCGGCGTGGCCCGATGCGCAGAAGCCAGCGCGGCGCAGGCTGCGCCCAGGCGCACCAGGTCGGCATCCAGCGCGCGCAGCGCGTCGCCGGCCTGGAGCACCAGTGCGGTGTCGATGATGTCCTGGCTGGTGGCGCCCCAGTGGACAAAGCGCGCCGCCTCGGCATCGCGCGCGGCCACGGCGGCGGTCAGTTGCCTGACGAAGGGAATGGCGAGATTGCCGGCGGCGACCGCGGCTTGCGCAAGCGCGTCGCGGTCAATGATGCCGGGGTCGCGGCAGACGTCGGAGATCACGGCAGCGGCCGCGGCAGGGATCACGCCGCTGTCGGCTTCGGCGCGCGCGAGCGCGGCCTCCACGGCAAGCATGCGCTGCACCGTGCCGGCGTCGGAGAAAATGTCCAGCACGGCCGGGCTGCCGGACATGGGATCGGTGAGACGCGAAGCGGTTGGCATTGGGGGCGATGGGTAGCGTGAGTGGCCGTGACATCGACGGCCACCCGATTATGCGTCTGTTGCCGGCAGCGGGGTCTTCAGATGTCGAAGAACACTGTCTCGGCCTGCCCCTGCAGCGCCACGTCCCAGCGCAGCGTACCGTTGCCGGCATCGCTGGCAACCAGCGTGCCGCGGCGCTCGGCGGGGACCAGCGCCAACACGGCATCGGCGGCATTGGCCGCCGCTTCGTCCGGGAAGTACATGCGCGTGGCCACATGCCTGACCAGGCCGCGCATGAACACCGACACCATGATGTGCGGCGCCTGCGGCCGTCCGTCCGGGCCCGGCACGGCGCCCGGCTTGACGGTGACAAAGCGGAACGAGCCGTCGGCCTCGGTCGGCACACGGCCGAAGCCGGTGAAGCCGGGCACCAGCGGCAGTTCGCGGGTGTCTTCAGGATGGCGGTAGCGGCCGGCAGGGTTGGCCTGCCAGATCTCGACCATGCCGTCCGGCACGGGCTCGCCGTCGCCGTCGGTCACGCGGCCTTCGATCACGATGCGCTGGCCGGCCAGTTCCGGGGCGCTGGCGGTCAGGTCGGCGCAGTTCAGGCCGCTCAGGCCGATATGGAGATAAGGGCCGACGGTCTGGGATGCGGTGGCGTAAAGCATGGTCTTACTCCATCGGCGTGGCATCGCGGCCACGCAGCACGATATCGAAACGGTAGCCGAGCGCGTATTCGGGCTGGGTGGTCTCCCAGTCGAAGGCGGCGATCAGGCGGTTGCGCGCTTTCTCGTCCGGCACGCAGTTGAAGATCGGGTCGAACGGCAGCAGGGGATCGCCGGGGAAGTACATCTGCGTCACCAGGCGCGTGGCGTAGGCATTGCCGAACAGCGAGAAGTGGATGTGCTGCGGCCGCCAGGCGTTGTGGTGGTTGCGCCAGGGATAGGCGCCGGGCTTGATGGTCTTGAACTGGTAGTGCCCGTTGGCGTCGGTCACGGCGCGGCCCTCGCCCGAGAAATGCGGGTCGAGCGGGGCGTCGTGCTGGTCGCGCTTGTGCAGGTAGCGGCCGGCGGCGTTGGCCTGCCAGACCTCGACCAGCGCATTCGGCACCGGCCGGCCGTTCTCGTCGAGCACGCGGCCGGTCACGAGGATGCGCTCGCCGATGGGCTCGCCGCCGTTGCCGGCGGTGAGGTCGTTGTCACCTTCGCGGACGAACTCGGCGCCGAAGGTCGGACCGGTCACTTCAGACAGCGACTGCGGCAGCGCAACCAGCGGTTGGCCCGGCGAGCGCTTCTGCGTCGAGGCATAGGGATCGAAGCGGTATTCGGGTTGGGTGTCCCAGTAGGGACGGCGGTACTGGGCAAGTCGGGTCATCGCGCAGTCTCCTTGTCATTGGAATGGTTTGACTTTAAACAGCACATAAAGTCATGTAAATTAAGATTACATCGAAATACGATAACTTTTAGGCATGAAACCACAGGCACCTCCCGCGCTCGAAATCTTCCGCAATCGCGTGCGGCTGCGGCACCTCTATTGCTTCGTGGCGGTATCGCAGACCCAGCACCTGGGCCGCGCCGCCGAACGCCTGGGCCTGACCCAGCCGGCCGTCTCCAAGACACTGAGCGAGCTCGAGGAACTGGCCGGCAGCCGTTTGCTGGTGCGGCAGCGGGCCGGCACCGAATTGACCACCGCCGGCACGCGCTTCCTGCGCCACGCGCTGCGCATCCTCGCGGATATCGATGCCGCGGCGGACAGCATGGCCGGCGCGGATGCACTGCCGCAAGAGCGCATCCGGCTGGGTGCGCTGCCGAGCGTGGTGCCGGCCGTGCTGACCGACGCCCTGCTGCGTTTTCGCGCCGCGCATCCCGAAGTCGGCCTTGCCGTGCAGACCGGCATGAACCGCAACCTTATCGACCAGATCAAGGCGGATGTGCTCGACCTGGTCATTGGCCGGATGGATGACCCGGTGGCCATGGAGAGCCTGTGGTTCGAGGCCCTGGGCCCGGACTCGCTGGCACTGGCGGTTCGTCCCGGGCATCCCCTCGCCGCCGTATCGCGGCCAACCCTGGTTGACGCACTGGCGTGGCCGCTGGTGATTCCGGCCGCGGGCTCGATTCCCCGCCACAACACGGAAAGCCTGCTCGCCCGGCACGGCCTGCCCCTGCCGGGCGGATGCGTGGAAACCTCGGACGCCTATCTCGGACGGCTGCTGGCCCGGCAGAGCGACAGCGTGTGGGCCGCGCCGTTCTCCGCAACCAGGCGCGCGGTATCCGAGGGGGAGCTGGCGCTGCTGCCGATCGATACGCAGGGCACCGAGGAACCGATCGGCCTGCTGCGGCACGGCGACCGCACGCTCACACCGATGGCCGAGGCGCTGGCGAACTGCATTCGCGCCGCGGCCCAGCCTGATGCCGCTCAGTGACTTGCCACGCTTGCGCTGCCATTGACCGAGTCCGAGTCGGCGGCAGCCGCGGGGCGGCTGCTGAAATGCTTCACCAGCAGTGCACCGGCGGCCAGGAACGCCGGCACGGTGAGCAGCGTAAAGATCGTGTCGAAGCCAAGGTGCAGGCGCAGCAGTTCGGCACCGAGCAGCGCACCGGTGATGCCGCCGAAGCGGCCGATGCCAAGCATCCAGGCAACGCCGGTAGCGCGGCCCTGCGTCGGGTAAAAGGCCGCGGCCAGCGAAGGCATCGAAGACTGGGCACCGTTCATGGCCGTACCGGCGAGGAAGATCAGCACGCCCAGCAGCACCTGGCTGCCGGTGCCGTGGCCTACTGCGTAGATCAGCACGCCGGTTGCGGCGTAGGTGATGGCGATGACCTTGTTCGGATTGAAGCGGTCCATGAACCAGCCGGCCGCGATGGTGCCGATGCCGCCACCGAGCGGAAACAGCGCCGTCAGGAATGACGCGTGCTGGATCGAAAAACCGGCGTCCTTCATCAGCGTCGGCATCCAGCTCGTCAGCAGGTAGAAGATGACGAGGCCCATGAAGTAAGTGGACCACAGCATCGCCGAGCCCAGGCGATAGCCGGGGGCCAGCACGGTGCCGATCGCGGATCGGGTCGCAGGGGCCTGCTCGCCGATGATGAAGGTGCTGGCTTCGGGCAGGTCTGCGCCGGTCACGCGCCGCAGCACCTTGCAAATCTGGTCGGCCGGATACTTGCGCAGGACCATGTAGCGCACGGACTCGGGCAACAGCACCACCAGCAACAGCGCGAGCGCAAGTGGCACGATGCCGCCAAGCAGCAGCACGCTATGCCAGCCGAAGTGCGGAATCATCGCGGCGGCGACAAAGCCTCCGGCCGCGGAACCCAGCGGAAAGCCGCAGAACATGGTGTTCACCAGCACCGCACGGCGGCGTTGCGGCGCGAACTCCGATGTCAGCGTCACGGCATTGGGCATGGCGGCGCCCAGGCCAAGGCCGGTCAGGAAGCGCCAGACCGTGAGCCAGCCCAGCGTGGGCGCAAACGCGGTGGCGAGACTGCAGGCGCCAAAGAACAAGACTGACAGCACCAGCACCTTCTTGCGGCCGACCCGATCAGCCAGCGGACCGGCGAAGATCGCACCGAAGGCAAGACCGAACAGGGCCGCGCTCATGACGGGCCCGAGGGCTGCTTTCTCGATCCCCCAGTCCTGCACCAGCGCCGGCGCGATATAGCCCATTGCCGCGGTATCGAAGCCGTCAACGGCCACAATCAGGAAGCACAGGCCAAGAATGAGCCACTGGTAACCAGTGAACCGCTGGCCGTCGATCAAGGCCTGGACGTCTGCGACGCCGCCTTTGGTTTGGGTGGGATGTTGCACTGCTGTCTCCGTTTGCCTGGAAATCGCACTAGCCGTCCTGCAGGCCGGACATGCGATTTTGTTCTAATTGCGAACTGATGTTCTCCAATTGAACGAAATCTTAGGCAGCAGGCATTGCGACCCAGAATTAGCGTTAACCCGGCGGGAAATTGGCCGTCCAGCGTGGGGGCTTTCACCGGAACGAGCCATTTTTGTGGAACCAGATTGAACATCTGGGTAAGCGGAGAGTGCTTTCTATCAGGAAACCGGCTGGTCGTGAAATTTACTAGCAGACTAGCCGTGCGGCATTTCGGCGGCATAACGAAATTTCATGTAAAGAGCGCCAACTCTCAATTTACATTCCGAAACCCACGACCTATAGTCTCGCCCCCGGCGTGCCGAGCCGATGCAATCCTGCGGCGACGTGCCCGTCCAACGTCTCAGGACACGCGGCGCGGCAAGCCGCCGGCCCAACCGAATCCATCCGATCATGCAACGCGTGCTTCTCATCCTTGGCTGCCTGCTGATCGCAGCCGCCGCTGCCTGGCCCTGGCTGTCGAAGCTGCCGCTCGGGCGGCTGCCCGGCGATATCCATATCGTCCGGGACGGGTTCAGCTTCTACTTTCCGATCACGACCTGCATCCTGGTGTCGGTGCTGGTGTCGGTCGTGATCTGGATCTTCCGGCGCTGAGCACCGCGAGGCGGACTAGGCTTGCGCTTCGGTCCGGAATACCGCCACCGCCCGCTGCATATGCAGCGCCTGCTCCTGCAGCGACTGCGCCGCCGCGGCGGCCTCCTCCACCAGCGCGGCGTTCTGCTGCGTGACCTGGTCCATCTGCGTCACCGCCTGGTTGACCTGGGCGATGCCGCTGCTCTGCTCGCGCGACGCATGGCTGATCTCATCCATCATCGCTGTCACGCGGCCTATGGCGGCAACGGTGTTCTCCATGGTCGCGGCAACGTCCAGCGCCAGCGTGTTGCCCGACGCCACGCGCTGCGCCGATTGCGAGATCAGCGTGCGGATCTCCTTGGCCGAGCTGCCGGCGCGCTGCGCCAGCCCGCGCACTTCGGTCGCCACCACCGCGAAGCCGCGGCCGGCCTCGCCCGCGCGCGCGGCCTCCACCGCCGCGTTCAGCGCCAGGATATTGGTCTGGAAGGCGATGCCGTCGATCACCGCGATGATGTCGACGATGCGCCGCGAATCGGCCTCGATCTCCTGCATGGTCTGCTGCATCCGCCCGACCGCGTCGCCGCCGGCGCGCGCCACGTCAGACGCCTCGCGCGCCAGCTCGCTGGCCTGGCCGGCATTGCTGGCGTTCTGCTGCACGGTGGCCGTCAGCTGCTCCATGCTGGCCGCGGTCTGCTCCAGCGACGAGGCCTGCTCCTCGGTGCGCTGCGACAGGTCGATATTGCCCTGCGCGATATCGCCCGCCGCCGCCAGCACGTTGTGCGCGCCGGCCTTGGTGTCGCCGATCAGCGCGCGCCAGCTGTCCACCAGCGACAGCAGGTGCCGCTTGATCTCGCTCAGTTCGTCGCGCCCGCGCACCGCGATGCGCAGGGTCAGGTCACCCGCGTTGATGCGCTCGACCATCTCAGCGACCTGCCGCACGTCGCCGCGCATGCCGCGGCTGAAGCCGATGAACAGGTAGAACGCGGCGGCCACGGTCACCAGCGCAATGCCCGCCAGCAACACGAACTGCCTTTCCTGCACCGCGACACGCTGTGCCAGCATGGCGCCCGCGACCTCGGCAAACGCCTTGTTGGCGGCAGCCACGCCTTCGATGGCCGCGGTGGCCTCGTCGAAATATGTCCTGGCATCGATGTCGATGCCGGTCGCGCCCAGCATCCGGACCTTGAGCGTGCGATGGAAGTTGTCCATCGCGGCGAGCCGCGCCAGCGCGGCGTCGATGCGCGGCCGGTACGCCGGTGCCGCGTTCCCGACGCGCGCGATGTCGCGCCGCACCGTTTCCAGCCCGTCGTGGATCTGCTCGGCGAGCGCGCCCAGGCCCGCCTGCTGCGCGGCATCGGCATAGCCGCCCTGAGCGATGATGCCGGCCCCGCGGCCGCGCGCCAGCGCGCTCAGCTCGGCCAGGCGCGGCATCGGTCCCACCAGCAGGTTGATCAGGTAGTACGAGCCCGCTTCACTGTCCAGTGCGAGTTGCGAGCGCTCGGCCAAGTCGCCGATAAACACCTGCGTCTGCCGCACCAGCGCGCTGTGGCGCTCGAACAGCGGCCCGGCCGTGGTGTCCAGGCCCAGCCCGCGCAGATGCTGCCAGTCCTGCTCCAGCTTGCGCGCCCCCGCTGCCAGTTCGAAGGCAGGATTTTCCGCGATGCTGCGCGTCAGCCCCGCCAGGCCGGCCGCGGCCTTGTTGTCGGCCGCATCGAAGGTGGCACGAAAGGCTGTATTGCCCGACAACACCGCATTGGCAGCGCCGCGCCGGACCTGGGTCTCGCGCATGAAGTCGAGCGCATGCCCGACCACGGCGAGCCCCCGCGCTTCATCGCCGGTGGTGCGGATCAATCGCGCCGCATCGCTCAGCACCACGTACATGGCGCCGCATAGCGGCACCAGGAACAGCACGGCTATGAGCGCGAGCTTGCGGTTGATATTCAGGCGCGCCATCAGGCGCTCGGCGGGAAGGAAAATGGGAGTCATGGCGGTCGCGGAACTTGGCTTGGTTTTCCTCCTATCGGCCTTGATTTGCAGGCCTGAAGCACGGATTGCGAAGGTCTTGATAATGCGCAAATCCAGTGCAGAAAACGCGCTGAAGTGGGGCAGAAGGCACGGGTTACGGGCAGTGTCGGCACCGCTGCCTACCCGCGTGCACCGAAGACGTGTGGGGTATCGGGCAGGGGCGTCTGCGTGTTCTGCAGCACGACCTCGTTACGATAGAAGGTGCGCAGCGCCAGCCATGGCAGGCCCTCAAGGTCTTCCGGCCGGCGTGGCAGCGGCTTGCCCTCAAACAGCGACGGTGCGGCAAAGACCGCGCGCGGCACGTCGGCGAGCCGCACCGCCACCACGCCGGGTTCATGCTCCTCGCCCACATGGATCGCGCAATCGATAGCCTCGGCGATGAAATCCGGGGTGCGGTCATGCAGCAGCCATTCCACCGAGACGTCGGTGTACTGCTGCAGGAAGCCGGCCAGCGGGCCGACCAGCAGCTCCTGCCCGAAAGCGTGCGGCACCACCACCCGCAGCGTGCCTGCCGGCGCATGCCCGACCCCGCGCACGTCGGCCTCGAACATGGTCCAGTCGGCCACCAGTTCCTTGGCACGCTCATAGCAGCGCTCGCCGTCCTCGGTCAGCTTCATCGCATGCGTGGAGCGCTGCAGCAGGCGCACGCCGAGCAGCCGCTCCAGCGTCTGCAGGCGCCGGCTGACGGTGCGCTGGGTCGTCTGCAGCTGCGCTGCCGCGATCGACAGGCTGCCGGCCTCGACGATGCGCACAAAGGTCTGCGTGGCGCGCGCTGAGGGCCACGCAGACCGGCCCTCTACGCGACGGGCGCGAGCCCCTCGCCGTCCGTGCCGGCCTCCTCGCCGTCTCCCGGCGCCAGCGGAACCTCCACCGTCAGTGCCGTACTGCCCGGCGCCGACCGGATCTGCAACCGGCCGCCGATGGCCGCCGCGCGCACGTGCATATTGCGCAGCCCGCGCCCGCCGCGCGTGGCCCCGGTGTCGAAGCCGCGGCCGTTGTCGGCCAGCGTGATCCGGATCACCTGTGCGTCCATGTCCGCGTGGGCGGTCACGGTAAGGGCCGTTGCCCGCGCGTGCTGCAGCACGTTGGTGATGCCTTCGAGCAGCAGGTATTGCAGCTCCTGCACCTTGCGCGCGGTGAAATGCGCCAGCGCGGGCAGGCGCTCGACCTCCCAGTGGATATCGAGGCCGCCATCGGCGATGCGCGGACCCAGGCGGTAGCGCAGGTTGCCCAGCACCGCCGCCAGGTCGCCGCCGGTGTCCTGCATGGCGTCGATGGAAAGCTTCAGCGAATCCAGGGCGTGCCGGACCTGCACGGCGATTTCCGGCGAGCTGGCCTTGCCGGATTCCAGCATCGAGATCGTGGTGACAAGCTGGCTGCCCAGGCCATCGTGCATGTCGCGCAGGATGCGGCCGCGCTCGCGCAGCGCGGTCTCCTCCGCGGCGATCTTCTGCGTGCGCGCGAAGGCCGCGCGCAGCTGCGCCTCGCGCTGCGCGACGCGCTCGGTCAGCACCTGGTTGGCGTCCTGCAGGCTCTGCACCGCGCTGGTGTAGCGCTCCACCAGCATCCACGCCATCACCACGCTGAACGGCACCGACACATAGCGGGTCATGGAATGGACCCAGTAGTAGTCGCCGGTCAGCCAGACCTTGATCCAGTCCGCCAGGAACAGCACCGCCGACACGCCCACGGTGGCGGCCAGCAGCGTTGCCTCGCGGCTGGGCCGGCGCAATGCGCCCCATACCATCGCGCCGGCCACGGTCAGGATGATGCCCACCTTGACCAGCCAGCTCAGCGGAAAGACCATCGGGTGGCTTGACATGGCGGCCAGCGGCGCGATCACCGGCAGCGCCAGCCACAGGTAGGCGTTGAGGGTGCGATGCAGCCAGCGCCACGGCACGCGGATCACCAGCAGGCAGAACCTGGCGATGGCGCCCAGGAATACCTCGCGCGCGGCGGCGACGACATAGCTGCGCAACTCCGCGGGAATCGCCAGGTCATCGACAAAGTAGTCGAGCAGGCGCACGCTCCAGGCGACCTCGGCCAGCCCGTACAGGCCGAACAGCGGATCGCGCTGGCGCCACCAGATCAGCAGCGCGAGGCCGCCCAGCACGACACTGAGCACCGCCGCAATCAGCGGGCCGACCACGCGCAGGCGGAAGGCCTGGTCGAACTGCGCGCGCACTTCAGCAGCCGGGCCCACCGTCACCGGCAGCAGGCCCGAGCGCGCATAGGCGCGCGCCGCCACGGTGATGCGCAGCAGATTGCCGTGCGCGCGCGCCAGTTCGGGCGGCACGGCCGCGTAGTAGGGGCGCTTGGCCAGCGCCGACGAGGGGGCGTCCAGGCGCCCACCGGCGGCGATCAGCACGCCATTGAGGCGCACCTCGTAGCTGCCGCCGGCCCATGGCACGAACAGCCCCCCGGGGTCAGCCGCGGGCCAGTTGCGGTCAAAGCGCAGTTCGTAGACCAGCGTGCCGGACTTGCCCGGCTGCTCCCGATCCCAGTAGTCAGGCAGCGTCAGCGGGAGCGCCGGCAGCGCCGTGCCGTCGGTCAGCGTGGCCGAGCGCGTGGCCGCGGCCAGTTCCATCGTGCCCGCGGCTGCCGCCATGCCGGGCAGCATCAGGCAGGCCCATGCCAGCAGCACGGCAAGCACGGTCCGGAGGTGGCGCGGCCGATGCAGCATGGGGTGGGGTCACAAGGACTTGAGCAGGCCCAGCTTGGCCGCCTCGAACACGGCCTCGCCGCGCGAGCGCACCGCCAGCTTGCCGTATATGTTCTTGATGTGCGATTGCACGGTATGCACGCTCAGACCCAGGTAGCGGGCAGTCTCGGCATAGGTATAGCCGCGCGAGATCAGGTCCAGGATCTCGTTCTCGCGCACCGACAGCACCACCGCGCCGGTGGCCGCGGCATCGCGCGCAACCGCCTCGGCCGGCGCGCCGCGCAGCCGGTTCACCACCTGCCGCGCGATCAGCGGGCTCATCGGCGATCCACCCGCGCGCAGTTCGCCGATGGAGGCGGCGATGCGGTCCGTGGTTTCGTCCTTGAGCAGGTAGCCGATGGCGCCCGCCTCGATGCTGGCCAGCACGTGCTGGTCGTCGCCGAACACCGTGACCACCATGCAGTCGCAGGCGGGATAGCGCTCGCGCGCGGCGCGGATCACGTCAATGCCGCTGCCGTCCGGCAGGCCGAGGTCGCACAGCAGCACGTCGGGCTGGTGCTGCGCCAGCCAGGCCAGCGCTTCCGCCGCGCTGGCGGTGCAGCCTGCCACCACGGTGGCCGGCGCATGCATCTCGACGGCCTGCACCAGCCGGCTCAGTGCCGCGGGATCGTCCTCGACGATCAGGACTCTTGTTGTGCTTGCCATGCCTGTGTTCCCGAGCCGTGCCGTTGTGCCGCCCGCTGTGCTGCTGGTTGTCCGGCCAGTCTTGCTGCCCGTCCTGCCGCATGCTGTGCCGCGTACGACGGCGGATTCTGACATATCCGCCCGCGCATGGGACGGCCGGGCGGCTCTCTTCAGGGTAAACGCCGCCGCGCTTGTCAGCCGCCCCTGACTCATCGCATGGCCGCGCGCCGTTGCCCATCCCATATTCTGGGGAGGCGCCGAACCGGCCGGCTCCTGAGCCCGTGGCCGGATAGCCCCGTTCGGGGGATACCACCCCCATTTTTTCCGGAAATAGAGCGTTTTTGCCAGTTCTGTTGGATTTTGCAGGCTGTACGAATACAATGCCCCGGCGTCAGCCGAGGGTGCTGGCGGACCTGGAGAAAAAAAGAAATGAAGACGGGAAAACTGGTGGTAGGGCTGGCGCTGGCCGGGTTGCTGGCGGGGTGTGAATCGATGGACGGCGCGATGTCCTCCATCAGCGGCGTGCTCGACGGCACCGGCGACGTGCTGAGCGGCGACTTCCGCATGCTGGCGGATCCGAAGCCGGCTTCGCTGGGCGATATCTGGTCGGACTGGAAGAAGAACGAAATCACCGCGAAGAAGAAGTGGGATTCGCAGGCAATCCTGGTATCGGGTACGGTGTCCCGCATCACCAAGGTGGATGGCCTGCGCAAGTCGGACGACACCATCGCCGTCTACTTCAAGGACTCGGTCAATCCGCAGTGCACCGGCAAGGCGCTGATGCGCGACGCGCTGATGGTCAACCAGAAGAAGATCAGCAACCTGCAGACCGGGGACAAGGTCAACGTCACCGGCGTGCTGGCCACGCGCGATTCGGAAATGGCCAACAGCAGCAATACCGAATGCTATTTCGCGTTCAGCAAGTCGAAGATCGAACCAGCGGCCAATACCACGGCAGCTGCCGGCAGCGCAGCCGCTCCCGCCAAGGCAGCCATGACCACCAAGTCGACCAAATCGACAAAGTCGACCAAGACCAGCAGCACGAAGTAAACCAGCCAAAGGCGGCGACGGGCGGCGGAATGGCCGCCTCGCCCCAGGCTATGCGTTTGGCGTCCCCCTGCCCGCACCATGTGGATCCTGCGGCACGGCACGCCCGTCCTGCCCTGCATCCCTTACAAGCTCTGAAACCGTTGCACGGTAGTGCACGCCAAAGTGCCGCAAACCCCCGTCCGCGGGGCACCCCTCCACACGGTACGAATCTTGCCCCTTCCTGATTACCCGCCAGCGGTTCGCGCACGGCATGTGCGCCCGCACATGGCGCCACACGCACACTGTCAGGAAAACAGCATGGGCTACTACTACGATGAGCGCAATGCGCGCAACGCGCGCCAACGCCGCCAGGCATGGCAGGACGATGACTGGCAACCTGAATCCGAACAGGAGCGCTGGCAAGCGCGGCGTCGGCGCCAGCAAATGGCCCCGGGCCAGACCAGCTACGGCGACCCTGCCCGCCCGGACCGGGATTTCAACGAAGTGTACGGCGCCCGCAGGTACCCGGAACACCCGTCCAGCGAGCGTTACGGCAGCAACCTGCGCTACGGCCTGAACGGCGGCTATGGCTGGGAGCGTGCCAGCGAATGGCGCGACCCGCAGGCGTGGCAACGCGACGACGACAACGCCGAGCGCCAGTGGCGCCGCAGCGCCGAACGCGCACGGGATCCGCGTGAATCGCCGCGCACGCGCGGCCATGACACCCACTTCAGCGACCTGCGCAGCGACACCCGCTACTGGGTCGACCCGCACGAGGACTGGGAAGAGAAGCAGCGCTATGAAATCCGGCGCCACAGCCCGGGCTACCGGGAATATGCGCAGCGCCGCGGCTGGGAAACCGACAGCCCCGATGACGAGCGCGAAGGCTCGCATGGCGTGCTCTACAACCTGGGCCGCCGCATAGGCGAAGCCGTGGGCGACTGGTTCGGCAGCTCCGAACGCCGCACCGGCCCGCGCGGCTACCAGCGCAGCGACGAGCGCATCCGCGACCAGATCTGCGAGCAGCTCAGCTACGCGCGCGGCGTTGACGTCAGCGACGTCAGCGTCGACGTCAGCGAAGGCGTGGTGTCACTGACCGGCACCGTGCGCGACCGCGGCCAGAAGTTCTATATCGAAGACCTGGCCGACGGCACCTACGGCGTCAAGGAAGTCAACAACGACATCCGCGTGCGCCGCGAGGCCCCCGAAGCCCGCAGCACCAGCGATGTGACCGGCAGCACCTGGCGCGGATAACGCCAACGGTGGCGGGCGCTCCAGGCCGAGAACGGCCTAGGCGCCCGCCACGCCAACCTCTGCCGCCAGCCGTTCGCGGATAAACCCCAGGAACGCACGCACACCCTCAGGCAATGTGCGGCCGGCCAGCGTCTGCAGCTCGACCGCGCGGCTGCGCATGCCGCGCTCCCGGATCGAGGCGGCATGCAGTTCACCGCGGCGCAACCTGTCGCCCACGGTGACGGCGCCGGAGATCGACAGCCCGCCACCATGCAGCACGAAGCTGGTCAGGGTCTCGAAGTGGTTGGTCACCAGCACCGGCTCGAACACCACCCCGCGTTCGCCGCAAGCGATGTCGAACAGCTGGCGCACGGTGTTGTCGCCCTCCGGCAGCGCCAGGGGATAAGGCTGCATCTGGGCCAGCGTGACGCTGCGAAAGCGCGCCAGCGGATGGTCCGGCCGCATGATGGCGATCACCGGCGCGGGCTGCCGGTGCTCCACGCGGATGCCCTGCTCCGCGGCGCGGCTGTAGGTGATGCCAATGTCCGCCTCGCCATGCAGCACGATGCCGGTGACCTCCGCCGGCGGCGCCACGCGCACATGAAACTGCAGGCCCGGATAGCGCTGGCGGAATTCGCCAATGATGCGCGGCAGGAACTCGATCGCAAACCCCGCCGAGCTGGCCACCCGCACCCGGCCCCGGCGCAGGCCCTGCAGCGCGGCAATCTCTGACACCACCCGATCGGCTTCCAGCGCGCCGCGCAGGGCATAGGCTGCCAGCAACTCCCCGGCGGCGCTCGCCACCATGCCACGCGGCCGGCGGTCGAACAGCGGCACGCCGAGCAACGCTTCGAGCGCGGCGACCTGGCGGCTCACGGCCGACACGGTGACATTCAGCCGCTGCGCCGCCTCGGTCAGCGAGCCGCTGCGTATCACCTCCAGGAAATAGCGCAGCGAGGTTTCCTGCAGGCGATGCGACAGCATGGGCGGCTCCGGGGCTGGTTTGCGTTTTACGCAAGGATATTTGAAAAAATCATCGATTGCGGGAAACCGTGCGTCGCCCGTATGCTTTTTCCCGACACCACAGGAGACACCCCGAGCCATGGCGCCCACCCAGACCCCCGATCCCATCACCGAACTCGATGCCGTCGCCCTGTCGCGCGCCATCCATGCGCGCGAGGTCTCGTGCGTGGAAGTGCTCGATGCTTTCCTTGGCCAGATCGACCGCCATAACCCGCGCGTCAATGCCATCGTGGCGCCGGTGGAGCGCGACACCTTGCGCGCGCAGGCCGCCGGGCTCGACGCCGAACTGGCACGCGGCGCCAGCCGCGGCCCGCTGCACGGCTTCCCGCAGGCGCCCAAGGACATCAGCCCGGCCGCGGGCATGGTCACCACCAAGGGCTCGCCGATCTTCGCCGGGCAGGTCAGCGAGTCCGACGCCGTGATCTTCGAGCGCATGCGCGCCGGCGGCGCGGTCTTCGTCGGGCGCACCAACTCGCCGGAGTTTGGCCTGGGCGGCCATACCTACAATCCGGTCTACGGCACCACCCGCAACGCCTTCGACCCGGCGCGCTCCGCCGGCGGCAGCAGCGGCGGCGCCGCGGTGGCCGTGGCGCTGCACATGCTGCCGGTGGCGGATGGCTCTGACATGATGGGGTCGCTGCGCACGCCCGCGGCGTTCAACCACGTGTATGGCCTGCGCACCTCGGTCGGCTGCGTGCCGCACGGCCCGGGCGACGAGGTCTTCTTCCAGCAGTTCAGCGTGG
Source organism: Cupriavidus sp. CPT47-8839-RL05A (assembly GCF_058792255.1). NCBI lineage: Bacteria > Pseudomonadati > Pseudomonadota > Betaproteobacteria > Burkholderiales > Burkholderiaceae > Cupriavidus > Cupriavidus sp. CPT47-8839-RL05A. The sequence continues at coordinate 185,244 of NZ_JBYTEG010000006.1, read as the reverse complement.
CCGGCCCGATGGCGCGCAACGTGCCGGACCTGGCCCTGCTGCTGTCGGTGCAGGCCGGCTTCGATGCGCGCCTGCCGCTGACGCACCGCACAGAGGCGCCCGGTACCTTCACGCTGCCGCCCGAACGCGACTGGGCCGGTGTGCGCATCGGCTGGCTGGGCAACCTGGGCGGCCACCTGCCGACCGAAGCCAGCGTGCTCGATACCTGCGAACAGGCGCTCACGCACCTGCGCACGCTCGGCTGCACCGTCGACACCGCGCTGCCCGAGTTCGACCTGGAGCGACTGTGGCACGCGTGGATCGACCTGCGCAGCTTCTCGGTGGCTGGCGCCAACGCGGCGCTGTACCACGACCCGGCCAAGCGCGCGCTGCTCAAGCCTGAGGCCGCATGGGAGATCGAGCGCGGCCTGGCCCTGCCGGGCACGCGCGTGTACGAAGCCCTGTGCGAGCGCAGCGCGTGGTACCAGGCACTGCGCTCGCTGTTCGAGCGCTTCGACTACCTGGTGCTGCCGGCCGCGCAGGTGTTCCCGTTCGATGCCGACTGGGACTGGCCGCACGCCATCGACGGCCGCGACATGGACACCTACCACCGCTGGATGCAGGTCGTGGTGCCGGCCACCATGGCCGGGCTGCCCGCCCTGGCCGCACCCGCCGGCTTCGGCCCCCGGGGCCTGCCGGCCGGCATCCAGATCATCGGCCCGGCGCAGGCCGACGCCGCGGTGCTGCAGCTCGGCCATGCCTATGACCAGGGCGGCGGCTTCTCGCGCGTGCGCAGCCCCTGGCTCGATTGAGCCTTCGGCTGGTCCCGGCCCCGCTTCGTATTGCTTCCGATTGCCTTCTATTCCTACAACTGCCGGCAGGAGTGCCAACGATGACCGCAATGCCCCAGAAGCCGTTTCTCGCCTGCGCCGCCGCCCTGACCGCGGTGCTGTCCGCAACGCCCGCCGCCGCGCAGGCCCAATCCTGGCCGGACCGCCCGATCCGGCTGGTGGTGCCCTTCGCCGCAGGCGGCGCCACTGACGTGCTGGGCCGCCTGCTGGCAGTCGGCCTCGGCGAAAAGCTCGGCCAGTCGGTGGTGGTCGAGAACAAGCCCGGCGCCAGCACCGTGATCGGCGCCACCCAGGTATCCAAGGCCGCGCCCGACGGCTACACGCTGCTGCTGGCGGCCAGCACCACGCTGACGCTGAACCCGGCCATCCGCCAACACCTGGGCTACGACCCCATCAAGAGCTTCACCCCGCTGGGCCTGGTCGCCGACATGAGCCTGGTGCTGGTAGCCAATCCGGACACGCAGATCACCTCGCTCAAGGATCTGGTGACGCAGGCCAAGGCCCACCCCGACAAGTTCTCCTACGGCTCGTTCGGCGCCGGCTCCTCGGTGCATTTCGGCGCGGAGATGCTCAAGTCCGCCACCGGCATCCGCATGGTCCACGTGCCCTTCAACGGCAGCGCCCCCAGCCTGACCGCGCTGGCCGGCGGCCAGGTGCAGGTCGCCGTCGATACCGTCGTGGCGACCCTGCCGCTGATCAAGGGCGGCAAGATCCGGCCGGTGGCGGTGCTGTCGCCGCAGCGACTGCCGGCGATGCCGCAAGTGCCGACTGTCGCGGAGAGCGGGTATCCCGGCTTCCAGATGGGCACGTGGTTCGCGCTGCTGGCACCCGCGGGCCTGCCCGCGCCAGTACAGCAGAAACTGGAGAAGGCCCTGGCCGACGTCGCCAACGCGCCGGCTACCAAGGCACGCATGGTCGAACTGGCGCTGACGCCGGCTTATGGCAATGGCGCGGCGGTGAAGGCGCGGGTGGAGAAGGAATTGCCGGAGATGCGGGCGGTGGCGGCGCGGGCGGATATTCGGGCGGAATAGTGACGCGGTAGGCGGGCCACCGGCCCGCTGCGGCTTACTCCTCCAGCACGCGCATCGTTCGCTCGCCCTCCGGTGCTAATTGATGTAGCACCTTGCCCTTGAATACCGTCGCCCTCAGATCAGCCAGCACGTCCTTGGCCCCGCCGTAGGGGGCGAACACGTCGATCAGGAACGGCTTGTCGCCCGACTTCCAATCTCCGGGCGCCAATTGGTATGGCGGCTTGGCAAACCGCTCGACCACAGCGTCGGAGAGATAGGCCCAGGTCACGAAGGCCGTGGGCATTTCGCCCCGCATATACAGCTTGGCCTGCTCCAGGATCAGCGGCGGCATCACGCGCCATTCCAGGTCAGCGAAGAAGTTGTGGCGCGTGGTTGGGTTGTTCATCATCAGCCACGACACCGGCCCCAGCAGCGGGATCTTCTTGATGACGCGCTGCGCTTGCTCGGCAGCAAATTTCATCAGCTGTTCGTTGTCGGTCGGGATAGTCATTGGATACTCGTCCTGGATTGTTTCATGCTGGCAGCAGCTGGCATGGCGGGCACTGCCGGCGTTTCCTGCTGTGCGTTATTGGTCAGCAGCGCATTCACGCTCTGCACATCCACCTCAGTCAGCGTGCCCGCCGCCGCCTTCAGCCGCATGCCTTGCAGGATGGTGTCGTAGCGTGCCTTCGCGAGATCACGCTGGGCCGCAAAGAGTTGTTGCTCGGCATTGAGCACGTCGATGTTCACGCGCGTGCCGATCCGGTAGCCGATCTTGTTCGCGTTGACCGAATCCAGGCTCGACGTGACCGCAGAAGTCAGCGCCTCGACCTGGGACAGGCCGCTCGTCACACCACCGTAAGCTTGCCGCGCCTGCGTCGCCGCCTGGCGCCGCGCCGCTTCCAGCTCTGCGCGCGACTTGTATCGATTGGCGATCGCCTCGGTCACGCGCGAGTTGACGGCGCCGCCCTGGTAGATCGGGATTGTCAGCTGCAGCCCGATGGTGCCGGACTTGACCCGGTTCTCGATGTCCGCGGGCGAGGTCATCGAACCCGAGGTGTAGTTGTTGCCATAGCCAGCCGTGAAATCCAGCGTCGGCAAGTGCGCCGCGCGGTTCCGGGACAGCTCTTTCTCGGCAACTTCGACCGCTGCCAACTGCGTGCGGACTACCGGGTTGTTCTCCCGCGCATGCCCCATCCAGGCATTGACATCCTTCGGCTCGGGACCCGGCAGGGTCACGTCAGCCTTCAGGCCCGCTACAGGCTCGGACAATGGCCCGACCAGCCGTTCGAGTTCCGCCTGCTTCGCTTCCTGGTCGTTGAGCGCCTGCACCAGCTGCGAGCGGCCCAGGTCGTGGCGGGACTGCGACTCGTACACATCGGTAATGGTTGCCTCGCCCACGTCGTAGCGGCGCTGGGCAAGCACGCGCTGCTGCTCCACGGCCCGCAATTGCGCCCGGGCAACTGTCACGCTGTCGCGCGCGTGCCGTGCTGGCCGTTGCGCACGGAGAACACGGTCAGGTCTGAGCGGGGGTTATCCACGTCCCAGTCGTTGGCCAGCAGCGTCGCCTGCTCGATCAGCAGTACGGTGTCCTCGTCGGTGGCGACTGTTTCACCCGTCACCACCGGCGCGTCATTGACGGGGCGGATGTCGAGATTGACCGTGGCGGGCGTCAGTCCACCGTGACCATCCGACACCCAGTAGACAAAGCTGGCCGGCCCGAAATAATCCTGGTCGGGCAGGAACCGCACGTTGCCGTGGCCATCGAGGGCCACAAGGCCGTGCGTGGCGTCCGAAACACGCAGGATGCTCAGCACGTCGCCGATGGTGGGCGTATCCACATCGAAATCGTTGGCAAGCAGTTGCGCCGAGGTGAACAGCACGCCGGTATCCTCATCGATAGCAGCCGTTTCGCCAGCGGTGACCGGCGCGTCATTGACCGGCGCAATGTCCAGATAGACGCGGCCGGTCGCCTGCAGGCCATACTCATCCTCGACGGTGTAGCGGAAACGCGCCGGCCCCCAATAGTCGGGGTCAGGGGTGAACACAATGCGCTGGCTGCCGTCGGACAGCAGTGTCAGGGTCACCGTGCCATTCTCGCCGCCGTAGACGTTGATCAGGCGCAGTGGCTGGGTCAGGACGTTGCGCGAGGTATCGTTGGCCAGCAGCACTGCCGCATCGATGGCATAGCGAGTGTCCTCGATGCCTGCGACCTGCTCATCGGCTACGTCAGGTGCGATGAGCTGGATATCCTCGCCGTTCGGCCCGGCTGCCACGCGGTCGGGCGTTGCGGTCAGGATCGTATCGTCACTTGCGACATCGTAATTGACACCAGCCGCCGGCACTGATCCGATCAGATCCAAAGTGACTTCGACTGGCGACCCGAGCGTTGCCTCGCTGCCAACTGGAGGCGTCGCCGATGGCAAGGAGTTGACCGGCACCTGTACAAAGGGCGGCTGGGCCATAGTCGGTTGCAGCTGGCCCGGCGAATCAGCCGTCGTCGCAAGTTCTGTCGGCAGGTGGCTGATGGTGTTGTTGCCGTTTGTATCGATAGCGGGGGCTGGCGCATCGGGTTGCCCGCCACCTTCTGCCGCGTTGGCAACGCCAGCCACGGCACCCGCCGCGACACCCAGCAGCGCGCCAGCGCCCGCAAACAGGCTGTCGCTACTCTTGATCCACTGATCGCGGATGGCAGCGAAGGCGTCAGTTGGGCTAGCTGGTGGAGCGCTGGTAACACGGCCGTCGGCCATGCGCACCGTATCGGTACGCTGCGCAGGCCTGCCGGGATTCGGGTCGTCCTTCGAGGTCAGGCGGCTGTCATCTTGTTCGACGCGGGTGGCAGTAGCCTGCCCGACCGGGGTCGTGCCCTCGCCATCGGCCACGCGGTCATCGGCGGCGACGATCGCGTCTTCGGCAAGCGTCTGCTCGTGCTGCTTGTCGCTGGCGGTCTTGATGCGACTGTCGCCTTCGGCGACTTGCATCTCAGCGCCGGCATCTTCCAAGGCTACGCCACCATGGGTATGGCCAGCTTCGCCTGTGTAATCATGGGTGACGACGGCATTCAGGACCGTTTCGCCGCCCTCCTTCGCGTGCAGCATGCCGGCAAAGGCGTCAAGCCGGCCATCGCCGTCCGTGTCCACAAACGCCGCCTGATAGGCGTCGCCACGCACGTCCGCCGTCAGGTGGTGCTCGGTGACCGTCATGACACTGCCATCGGCGGCACGCAGGACTGGTGGCGCGCTGGTGAAGTCCAGGCTGGCGATACCCCGGTCGAGGAACGATGCGAACTCCCCCTGATCGGTCTGGCCGTTGCGGTTAACGTCAAGCCAGATGCCCAGGGCGGCAAAGGCCGGGTCGGAGGCGTCCAGCTTGCCGTCGTGGTTGACATCGAGCCATTGCAGGCTGTTGCGGGCATGGGCGGCGGAGGCATCCGGGTCGTTGGTCAGGATCTCGTTCTGCCCGATCCTGCCATCGCCGTTCACATCGATGGAGAGGATGCCCTGGTTGGCCTTCACCCAGTCCGTCTGCTCGATGTAGCCGTCCAGATCGACATTCTTGCCGATCCGGCCAGGGTTCACACCTGCAGGCAGTTCCGACTTCAGGTCGACCGTCAGCGCAGTAAAATGCTGGTGGATGCCATCAGCGTCTGTCTCAGGCATGCCTGCGTCGGCCTTGGCCTCATGCCAGTCCGGGCTGTGCAGTTGCTGGCCGGCCCGCGACCGGCTCTCTTCAATGCTGCCGGTCACAGGAGCGGTGACGACACCAGATTCGCGCATGTGGGCAAGCACCGATTCCGCTTCCCATGCCGGGGCAATGGCAGCGAACGCCTGCTGCATGAACTGCTGCGCAATGGTCGCCTGGCTGGTGTCATAGCGCAAACCGGCGCCGTCATAGTAGCGTCTCTGCTCCTGGCCGTTGTCGTCGATCCACTTGAGATACAACTGACCGCCATTGTCGTTCAGGCGCGCCCCATCAGGATCGAAGATATAGCCGATGGTCGGCAGGCGCTGTGGAATGATGGCGTAAAGTGGGTTGCCGTTGGCATCCACCAGCTGGGCAAGCGACACCTGCAGGGCATCGACCAGGCTTTGCAGGATGTTGGCAGGCGTCGCGCCGCCATCCTCGGCATCGGTGGTCTTGAGCACGTGAATGCTGCCGTCCGGATTCCACACAGCGGTGGCTTCACCTTCTAGCGTCGGAAGATCCTTGGCGAACACCGCCGAGCCGATCATCGTGACGGCTATCGCCGCAAAGGCTACCGGAGGGCAATAAGCGGTGTATCCCGCTACGGCCATGCCAGCAGCAATAGCACTCAGCGCAGCGCCGGCGGTCTGGACGCCGTTGCCGTCCTCGATTGCCTTCAGCAGCGTGACAACACTGGCGACAAATGCCAGGGCACCAGCCACTTGCCCAACTGTGGCGGCGGCGTCCAGCAAGGAGGCCGCGGAGCCCGACTCGGCCTGGAAGGCAACGATGCCTTGTTGCTTGAGCACATTGGCATACATCGCCGCAGCCTGACTGCCAAGGTTCAAGCTTGATGCGGCAATACCCAAGCCATCCCCGTCCTGGATGGCATTGAGCAGGTTCATTCCCGCAGCCAGTGCGTTCAAGGCACCCGGTATGCCGTCGGGAAGAATTTTTCCGCCGCTTACGCTGTCGAGACTGGACAGCATGGCCGCGCTCGCAAGCGCGATGGCTTTTGTATCGCCGGACTCGATGGCTTGCATGAGAGATTGCAAGCTTTGCACGCTGCCCAGCACGTCTTGCAATGGCACCGGGGATGAATCCGAGGAATCGGGATGGGAAGTGATATCGTCAGGCGTTGGGGCGGTATCAAGATGGGCAAGCGAGGCGACCTCTGTGCCTTCAATGAAGTCGAACTCGGTGGCCCCCTCATGTGGAAGAAGGCCGAAAGCACTTTCAGGTACCGTGTCGCGTTGTGGCCCAAGTATGGCGTAGGCTTCTTCCGCCGTCATCTCACCATTTCGTATGCGATTCTCTGCCTCAGCGCCCACGAGGCCATAGGCGACTATTTCGGCGGGAATGTCGAGCACCACATACTGATCACCAAATTCACCGGGCAGCTCCAACTCACTGATAAGCCCGGCCTTTCGCAGCTCCTGTATGGTTGGATCGCCCTTCGGGTATAGCATCTTGCAAATACCCTCGCCCGGCTTCATGACGCCGCCCTTGCCTTGCCCCCAGATTTCTTCTAGCGCCTTCTCGGCGGCGGGATTCGCTGCGCCGCCTGGGTTGGACAGAACTTTGCCGGTCACGGCACCCACCAGGCTATTGAAGCCCTCCGCACAAGCAAGCTGATTCGTAGCGTTGCTTGGCGTAATCCATTCGAGACCGGCCGAAAACACCGACTTGCCACTATCGATGGCGGAACCCAGTATCCCTCGTGCGGTACCGGTATCCCACTCTGTGTGGCCGTTGTCGTAATAGATCTTGCCGTCCAGCTTCACCGGATTCGCAGACTGGGGGAACAGCTTGTTGTCGATTGCGAATTGCTGAAACTCGCCGGCTCGCGCATTCAGCGCATCGCGGGTGATTTCCAGTTGGTGACGTTCCAGCGCAGACAGATTGGGCTCGTTACGCAGACGCGCTTCGTACTGTGTCGCCTTGGCATAGTCCTGCTTGGCCGTATCGAGGAAGTCGTTGTATTGCTTGACGGCAGCGAGCTCATTGAGGCGCGCTTGGGATATTCGCTCTGGCGGCGCCTTATGATCCACCAAATCTTGTGCCGTCGCATTCCATCTGGAGACGGCGTCCTGCAACTGATTTGCTTGTGCTTTCCACTGTGTCTGGAGCGTTCCCATCATTCATCTCCAAGCCCAAGTGCAACACATTCATTCAAGGTCGGGGACCATTTGGCTAGCTGCTCTGCCAACGCCACATTGTGTGAACTGGGGTTCTTGAGCGGATTGATAAGCTGAAAGATGACCGTGTTGAATTCTGAATAAACCACGTATTTTGAAGCCAACTGCTGCCAGCAATAGAGTCGCTTCCAGTCAGCATCATTGATGATTGGCTTGCGCGCGAGATAAATGGCTATCGACGCGGCGCCACCGTAGCCTTCTCGCTCCGATCGAATTTCCGCATCGAATCCTTCAGCAACATTCCGCGGAAATCCATAAATTCCTCTCAAGAAAAAGGAACCAACATTCCGCAAACAGGCGGGATGGCCAAGTTCAGCCCCTCTTCGTAGATAGGCAATGCCCGTATCAATGTACTTTGCTTCTTTGCTGTTGGGGTCTGTGTTAATCAAGCTCAGGTATAAGCACATAGCCCCCGTATCTCCGCCAGCAGCCAATTCGGTAAGTCGCGTCAGTGGCGCCTTTACGGAGTAGCGGATACCGGTGGACGGCTGGAGAACCTGTAACGCGATATACGCCAGTTCATAGCCGTCATCTGCCATGGCCATCCAGTCGGCCTCGCGCCGGGTGGTCCCATCCTTGCCCATGTACTTTGGCGAGCCCGTGTTCCAGGCGTACAGCTCGTTGAACAGGTCCCGTTCATACCCCACTCTCTTTTCTCGCGAAAGCTGCTTCGCCTTCTCGTAGTCAAATGGGGGGAGATCGTGGCGCTCTTGGGCGTGCGCCCAGAGCACGACCGATGCAAGAAGAATTGCGCCAGCAAGCAACGCCGCATCAAGCAACCGACGATTCTTGACGAGTTTCATTGGTAAGCGACCAAACATTCTACATTGCCCCTTCGATTACTTCTCATTGCTACAACAACCGCTTTTCGCGGATCACGAATCCCCACCCACGAAGATCGAGTCATCTTTGGCTGACGACCTTCGTTGCTTCTCCACAGCAAAAAAATCGAGTCGGGCGTTTTTGCTCTCCGAGTTTGAGTGCAGGCACTATCCCACCAGCGAACCGAAAATAGTGAGACCGCTAGAACAGACCTCTGAGAATCGGGCGCACGCATCGTACCAAACCTATTTTCCGGTTCATGCCTGAATATTCCCCAACAACTACCAGAAAATTCAGAATAGAAACAATAAGATCAGAGTTTAAATTCGCTAGTATCAGCTCGGAGTCGCGTTCAGTGCCTGGACACGCCAGGATACCGCTAGCGATCTGGACCACTCCATTGTTTATGGCAATTGTTCACATTTACTCGTGAGATGTCCTGCGGCGGGTTCTGGAACCAGCTTCACCGGGATTCCCGGACTGAGGGAACAGCGTGTTGTCGTTTGCGAATTGCTGAAACTCGCCGGCTCGCGCATTCAGCGCATCGCGGGTGATTTCCAGTTGGTGACGTTCCAGCGCAGACAGATTGGGCTCGTTACGCAACCGCGCTTCGTACTGCATCGCTTTCGCGTAGTCTTGCTTGGCGGTATCCAGGAAGTCGTTGTACTGCTTGACGGCATTAAGGTGCTTGATTTCCGCTTGGGCTATTTGGCCGCTCGTAGCGTTGCTCGCGGAGAGCTTAAGTGCCACATTCTCCAAGCGCAATGAATCTGCGCGCAACTGCTGCGCTTGGTTTATCCACTGATCTTGTAACGCAGACATCAATCATCTCCCAGGCCAAGGGCAACGCATTCGCTCAATGAAGGTGCCCACCTTTCAAGCTCGTCTGCAAGTGCGAAATACGTCGGCTTCGGTGGCCGTCTGAAGGGGTCGCGAAGCTGCGAAATTACAGTATTGAGATCTGAATAGACGGTGTAGTGCCTTGCCAGATACTGCCAACAGTAGAGCCTTGTCCACTCTTCATCGCTTTCTGCTGATTGCTGCGCAAGATAGGTAGCTATGAGTCGTGCCCCGCCGTAGCCTGCACGTTCAGCCCCTATGGCTGCGGTGATACCTGCTGGCACATCCTTCGGATACCCGTGAATTCCGGTCATCAGATAATAGCTAACATCCCGCAAGCAAGCCGGATGCCCAAGTTCCGCACCTCGTTGCTTGTATGCATAACCGGGTTTAATGTACTGCGCTTCCTTCCCCGCAGGATCTCTATCAATGAGATAGGTGTACAAACACATTGCCCCGGCATCTCCGCCATCGGCTAATTTGGTAAGTCGAGCCAAGGGCTTGTCGACGGAGTAGCGAATACCGGTGGACGGTTGGAGAACCTGCAGCGTGATATAAGCCAGCTCATACCCGTCCTGAGCCATGGCCATCCAATCAGCCTCACGGCGATTTGTGCCGTCGATACCCATGTACTTTGGCGAGCCCGTGTTCCAGGCGTACAGCTCGTTGAACAGGTCCCGTTCATACCCCGCTCTCTTTTCTCGCGAAAGCTGTTTCGCCTTCTCGTAGTCAAATGGGGGGAGATCGTGGCGCTCTTGGGCGTGCGCCCAGAGCACGACCGATGCAAGAATTATTGCGCCAGCAAGCAACGCCGCATCAAGCAACCGACGATTCTTGACGAGTCTCATTGGTGAGCGACCAAACATTCTGCATTGCCCCTTCGATTATCTTTCGTTACTGCAACAACCGCCTTTCATGGATGCACGAGTGCCCCCGCCCACGGCAGACCGGGTCATCGTTGGCTGGCAACCTTCGTTGCTTCTCCACAGCAAAATCGAGTCGACATTCTTGCTCTCCTAGCTTGAGTGAACGCACGCATCCAAGGCCACCAGCGATCCGAAACTAGGGTGGAGCGCTAGAACACACCTCCGAGAATCCGGGCGCACACATCATACCAAGCCCACTTTCCGGACCATGCAGGAATATTCCCCAAGAACCATCAGAAAATTCGGAATATAAATACTAAAACCAGAATTTAAATTCTCTAATATCGGCCAGGGATCGGGTCCGGCGCTGGGCCACAGCAGGATATCGCGGCCGATTTGGCCTACTCCCTTGTTTATGGCAATTTTTCACATTTTCGCGTGAGATGTTCTGCGGCGACTGGCTCTGGAACACCAGCAGCACGCAATCGAGGGGTGGTCGTTCAGCTTGATGTCGGCCTCGCCCTCGAATGGGGTCGTCGCCGAGCCGGTACAGTCGGTACCAGGAATGGAGTAGTCGAGGGCGAGTTGCTCGCTAGCATGCGATCCCTATTGGTACCCGGCAAATGGCGTCACCCGGCTTCATGACGCCGCCCTTGCCTTGCCCCCAGACTTCTTCTAGTGCCTTCTCTGCGGCGGGATCCACTGCTCTCCCCGGGTTGGACAGAATTTTCCGGTCACGGAAATTGTTTACATTTTTCTCATGAGATAGACTGCGGAGGGTTCTGGAACGAACCCCAGCAACTCGCAGTCGCGATGATTGTCGTTCGGCTCGGTAGCAGCACCGGCCTCAAAAGTAACGTTGCCGGGCCGGTGCAGTTGATACTGGGATGACGCTGTCGAGGGCGAACTGCGCGTCAGGAACCTAGGTGCGCGTGTCGATCTAGCGCAAACTCCGGCCAGGGGAAATCGCGCGGCGGTGATGGGGCGGGTAGGTAGGGGATTTGCCCGAGATGCGCACGGTGGCGGCGCGGGCGGATATTCGGGCGGAGAAAGTCCGGCATGGGTGCGGCGAGCGGCCTGCCGCCTATTCCACATGCGCCCCGAACCCCACCGCCCCCGGCGCAACCTCCTCGCGAAGCGTCAGCTGCGGAATCTCGTAGTCCCCCGCGTTCTGCCGCCGGAACGGAATCGGTGCGGTCGTCCCCAGCGCATCCAGCCGCTCGCCCAACTCCTCGCGAATCCGGGCAAAGCGGGCCTCATCAACCTTGCTGGTCCGATACACCAGGTACGGCGGCAGCACGTCAAACCCGGGGTAGTACAGGATGCCGTGGTGGATCGGGAACAAGATGTCGTCGATCGGGCCATTGATCCCGCGCGGGCTGTAGTGCGATTCCCAGCCGCCGGTCGTGACGATCAGCATGGCACGCTTGCCGGCGAGCATGCCCTCGCCATAGCGGTCGCCCCAGCGCTCATCGGAGTGCTCGCCGACGCCGTAGGCAAAGCCATAGGCATAGACACGCTCGACCCAGCCCTTCAGGATGGCCGGCATCGAGAACCACCACAGCGGGAACTGCAGGATGACGGCGTCGGCCCAGTGCAGCTTGTCCTGCTCATGCGCGATGTCATCGCTCTGCAGCCCGTTCTCGAAGGCGTGCTTGGAATCCAGTGACGGATGGAACGGCGTGTCGCCGGGCCGGGCCTTGGTGTCGGCAGCGTCGAGCTGGGACTTCCACTGCATCGCATACAGGTCCGAGACCTGGACCTGGTGCCCGGCATCGCGCAAGCGTTGCACGGCAAAGTCGCGGATCGCACCGTTGAGCGACCTCGGTTCCGGGTGGGCATAGACAAGCAATACGTTCATGACAGCGGCTTCCAATGATTGAGTGAAGCCAGAATAGGCCGTCGTCCGCTATATTAGAAATGAATATCCAATATTCCAGGTATTGTCATGACTAATCTCAGGCGGCTGGACCTGAACCTGCTGGTGACGCTGGATGTGCTGCTGTCCGAGTACAACGTGACCCGCGCGGCCCAGCGGCTGCACCTGTCGCAGCCTTCGGTCAGCGTGCACCTGTCCAGGCTGCGCGATTACTTCGGCGACCCGTTGCTGTTGCCGGGCCCGCGCGGCATGCGTCCCACCGCCAAGGCCGAATCGCTGCGCGGGCCGTTGCGCGAAGCGCTGGGCGCGCTGGAGCATGCGGTTTCGTCCGATAGTCCGTTCGATCCCGCTGCCTCGACCCACACCTGGCGCGTGGCCGCGACGGATTACGGCGAATCGACCATCGTGCTGCCGGCGCTGCAGGCGCTGCGCATGGCGGCGCCCGGCGCGCGCCTGGCCGTGGTCGAGATGGTGCCGCCGCGCATCGCCCGGCAGGCCGAGCGTGCGGAACTGGACCTGGCCTTACACACCACCGATGGCTCGCCGCCGGGCCTGCACCGGCGTGCGCTGTTCACCGAGCGCTATGTGTTGGCGGGCCGCGCCGGCCATCCGCGGCTGAAGCGGCGGCCCACGCTGGCGCAGTTCTGCGCGCTCGACCACGTGATCGTGTCTCCGGACGGCGGCGGCTTTTACGGCGTCACCGACGAGGCGCTAGCACTGACCGGCATGCAGCGGCGGGTGGTGCTTTCGGTGCCCCACTTCCTGTTTGTCACGTCGGCCGTTGCCAGCACCGATCTGGTGGCGATGCTGCCCGAGCGGTTGGTGCGCGGCGTGCCGGGACTGAAGGTGGTGGAACCGCCTGTCGAAGTGCCGGGCTATGAGATGTCGATGTTGTGGCCAGAGCGCGTGCATCGCGATCCGGCGCACCGCTGGCTACGTGAACTCATCGCCACATCGGTCTAAGCGGCGGCGTCCTGCACGTTTGCATACAAAACTGGAATACAATCAGCGCTTTCAACGTGCGGCATGAGGTGGTAACCCGGTGCCGCCCCAGTTTTGGAGGAGACCATGACGTATTCAGAAACGGGCCTGACTTCCCGCCACGTGGCCGCGCTCGCGCCAATCGAGGATTACCTGCAGGGCCATATCACCGGCAAGGCCGAGTTCATGTACAAGGCGTTTGCCGCCGATGCGCGCATCGTCTCGTTCCGTGATGGCAAGCTGCATTCGCTGACGGTCGAGGAATTCGCCTCGGCGCGCTGCCCCGGCCATCCCGCGGCGGACGAGGCGCAGCGCAAGCGCTTTATCACGCAGTTCGATGTGGTGGGCAATGCCGGCGTGGCCAAGGTGGTGCTGGAGTATCCGGGCGTGACCTTCACCGACTACATGACGCTGCTGGAGATCGACGGCGTCTGGAAGATCGTCAACAAGACTTTCAGCGCCGCACCGCGCTGAAGATGGGACAGCCGCTGCGGCAAAGCGCCGCAGCGGTGCAGCCCAGGCCTGCTTTGCGGCTGCAGGCAATCCTGCCTTTGGCATCGGCCCGAAGAACATTGCCTTCATCCGCCCGCGCCCGACCACGCGCGCCACTTCGGCGATCACGCAGTCGTTGAGTTGCGGTCAGCCCGGCAGCACCGCGGTCGCTTCGATCTCGAACAACATGTTGTCCAGCGCCAGCCGCGGCACCGGGATCAGCGTGCAGGCCGGCGTCGGCTTGTCGCCCCACATCTCGCGCAGCGCCGCGCCGAAGGTGCGCAGGCGGTCGTGCGAGTGGTCGACCACCAGCACCGTGAGCTTGGCCACATCGCCCACGTCGGCGCCTGCCGCTTGCAGCGCGATGCGCAGGTTCTGCATGGCGCGTGCCACCTGGCGCGGAAAATCGAGCGGCAGGCAGCCGGCCGCGTCCTCACCGCCCTGCCCCGCGATATAGACGATGCGGGCCGGGCCTTCCACCATGGCCACATGCGAATAGCCGTTGGGCCGCGGGTCGTACAGGCCCTCGGGATTGATGAGGCTCAGCGAGGGATTGGGGCGGGCAACCGGCATGGTGGGCATTGAAGGCAGCGCGGGCATAGCGGGGGAACGCAAGGATGAGGGCGAGAACGGGAACATGGTCATCAGCTCTGTATTTGAGGCGTGGCGAACAGTGGAGTCGCAAGTATCAAACCTCAACCTAGCTTTAGGTCAAGCGCAGCCTTGGTGGTAGCATGGACATTCCTCCGTTCCACTGGTGTCTTCCACTGCCGATGGCTTCCGCGAACAACCTCCCCTCACCGCGCCGACGCCGTGCCGCGCCTTCAGAAGAACTGCTCTCCATCGGCGAAGTCGCCGCGCGCACCGGCATTGCCGTATCCGCCCTGCATTTCTATGAATCGCGCGGCCTGATCGCCAGCACCCGCAGCGGCGGCAACCAGCGCCGCTATGCGCGTGCCGTGCTGCGGCGCCTGGCCGTGATCCGCGTGGCGCAGCGCATGGGGCTGCCGCTGGCGGTGATCTCCGATGCCATGCAGAAGCTGCCGGACGGGCGTGCGCCCACTGCGGCCGACTGGCGCCGGCTGTCGGCCAGCTGGCGCGATGACCTGGATGAACGGATCCGCACGCTCACGCAATTGCGTGACCAGCTGGATGGGTGTATCGGGTGCGGGTGTCTGTCGTTGAAGGATTGCCCGTTGCGGAATCCGCATGACGCGCTGGCCGGGGAAGGGCCAGGGCCGCATTTCCCGCCTACTGCAATGTCTGCAGGTAAGCCAGCAGATCGCTGATCTGCTTGTCGTCGCTGAGACCCCAGAAGCGCATCTTCGTGCCAGGCACGACCTTGCCGGGCGAATGGATGAAGGCACGCAGCGTGTCATGCGACCACACCACCTTTGAAGCGCGCATCGCTTCCGAATACTGGAAATCACTGGTGCCGCCCGCGGCACGGCCGAAGATGCCGTTCAGCTGCGGGCCAAAGCCTGCGCGCGCGTTGCGGCCGACGTGGTGGCACGAGGCGCAGCGCGTGGCGAACAACGCCTTGCCGGCCTGGATATCGGCGGCGGCAGTGGCTGCGGTGGGGATGACGGTGAAGGCGGTCAGGGCCAGCAGGACAAAGGCGGTACGGCGCATGGAGCAGCTAGGGAAGGGAAGAGCTTCGGCAACGGGGTTGCATGATACAGGCGTAGCCAAGAGGTCCCGGCCCTGCAGCAGGGTTACACCACGTCACACTTGCAACATTTCGCGCGCCCCATATTACAGGCCCGCCCCCTACAGTGAGCCCATGTCCAACGCCCCTTGGGAGGCAACCATGAAACGAATCATCGCAATGGCGGTAGCAGGTGGTGCAATGCTGGTGGCCAGCGCCGGGGCGTACGCCGGTGTGAATATCGATATCGGCATCGGCGTGCCGGGCGTGGTGGTGGCCCAGCCGGCGCCGGTCTATCGTCCAGCCCCGGTCTATGCCCCTGCGCCGGTGTATGCGCCGGCTCCGGTTGCCTATGCGCCCAGCCCGGTAGTGGTGGCACCGCGCCCCGTCGTGGTGGCGCCGGTCCCGGTACGCTATGACTATGACCGCGGCTATCGCAGGGACTACCACCGTGGCTACTACCGGGAAGGCTACCGCGAAGGCTATCGGGACCACCGCCGCGACTGGCGCGAGCGCGAATGGGCACACCGTCATGGCGACAATGACGGCCACGGCCACGGGCGCCGCTGGGACTGACGGGTACTGATGGGGCGGGCGCGCGGCCACGGCCGCGGTGCCCGCCTGCAAGGATTCGCCAGTCAGGCTACCCTGTCGGCAGTTTCCAGATCCGGACCGGGGCCATGCCCCTGCCCACGCCAGGAGTAGCCATGCCCCAACCCATCAAGATCGACTTCGTCTCCGACATTGCCTGCCCCTGGTGCGCCATCGGCCTGTCTTCGCTGCAACTCGCGCTGCAGCGCCTTGGCGATGCGGTGGATGCCGAAATCGTCGTGCATCCGTTTGAACTCAACCCGGGGATGCGCCCGGAGGGCGAGGCGATCGTCGATTATCTCGGCAGGAAGTACGGGCGCACCCCGGCGCAGATCGCAGAGACCCAGGCCATGATCCGCGAGCGCGGCGCCGGCGTGGGCTTTCCGTTTGGCGAGCGCACCCATGTCTACAACACCTTCGATGCCCACCGGCTGCTGCACTGGGCGGGCCTGGAAGGCAAGCAGCTGCCGCTGAAGCTGGCGCTGCTGCGCGCTTACCATGCCGACAGCAAGGACCCGAGCAATCACGAGGTGCTGGTCGAAGCCGCGCAGGCCGTTGGCCTGGATGCCGCGGCGGCGCGCAAGGTGCTGGACAGCGATGACTATGCCGATGCGGTGCGCGCGGAAATCCAGGAGTACCAGCGCATGGGCATCCAGTCGGTGCCATCGATCATCTTCAACAACCGCTACCTGGTCACCGGCGGGCAGCCGGTGGAGGCTTTCGAGCAGGCCATCCGGGAAATCGTAGCCGAGGCGCAGCAGGCGGGGAACAGTTGAGCCGCCACGCATCGGCAGGATAAAAAAAGCCCGCCCGGAACCCCGGGCGGGCAAGCACTGCCTCTCGCTCCCTGTCTTTCAACGTGCCGCCGTCTTCATCCGCGCCGGCACCGCATCCGCCGCCACCGGCGTACGATTCGCCAGCCCCAGCACCACCTGCCAGGCAAACGACACCGCGCCGACGATAAACACCACATCGCCGAAGGTGCGCACCCAGCGCAGGGTCTGCAGGATGGGCTGCTGCATGAAAGCCTCGCTGCGCGCATACCAGGTGCCATGCTCGACGCTGGCCAGGAACTGGATGATGCCGATCGGCAGCAGGCTGGTGCCGATCATCAGCACCAGGCCGAGGTTCAGTCCCCAGAAGGCGGTCTTCATCAGCGTTGGGCTGAGCCGGTAGGCCGGACGCACGTAGCGCAGCACCAGCAGCGTGAAGCCCAGCGCCAGGAACCCGTACACCCCGAACAGCGCGGCATGGGCGTGCACTGGCGTGGTGTTCTGCCCCTGGATGTAGTACAGCGCGATCGGCGGGTTGATCATGAAGCCGAACACCCCGGCGCCCAGCATGTTCCAGAACGCCACCGCGACAAAGCACATCAGCGGCCACTTCAGGTCTGCCATCCATGGCGCGCGCCGCTTCAGGCTCCAGTTCTCCCAGGCCTCATGGCCCAGCACGATCAGCGGCACCACTTCCAGCGCGCTGAAGGCGGCGCCCACTGCCATCACGGGCGTGGTGGTGCCGGCAAAGTACAGGTGGTGGAAGGTGCCGGGAATCCCGCCCAGCATGAACAGCGAGGCCGAGGCCAGGCTGGCGGCCGTTGCCATCGGGCGCGACACCAGGCCCAGCGTGGAGAAGATGAAGGCCAGCGCGGTGGTGGCAAAGACTTCGAAGAACCCTTCCACCCACAGGTGCACCACCCACCAGCGCCAGTACTCCATCACCGTCAGGCTGGTGCGCTCGCCGTAGGCCAGGCCCGCGCCGTAGAACAGGCCGATTGCCACTACCGACGAGGTCAGCAGCGCCAGCAGGTTGCGGTCGGTGCCGCGCGCGCGCAGCGCCGGCAGGATGCCGCGCATCATCAGCACCAGCCAGATCAGAATGCCGGCGAACTTGCCGATCTGCCACAGGCGGCCCAGGTCGACATACTCATAGCCCTGGTGGCCCAGCCAGAAGTTCAGGTGGGCCGGCAGCTTCTGCGCGATCGCCAGGTAGTTGCCGGTGAACGAGCCCACCACCACGACCACCAGTGCCCAGAACAGGATGTCCACGCCCAGGCGCTGGTACTTCGGGTCCTTGCCGCCGTTGATCAGCGGCGCGAGGAACAGGCCCGCGGCCAGGAAGCCGGTGGCGATCCAGAACAGCGCGCTCTGGATATGCCAGGTGCGCACCAGTGCGTACGGGAACCACTGCGACACATCGATGCCGTAGAACTTCTGGCCCTCGACGGTGTAGTGCGCGGTAAAGCCGCCCAGCAACACCTGGAATACGAACAGCGCGACCACCAGGAACAGGTACTTGCCGAGCGCGCGCTGCGACGGCGTCAGCGCCACGGCCAGCAGCGGGTCGCGCGCCGGCGCCTGCGGCGGCGCTTCTTCCTTGCCGCGCAGGAAGGCCCACGCCCACACCAGGAAGCCGACACCAGCCAGCAGCACCACCACGCTGATCACCGACCACACCACATTCTCGCTGGTGGGCTGGTTGCCGATCAGCGGCTCGTGCGGCCAGTTGTTGGTATAGGTGGCCTCATGCCCCGGGCGCGCGGTCGAAGCGGCCCACGCGGTCCAGAAGAAGAACTGTGTCAGTTGCTCGCGCCGTTCGGCGCTAGGCAGCGTGTTCTCCTTCATCGCATAGTGCTCGCGCGTGGTGTGCAGCGCCGGCGCGTCGGAGAAGAGCTGGTCGTAGTAGGCCGCGGTATTGGCGATGGCCTGCGCGCGGCGCTTGGACACGGTCAGCACGTTGGTGTCCGGATCCGTGGCATTGCCGCGATATTCGGTGCGCAGCTGTTCGCGCAGCGCGCCTTGCTCCGGCGCGGTGAGCTTGGCGAAAGGACGGCCGTAGGCGTCCTGTGCGGCCAGGTCCAGCCACGCAGTCAGCTCGCGGTGCAGCCAGTCGGCGGTCCAGTCCGGCGCCTGGTAGGCGCCATGGCCCCAGATCGAGCCGAGCTGCATGCCGCCCACGGACTGCCATGCGGTCTGGCCGTCGAGGATGTCGTCGCCGCTGAAGAGCGTGCGCCCGTCGCCCACGACAACCTTGGCCGGAATTGGCGGGGCCTGCCGGTACACCTCGACGCCGTAGTAGCCGAGCAGGGAGAACGTGACCGCCAGCACGGCGATCAGCAGGAACCAGAGTCTGCGGTAGGAACCCATGATGCGAAGTCGTTGGTTATGGTGGCGGGAGAGCTCAGGCGTGCGTCGAGCAACCGCAGCCAGTGGCTTGCGCGGCGGCGGGCGCCGTGGCGATCTCGAACAGCACGTTGTTTTCCAGGTGGATGTGTTCCATCAGGTCTTCGCGCAGCGTGCGCAGGCCCAGGTAGAGCGCGCGCCAGGTATTGCAGGCCGCGCGCGGCAGCGTGATGTCGTTGGTCAGCGCCGCCAGCCGCTGCAAGGCCACGCCGTGGTCGTCATGCTCGGCCCGCATCACCGTGATCGGCCGGCCCGCGGCAGCATGCAGGCCGCGCGACAACATCGGGAACAGCACCTGCTCTTCCTTCTGCATATGCGTTTCCAGCTCGCCCAGCATCTCGCTCAGGTGATCGGCCAGGCCAAGCGGGCAATCGGGCCGGTCACCGTGCACCTGCTCGACGCGCCGCGCCAGGCGGATCAGCTCGGGCAACTGCTCGCGATGGCGCGCATGGAAGCGCGTGAGGATATGGTCGATCAGCTCGGCCGGCACCGCCGTGTTCCAGTCCTGCGCCGACGGCCCTTCGTCCTGCAGCGCGCGCAGTTGGGCGTCGATGGTGCCGACGGCAACCGCATCGAGACCCTTTTGCTGCGCGGCGTCGCGCAGGGTCTGCTTGCCCCCGCAGCAGAAGTCCAGCCCGTAGTCGTGGAAGATCCGGGTGGCACCAGGGATCAGGCGGGCCAGTTGGCCAAGCGAGTGGTCCTGCAAAGTCATGATGGTTGCTCCATGTGTAAGTTATGCCTGCACGACTTACGCGAGGAGCGTGCCTGAAAAAAATCTATCCGGATCAATGGGTTGAAACAACTGACGGTAACTAATACCCTATACTTCTCGCGGTACTTATCACCCTGACGGTATTTTTAACCATGCTACCGAGCGCGATGTATCCCGAGTTGCTGGCCGACCTTGTCACCGACCTGCCGCATGCGGTGCGCCTGCAGCGGCTGGTCAGCATGCTGCGCACGCATTTCCGCTGTGGCGCGGTGGCGCTGCTGCGGCTGGAAGAAGACCACCTGCGCCCGGTTGCGGTCGATGGCCTGGTGCGCGATGCGCTGGGCCGGCGCTTTGCGGTCGGCCTGCACC
Source organism: Cupriavidus sp. CPT47-8839-RL05A (assembly GCF_058792255.1). Lineage (NCBI taxonomy): Bacteria > Pseudomonadati > Pseudomonadota > Betaproteobacteria > Burkholderiales > Burkholderiaceae > Cupriavidus > Cupriavidus sp. CPT47-8839-RL05A. Next base: position 165,143 of record NZ_JBYTEG010000006.1, on the reverse strand, counting down.
CGCGCCTGGCCGCGATCCTGGCGCGGCGCGGGGTGACCTGCTTCCATCACGACAGCATGCTGCCCGACCCATACGACGGCCTGATCGACGAGCACGTCGGCGAGCCGCTGCCGGTGCACGACTGCATGGGCACCAGCCTGGCCGTGGACGGCCAGCCCTGGGGCGCGCTGACGCTGGATGCGCTGGCGATCGGCACCTTCGATGCCGCGGCCCAGGCCGAGCTGCAGCGGCTGACGGTGATCGTGGAAGCGGCCATCCGCACCACCCGGCTGGAAGGCGAGATCCGCGCACTGCAGCTGGCACGCGGCACGCCCGAGGCCGACGAAGGCACGGCCCAGCATGGCGACATCGGCGGCGAGATCATCGGCCAGAGCGAGGCCATCGCCAACCTGCTGCATGAGCTCGAAGTGGTGGCCGATACCGACCTGCCGGTGCTGCTGCTGGGCGAAACCGGCGTGGGCAAGGAGCTGTTCGCGCACCGGCTGCACCGCCAGTCGCGCCGGCGCGCGCAGCCGCTGGTGCATGTCAACTGCGCGGCGCTGCCGGAGTCGCTGGCTGAAAGCGAGCTGTTCGGCCACGCGCGCGGCGCGTTCTCGGGCGCGACCGGCGAGCGCCCGGGACGCTTCGAGGCCGCCGACGGCGGCACCCTCTTCCTCGATGAAGTCGGCGAACTGCCGCTGGCGATCCAGGCCAAGCTGCTGCGCACGCTGCAGAACGGCGAGATCCAGCGGCTGGGCTCGGACCGCCCGCGCCGCGTCAACGTGCGCGTGATTGCCGCGACCAACCGCAACCTGCGCGAGCATGTGCGCGACGGCTCCTTCCGCGCCGACCTGTACCACCGCCTGTCGGTCTACCCGATCCCGATCCCGCCGCTGCGCGAGCGCGGCAACGACGTGCTGCTGCTGGCCGGGCGCTTCCTGGAGCTGAACCGCGCGCGCCTGGGGCTGCGCAGCCTGCGGCTGTCAGGCGGTGCGCAGGCTGCGCTGCGCAGCTACCGCTGGCCCGGCAACGTGCGCGAGCTGGAACACGTGATCAGCCGCGCGGCGCTGCGTGCCGTCAGCCGCGGCGCGGGCCGCAATGACATCGTGACGCTGGAGCCTGAACTGCTCGACCTCGACGGACTGGAAGTGCCCGCGGCACACCATGCCGGCGCCGGCATGGCCAGCGCGTTCGCCGCCCCGGCGCTTGCCGCAGGCATCACCCTGCGCGACGCGGTCGAGCAAACCCAGCGCGCCTGCATCGAACAGGCATTGAAGGACCAGGGCGGCAATTGGGCGCAGGCAGCGCGCCAGCTGGGTATCGATGCCAGCAACCTGCATAAGCTGGCCAGGCGGCTGGGGTGCAAGTAATTGACACACTAGGGTGCCAGGATGCCGGCATGGCGATGCGCGCCGTTACCGCATAAGCTAGTCCGGGTGTGCCGCCGCCCGTATCGCGGTATCGCCGTGTGCAGCAACTGCCGCCCCGCTGCGCGCACGCCCCACCACCGGAGATCCCCGTGATGATGACCGCAACGCAAGTCTTCTGGCCGCTCGGCTTCTGGCCGTTTCCCACCTTCTTCTCCGGCGCGCACCAGGTCGAGGCCATGCAGGCCGACTTGGCGGACAACTGGCGCCGCATGGCCGAGCTCAACCTGGAGTTCGCCCGCACCATGTATGAAGAATTGCAGTTCGATGCCATGGGCTCGATCCTCGCGCCGCAGCCAGAGGCCTTCTACGCGCGCGAGATTGCCTGCGAGCTGCCGCTGATCGGCGGCCCGCTGCACTATGCGTCGGCCATGCTGGAACTGTACGCGCGGACCCAGCAGAAGTGGATCGATGGCTGGGGCCACCTGCTGACGCGGGGCCTGATGCCTGACTGGCAAGGCATGCAAAAGGACGTCACCGACGTCCCCTTCTGGCTGGTCCGCGAAACCCCGCGGCCGGCATGACCCGGCCGCCCCCGCCTTGCGCCGTCGCGGCGATCATCCCGATCGGTTCGCCCGGCGCCAGGTAGTGGCGCGCGCGCGCCCCTTGCCTGCCACCTGTTGCATCGGCGCACCCACTGCCAAGCCAGCCGCGCAGCCCGGTATCATGCTGGCTGACGAGATCGCGGATCGCCGGAACCAACGCCCGGGTCTCGGGACGCGCTCCGCCTTCAATGCCCTCATATTCCCTGGTTCTCCTGCTTACCGTCGCCGTGGTCGCCTGCATCGGCATGGCCATCGCCACCTGGCCGCGGCGCGACGATCCGACCGTCCAGGCGTTCCTGGTGCTGGCATTCGGCGCGGCGACCTGGAGCGGCGGCCGCCTGCTCGAGATCAGCTCCACGGACCTGGAAGGGCGCATCCTGTGGGCCAAGATCCAGTACCTCGGGATCGTCGCCGTGCCGATCGGCTGGCTGGTGGCGATGGTGCACCTGAGCCGCCCGCGCTATGTGGTGCCCTGGTCCAGGCTGTGGCTGCCCGTGCTGGTGGCGGTGGTCACTGTGGTGATGGTCTTCACCAACGAGCGCCACCGGCTGATCTGGCCGCGCATCACGCTGATGCCTCCCGGGGTATTGCCGGGCGCGGTGTTCGACCACGGCATCGGCTATGCCGCGGTGGCGGCCTGGTCGTACCTGCTGCTGGGGGTGAGCCTGTATTTCCTGGTGACGGCTGAAGTGCCCAATGGGGCCTTGTCGCGGCGGGGCCGCGCCATCCTGGCGTCGGGCCTGGCCCTGCCCCTGGTTGCCAATGTCGCCTACCTCAACCGCTGGACCGGGCCGCTGGGCGGGGACCTGACGCCGGCGACGTTCTCGCTGATGGCGGTGCTGGTCTGGTTCTGCGCGCTGCGCACGCACCTTGACGATATCGGCCACTACGCCCGCCTGCGGGTGTTCGATGCCCTCAGCGAGGGCTGCGTGATCGTCGACAGCCACGGCGTCATCGTCGAATTCAACCCGGCCGCCGCGCAGCTTTGGCCGGCCCTGCGCCGCGGCGACCCCCTGCCCTCCGGCTGGGAAGCCGCGCTGCAGCACTCGCCTGCCGACACTGCCAAGCTCGCAGCCACGCCCTTCGTGCCGCCGGGCGCGCCCTTCGAGCTCACTGTGGAAGGGGTTGCCCGCCTGGACGGCAGGCAGATCGGCAGCCTGCTGTTTTTGCGCGACATCAGCCGCTTCCAGTCGCGCGAGCTGGCCCTGACCGCACGGCTCGGCCAGACCGAGGAACAGTTGTGGCAGGTGCAGGCCGACCTGGACATCGACGCCCTGACCGGCATCCGCAACCGGCGCTACTTCCAGCGCGAGTCGATCGCGGCCGTGACCCGGGCGTGCGAGCGCAACCAGGCGCTGGGCCTGCTGATCCTGGATGTGGACCAGTTCAAGCAATACAACGACCTGCATGGCCACGTGGCCGGCGACGACTGCCTGCGGCAGATTGCCGGCGCCCTGGCCCGCACGCTGTCCGGCGAGCAGTTCTGCGCCCGTCTGGGCGGCGAGGAATTCGCGGCGGTGCTGCCCGGCGCCACGCGTGAAGAGACCCGTGACGTGGCGCGCCGCATGGTGGCCGTTGTGCGCGATCTCGGCATCGCGCACAACGGCACGCCGGTGCAGCCGGTGGTCACCATCAGCGTGGGCGCGGTCTGGACCGTGCCGGAAGCGCCGCGGCTGGAGCCGCTGCTGCACCGCGCCGACAGCGCGATGTACCGGGCCAAGCGCGCGGGACGCAACCGCTTCATGCTGGACGGCGACGCCTGAGCGGTACGGCTACGACGCCGCACCTGCCCGCCCCACGGTGGCGCCGTGCAAGGCCACCAGCCGCGCCGCCGCCTGGCTGACCCATGCGGGCCGCGGCGCGGCGTCGAGCCAGTACTTGACCTCCAGGCCCAGCGCGGTATCGCCGCTGATCACCAGCCGGCGCTGGAAGAACAGCGTGTCGGTATCGGCCTCGCCGCCCAGCAGGCGCAGGTAGTCGACCGCGCAGGCGCGCAGCGTCAGCTCAGGCTCGGCGTCCGCTGCCGCGGCACGAAAGCGCCCGCCTTCGCAGCGGAACGGCACGGCCAGCCCAAGGTCCTGCACCGTCAGCAGGAAGGCGTGTCCGTCCAGTGCGGCCGGTGGCTCCAGCCATCCCGCCCGGCGCGCCAGCTCCAGCGCCGCCACCAGCGGCAGCGCCCTGGCACGGGCGGGCATGCGCCGGTGCACGCCCGCGATCAGCTTGTGCAGCGCGCTCATGCCCGGGCCTCCCAGGCGATGCCCGCGCTGCCGTGCCAGTAGCCGTTGCAGGGCTGGGCGCCGGCCGGGGTGATGCCGCTGCCAGCGGGTGCCTGTTCACCAGCACGAATCGCCGCGAGCTGTTGCACCACCTGCAGCGTGCCGGATGAGTGCGGACTCACACGCAGCATCCCCACGCCCATGCGCGCCATCGCCAACGCCTCTGCGCACAGGTCCAGGCAGGTGGCGCTCTGCGTCTGCACGCCGTTGAGCGTGAAGAACGCCTGCCCCTCGCCGGTGGCGGCCACCAGGCCGTCGGGATAATCCATGCAGCGGAACTCGCAACTGTCCTTGCGCAGGCGATGGTGGCGCGCCGTAAAGCAGCGCGCCGAGAACGCCAGCGGCAGCCGGCCCCAGACAAAGGCTTCCAGGCGCATGCCGGTGGGACGCGCCGCTGCCAGCGCGGCCAGCGTTCCGCCATCCATCTCCACCGGCGCGACGCAGCCGGCCGCGCCCAGCCCGGCCAGCCACGCCAGCGTATCGGCGTGGTAGACATTGAGGTGGGGGCCGCCGACAAAGGGCCGCCCTGCCATGCAGCGCACCGCGCCCAGATCGTTGGCCTCGACCAGGTAGTCGTCCTGCGCGCAGGCGCGCCGCATCCAGGCGATATCGGTGTCGGACTCCACCAGCACCGGCGTCGACAGCACCACCTCCTTGCCGGCATCGCGCAGCATCTGCGCAATCTCCAGCCATTGCGCATGGCGGACTTCATGGCGGCGCGTACAGACGGTCTCGCCGAGATAGACGCGGTCGACCGGCGCATCGGCGACCGACGCATAGAACTGCATCACGGCCTCGCGCGGCCAGTAGTACAGCAGTGGGCCCAGGGCGATGCCGAAGTCGGGCATCGCTATGGTTTGCGGCATCGCGGCCGCGGCAATCTCTGGCATGGGAAGCTCCGTCATGGCCGGTTCAAGGCAGATCGATGTCATGGGTGTCACCGCCACGGCCGGTCGTAGGCGCCTTGCGTGACCTGGTCGCCTTCGGCATGGCGCCCCAGCGTGCTCTGCCACTCTTGCCGCGGCACGAAGCGCGCCGGATCGGCGCAGGCCGCGTCGATGGCCGCGCGCAGCACGCCGACCACATCGCCCACATAGCGCGGGCTGCGCTGCCGGCCTTCGATCTTGATGGCAGCGATGCCCATGTCGATCAGCGCCGGCAGCAGCGACAGCGCATTGAGGCTGGTGGGCTCTTCCAGCACGTAGCCGCGCTCGCCCTCCACCTCGAAGCGGCCCTTGCACAGCGTGGGATAGCCGGCCGGCTCGCCCGGCGCATAGCTGTCGATCAGGATGCCCGACAGCCGCGCCTGCATGGTCCCGTCCTGCTCGGTCCAGCGCACCGCGTGCGCGGGCGAGCAGACGCCCTTGTTGTTGGGCGAGTCGCCGGTGGCGTAGGAGGACAGCAGGCAGCGCCCCTCGGCCATCACGCACAGGCTGCCGAAGCCGAACACCTCCAGCTCCACGCTGGTCTGGCGCGCCAGCTTGCCGATCTGCGCCAGCGACAGCACGCGCGGCAGCACCACGCGGCGGATATGGAAGCGCTCGCGCATCAGCTCGATGGCGTCGGCATGCGTGGCCGAACCCTGCACCGACAGGTGCAGGCGCAAGCCCGGATGGCGCTCGCACGCATAGCCCATCAGGCCGGCGTCGGCCATGATGACCGCGTCGGCGCCAAGGTCCGCCGCCGCATCGACCGCGCGCTGCCATTGGGCCACCGCGCCCATCTGGGCAAAGGTGTTGATCGCGAACAGCACCTCGGCGCCGCGCGCGTGGGCTTCGGCCACGCCGGTGCGGATGTCGGCCTCGGTAAAGTTCAGGCCGCCGAAGTTGCGCGCGTTGGTGGCATCGCGCAGGCCCAGGTAGACCGCGTCGGCGCCGTGCTGCAGCGCCATGCGCAGGGCCGCCAGCGAACCGGCGGGCGCAACGAGCTGGGGCCGGCGCGGCACGTTCGCCGCGGTGGATGGGGCTGGGGAGGCAGGGGTCATCGGTGATGGCGCCGGCGGCGGCGCGAAGATGAAGACAGCGGCCGATGCTAGCCAAGCGCTTGCAGCAGGGGCTTGACCGCGCGCAAACCCACGCCAACGGCACACCGCCTGCGTTGGCCTATGCCGGTTGGCGTAGGCCGATGGCAGGCCACCACCGCGCGCTTGACCTGCGGCAAACGCCGGCCCGTGCCGCTGTGCCACGCTTGCCCGGTCATCCACGCGGCTGGCCGCACGCCGGCCCCGCGCCCATCCTCTTCCGGAGATTTTATGAATCAACCCTGGCTCAAGCTGGCCGGCCGCCGCCTGCTGCCCATCGTGCAGGGCGGCATGGGCATCGGCATCTCGGCCCACCGGCTGGCCGGCGCCGTCGCGCGCGAGAACGGCGTCGGCACCATCGCCAGCATCGACCTGCGCCACCACCACCCCGACCTGATGGAACGCACCCGCGGCAGCCGTGACAAGCCCGCCATCGAAGCCGCCAACCTCGAAGCGCTGGATCGCGAGATCCGTGCCGCGCGCACGGCGTCCGAGGGCCGCGGGCTGATCGCCGTCAACGTGATGAAGGCGGTGGGCTCGCACGCCGCGCTGGTGCGGCAATCCTGCGAAAGCGGCGCCGATGCCATCGTCATGGGCGCCGGCCTGCCGCTGGACCTGCCCGAGCTGACCGCCAGCCACCCCAGGGTGGCGCTGATCCCGATCCTGTCCGAGGCGCGCGGCATCGGCCTGGTGCTGCGCCGCTGGATGAAGAAGGGCCGCCTGCCCGATGCCATCGTGGTCGAGCATCCGGCGCATGCCGGCGGCCACCTGGGCGCGGCCACCATCCAGGACCTGTCAGAGCCGCGCTTCTCGTTTTCGCGCGTGCTGGCCGAATGCCGCGAGCTGTTTGCGCAGCTCGGGCTGGCCTGGGACAGCATTCCGCTGATCCTGGCCGGCGGCATCGACAGCCATGCCAAGGTGCGCCACTGGCTGGGCGAGGGCGCCGCCGCGGTGCAGCTGGGCACGGCCTTCGCCGTGACCGAGGAATGCGATGCCCACCCGGCCTTCAAGCAGGTGCTGGCCACGGCGCGGCCCGAGACCCTGCGCGAGTTCACCAGCGTGGCCGGGCTGCCCGCGCGCGCGGTGCTGACGCCGTGGCTGTCGCGCTACCTGTCGAGCGAGTCGCGGTTGCAGCGCCGCGCCAAGCCGCGTGAATGCCTGGAGGGCTTCGACTGCCTGCAGGCGTGCGGGCTGCGCGACGGCATTGCCCGCATCGGCCAGTTCTGCATCGACCTGAAGCTGGCGCAGGCCGTGCGCGGCGACGTGGAGCGCGGCCTGTTCTTCCGCGGCCGGGGTGCGCTGCCCTTCGGCGAGGCGATCCGGCCGGTGGCGGAGCTGATGCATTACCTGTTGACGGGGGAAAAGCCTGCGGGGCTGACCCAAGCCCCGACACCAGCCTGACGCATGCCTGTCGTGCGTGCCGTAGCCAACGCCGCGCGAACAAGGCTCCCCTCGCCCGCTTGCGGGAGAGGGGTGGGGGAGAGGGCCGGAGTGTCTACGAAGTGAGGCGCGTCGGTATGCCGGCGCCTGCCCTCTCCCCCGGCCCCTCTCCCGCAGGCGGGAGAGGGGAGCAAACCGGCGGCATGGAAACCTTGTCAGCAATGCGCGGCGGTAATCCGCCGCGCTTCCTCATCTCCCGCATGCATCGCAACGCTCCCAGCAGTTGCCACCCCAGCCACGCATTGGCACCCGCCAGCAGCACGCCGCCAGCGCGGGCCAGCGGCGCCGGCGCCAGCGGCACCGCCAGCAGCAGGACGTAGGCAGCCAGCAGCAGCCATGCCTGCCGCCGTTGCCGGCCCGGCACGATGATGGCCTGCATGGCCGGCACCCGCGCGCGCGGCGGCAGCAGCCGGCGCAGGTGCAGCCAGGCCAGGAACGGCACGATCTTGCCGAGCATGGCCGTGACCGGCAGCACGCCCACGCCGACCAGCGCCATGGTGCCGGCCCACCATGCCAGCGGCAGCCCGGCGGCGGGCAGCACCACGGCCGCCGCCCCCAGCAGCGCCGCGCCTGCCATGCTGGCGCATGCCACCGGCCAGAGCAGCCACAGCGGATCATGGCGCCGCCGCGCGCGCAGCGTGCCGGCCAGCCCGCACGCGCCCACCACCGCCACGAACGCCAGCCACACGAGCAGCACGCCATGCGCCAGCGCACGGTGATCCGGCCACAGCATTGCCGCGGCGCTGAACAGCGCCAGCGGCAACCAGTGCGCCATGGGCAGCCAGCGCCCGATCGCCGCCGGCAGGCGCGGCGACTGCCAGAACATCGGCAGCACGGTGGTGGCCACGCCGGTCACCAGCGCGGCCAGCCAGCCGCCCAGCGCCCACGCCATATGCAGGCCGAGCCAGCGCGCCACCGGCACGCGCCACCAGCCGCCGAAGGCGCCGGCCAGCACCATGCCGCACAGCACCGCGACCATCAGCGGCGCGCCGATGCCGGCAAGGGTGCGCGTGGTGGCATCCACTGCGGCCACGCGCCGGCCCGCAGCCAGCAGAATGGCGCCGGCCAGCAACAGGATCACCGCCACGGCCGCCGCCGCCTGCATCGCCACAGGTTCGCCGCCGAGCAGGCCGATGGCCAGGGCGGTGGCCACGCCCGCGCCGGCCGCGGCCATGAACGGCGCAAGCAGCCCCGCACCCGGCACGGCCACGCCGGCCACCACCGGCATCATCTGGAACAGCGCGCCCACCATGACCGGCAGCAGCATGCCCAGCGCCAGCACATGGACCGCCACCAGCGCCAGTGGCGCAAAGCGGTCCGGCAAGCCGCCGGGGGGACCGGCAGCAAGCAATACCCCGGCCGCGGCGCCAAGCCACGGCGCCGGCATCAGGCAGCCGAACACCACTGCCAGGCGCGGGGCGCGTTCATAGTCGAAACTGGCTGCCTTCACGCCTCGCCTCTCCTCATCAATGTTGACCGGATGCTAGGCCAGGGCAAGTCGTGTGGATTTGACCGCAGCCAAGTCCGACGATGTATCCCCGCGCCATGCGGTGGGAGCGATATGTCACGACGTGACAGGCCTGGTGTGTGGGCGGCATTCCCCGCAATTGACAAGCCGATGCGCCGCCGGCCGCACATGCCAGACGCCGAAGCCGGGTTTTCTTGATCTTGCGCAGGAAGCCCCGCGTGCTGCGCAGGGAAAATTGCCCTCGATGCCAGCGCGCAGCCATGCACGCGCCGGCCGCCGGGCCACCACCCGGCTTCCCCCGACTGGTAGCCCCCGATACCGCCATGTTCCGAACCGATCCTCCAGCCGCCAGCGCCGCGGCGGACTCCCGCGCTGCCGGCCTGCCGGCGCTGCGCGACCGCCTCTCCACCCGCATCATCTCGCTCTCGCTGGCCGTGCTGCTGGTGGTGCTGGGCATGATTGCCGGCACGCTGTGGCTGTCATGGAAGCTGGAAGGCGCGGGTGCCGCCATCAATGACGCCGGCAGCCTGCGCATGCGCGCCAACCGCGTGGCGATCGAACTGACGCTGGCACAGGCAGGCCAGGACAATGCACTGGCCGAGCAGGTGCAGGCGCTGGACGCCACGCTGGCCCTGCTCAGGAAAGGCGACGCGGCGCGCCCGCTGTTCCTGCCGGACGAACCCGCCATCCATGCCCAGATGACCCGCGTCACGCAGGGCTGGCAACAACGGCTGCGCCCGCTGGCGGTAGCCGGAACGGGCGACGCCGCCGCCCCGGCACGCTATATCGCCGCACTGCCCGGCTTCGTCGCGCAGGCCGATCGCCTGGTCGGCATGATCGAGCATGACAGCGCGCGCAAGACCGACTGGCTGCGCTTGTCGCAGATCGCGCTGGCGGCAATGGCCTGCGTCGGCACCGTGGCCGTGATCTACCTGCTCTACCTGTGGATCATCCTGCCGGTGCTGCGGCTGCAGGACGGCCTGCGGCGTATGGCCGCGCGCGAGTTCTCGCTGCGCCTGCCGGTGGAAAGCCGCGACGAGTTCGGCACCCTCAGCGAAGGCTTCAACCGCATGGCCGGCGAACTGCAGGGGCTGTACCACGACCTGGAGACGCGCGTGGCGCAGAAGACCGCCGAGCTGGAACGCCAGAACCGCGACCTGGAGACGCTCTACGACATGGCCGCCTTCCTGAACCAGGCCGCCGATGCCGAGGCCATGGCGCGCGGCTTCCTGGAACGCGTGATGCGCCAGTTCGATGCCGATGGCGGCAGCGTGCGCGTGCTGGACAGCCGCCACGGCAGGATGCACCTGCTGGCAGCCGCCGGCCTGCCGGCGGCGCTGGCTGAATCCGAATCCTGCGCGGCGGCCAACGCCTGCCATTGCGGCGACGCCACGCGCGAGGCCGTGGTCGCCATCGTCGACCTGCGCGCGGCGCAGCGCCAGGGCGCCGCAGGGGATGTCACGCCCTGCAGCCGCAACGGCTTCCAGTCGCTGGCGGCCTTCCGCATCGAAAGCCAGCGCGGCGCCACCGGCGTGTTCGCGCTGCACTTCCGCACGCCGCGCGCGCTGCCCCCGTCAGACCGCCAGATGCTGGAAACACTGGGCCAGCACCTTGGCACCGCGCTGGAACACCTGCGCCTGTCCGCGACCGCGCGCCAGCTGGCGGTGGTGGAAGAGCGCAACCTGGTGGCGCAGGGCCTGCACGACAGCATTGCCCAGGGCCTGAATTACCTGAACCTGCAGGTGCAGCTGCTGGACGCCGCGGTCGAGCGCGACGACCTGGCCGAGACCCGCGAGATCGTGCCGATGCTGCGCCACGGCGTGGAAGAGAGCTACCAGGATGTGCGCGAACTGCTGAACAACTTCCGCTCGCGGCTCGGCACCGGCGAGCTGCGACCGGCGGTGGAAGAGACCGTGTGCCGCTTCCGGCGCCAGTGCCGCACCGAGGCCACGCTCGCCATTGACGAGAGCGGCGGCGCCTGGCCGCTGGCGCCGGAGCAGCAGCTGCAGGTGCTGTTCATCCTGCAGGAGGCGCTCTCCAATGTGCGCAAGCACGCCATGGCGGCGCACGTGGCGGTGGCGCTCAGCCACGGCCGCGATTTCCGGCTGGTGGTGCAGGACGACGGCGAGGGCTTCGATCCGGAGGAAATCGCCACGCGCGCCGAAGCGCATATCGGCCTGAACATCATGCGCGAGCGCGCGGCGCGGCTGGGGGCGCAGCTGCACGTGCAGGCCCGCCCCGGCCACGGCGTGCGCATCGAACTGGTGCTGCCCGCCGGCCGCTCTTCCGGCGCCCGCGAGTTCGCCGACACCCGCCCCGCCCCCACGACCACCGAGACCCAGCCATGACCATCCGCATCCTGCTGATCGACGACCACACCCTGTTCCGCTCGGGCATCCGTGCGCTGCTGCAGCGGCAGGCCGACTTCGAGATCGTCGACGAAGCCGCCGACGGCGTGGAAGGCATCAAGCGCGCCAAGCAGCACCGTCCCGACGTGATCCTGCTGGACCTGAACATGCCCGGCCTGTCCGGCCTGGAAGCCCTGCAGCTGCTGGTGGAAGACCTGCCGCAGACCGCCGTGATCGTGCTGACCGTGTCCGAGGAAGCCGAGGAACTGGCCGCCGCGCTGCGCGGCGGCGCGCGCGGCTACCTGATCAAGAATATCGAGACCGAGGCGCTGATCGCCGGCATCCGCCGTGCCGCGGCCGGCGAACCGGTCATCTCCGACAGCATGACCGCCAAGCTGGTGGCCCAGTTCCGCGCTCCGGCACCGGTGGCCGCGGCGCGCCAGGACGAAGCGCCGCGGCTGACCGCGCGCGAGCGCGAGATCGTGCAGGGCCTGGCGCGCGGCGAAAGCAACAAGGAGATCGCGCGCGACCTGGGCGTGGCGGAAAGCACGGTGAAGATCCACGTGCAGAACATCCTGAAGAAGCTGAACCTGGCCAGCCGCGTGCAGGTGGCCGTCTATGCCGTCGAGCACGGGCTGAACGCAGCGTGCTGAACGCGGCGCAGTGTCCGCCACGACAGCCCTGCATGTTGCGCGCCCGACACCCCAACGTCGTCCGATTCCTACAGCGATTTCAGCCCTAGTCCGGGGGGACGCCGGCGCCCCCTGATCTAGGCTGAACTGTAAGCAGTTGGCTCTCCGAGGCCACCCCGGTCCGGAAGCCCGGCTTGCCAGATCCACAACAAGGAGCACGCCATGGGAATCGGCACCATTCTCCTGATCATCCTGATCCTGCTGCTGGTCGGCGCACTGCCGGCCTGGCCCTACAGTTCCGGCTGGGGCTACTGGCCTAGCGGCGGCCTGGGCCTGATCGTCCTGATCGTGGTGCTGCTCGTGGTGCTTGGCCGGATCTAGCGTTCCTGGCCAGCCTGCGGGCAACGCACGCCGGCTGGCGCACGCAGCGGCGCCAGCGCGGGGCTACCCTTGTCGCTGCCGCGCCGGCGCCCTATAACGAAGCGCGGGCGTGTGCCACCGCATCGCCCGGTTCCTTCCCCCATTTGCAAGGAGACCCAGATGCCAGCCAAATCCAAGGCGCAACAGCAGGCCGCGGGAGCGGCGCTCTCCGCAAAGCGCGGCGAAAAGAAGGCCGGATCGCTCAAGGGACCTTCCCGCTCGATGTATAAATCGATGAGCGAAAAGGAACTCGACAAGATGGCTTCGACCAAGACCAAGGGCATGCCGAAGCACAAGTCAGACAGTTGATCCGGGACCAGCGTCAGCGATGCTGCCGGGTTGCTCCCCTCTCCCACCTGCGGGAGAGGGGAGCAACCAAGCGGTCTGCCAGGCTGCCTGCCTATCTGGCACCGCCCTTCTTTCCCCCGACTCTCCCCCTCACCGGCCCGCCGCAATAGCCGGGCAAACGTCTTGCGCGGGCGCTGCGCGCCAGCCGGATCGACTCCGCCAGCGCCAGCCCGAATCCCGCAACGCTGCCCAGGTCCTGTTCCACCCGCTCGCGCAGGAAGGCGGCCCAGGAGAAATCGCCGGCAGCGCTGCCAGGCTTGCGGTAGGCCCCGGCCTCGCGCGCAAAGGCAGCCAGGCTGCGATAGGGATCGTCGCGCATGCCCCGCACAGTGGGCGGCAGCGCCTTCGGGCCCAGCAGCTGGCCGTGCTCGTCATAGGGATGGACATGGCCGAGACGGCGCATCCGTTTCCAGAACGCCGACGGGCTCAGGCGGCTGAAGTCATGCAGCACGAGCACGGGTGCCTGCTCGTAGCCGAGATCCAGCCACGCCCGCGCCCAGTGATGGTGATCGATGATATAGAGGCTGCCGCCCGGCCCGGCCACGGTCTTGACGCGATGGCGGCGCATGAAGCGCCGCAGCGCCGCGTGGTCGTCCGGGTTCGCGTGGCGCTGCGTGACATCCATCTTGTAGCTGACGTGGGCATAACCCAGCGTCAGCTGGGTCGGGCGCAGGCGAGCCAGTTCGGCAACGGCGTTGCCTCGCGCGCTGCGCGGCGTGCCTGGTTCAGCGCTGCCGGCTGCGGCGGCGCGGCGCTCAGTCGTTCTCGGCACGCTTCTGGTCGACGAAGTGCTCAAGCTCGCTGCCCGGGTCTTCGTTGCCGGTGCTCTCTTCGGCAACCGCCTCGCGTGCGAGCGGGCGTGGCCAGTACTCACCCTCGCCGCCGCGTATGGGCTCGCCGTGGCGGGAGGGATTGAAATCCGTCCACTGGCCGCATTCCCAGTTGCCTTGCGCGCATTCCAGCGCGCTCGCCCCGGCTTCACGCAGCACGTCCACGGCAACGGAATCGAGGCCGTTGTTGACGCATGCCGCCAGCATGACGCGGTCCACCGCGCCGCTTTCCGGCGTACTGTCCGGCCCCACCGACATGATGGATACGTCCCACACGGAGAAGCCGCGCGAGAACAGGGTACGTGCCACGTCTTCGGCGCTGGCAATCGAATCGAAACGTCCGGCTACGATCGATGACATGATGACTGACTCCCATGATGGTGGCGCTGGTCATGACTGCTGTCATCCACATTGCAAGAGCCACGCCTGCGCCTGCTGTGCGGCACGCCGCGCGCACGGCCTGCATGGCGCGCACGCCGGCGTGCAATATTTGCAAAGGCGGCCCCGGAACTACATGCCCCGCCCTGGCGCCTCAGCCGTTGACGACCTCGCCGCCGTTGATGTGCAGGATCTGCCCGGTGATATAGCTGGCCGCGTCGGACGCCAGGAAAACAAAGCCCGCCGCCACCTCGAACGGTTGTCCCGGGCGCCCCATCGGCGTCTTCTTGCCGAATTCGGCCACTTCCTCCGCGGTGAAGGTCGACGGGATCAGCGGTGTCCAGATCGGGCCCGGCGCAACGCCGTTGACACGGATGCCGCGCTCGACCACCTGCAGCGCCAGGGAGCGCGTGAAAGACACGATCGCACCCTTGGTGGCGGAATAATCCAGCAGGTGCTTGCTGCCGCGATACGCGGTCACCGATGTGGTGTTCAGTATCGACGCGCCCGACTTCAGGTGCGGCAGCACTGCGCGCGTCAGGTGGAACATCGCAAACACATTGGTGCGGAAGGTGGCCTCCACCTGGCTGGCGTCGACCTCTTCCAGCGAGGCCTTGGGGTGTTGCTCGGCGGCGTTGTTGACCAGGATGTCGAGCTTGCCGTACTGCTGCAACGCCTGTCGCGCCACGGCCTCGGCATGCGCGCGGTCAGCGAGGTCGCCGGCGATTGCCAGGCATTTGCGGCCCGCCCCCTCCACCAGCTCGACGGTCTCGCGCGCATCGGCATGCTCATCGAGATAGGCGATGGCGACATCGGCGCCTTCACGCGCAAAGGCCACCGCAATGGCCCGGCCGATGCCGCTGTCGCCGCCGGTAATCAGCGCCGCGCGCCCGCGCAGCCGGCCGCTGCCGACATAGTCGTCGGCGCCGCTGTCCGGCTGCGGCCGCATGGCGGACTCCAGGCCAGGTTGGCGCGACTGGTGCTGGGGCGGGATGCTGGTCGGTGTGGACATGGCTGGCTCCTGTCTGCGCGGCCGCATCGCGGCCCTTGCAGGTGCCGCGCAAATTCCATGCCGCAAACGGCGAGCCCGGGCCACGCCGCGGCAGCCGCGTCGCGGCCGCGGCCCGCGGCCGTGGCTGACACGCCGCCCGTAACCCTTACATCGCCCGGCAAACCTTACAGCGATCCGGGCGGCCAGCCCGCCTGGCCCCGCGCGCGCGTCGGGGCACGGATATTGCGGCCATTGCAGACATGAACATCACCGGCCCGGCGCGCCTGCGGCAGTTGCCGCACGGGCCCGCCGCACCAGGCAGTGCGGCGGAGGACGCCCGGGCCCCACAGCCAGGAGGCAACCATGTTCAACTTCCGCAACGAGCGCAGCCGCAGCGGCCCCCGCAGCGGCAGCGAAACGCAGCGCCGCGAGCGCGGCCCGGCGCAACGGACGCGCGACCAGGGCCGGGGCAGCGGCTCGGAGGACTGGGGACAGGAATGGGGCGAGGACTGGCGCGGCGACAGCGGCGGCCAATCCGCGCCTCCGGGCCGCGAACGCGAGTCCGAGCGCCATGGCGGCCCGTGGTACCAGCAGGACACGCCTGCCGGCCAGCGCCGCGGCAGTTGGGGCGAACAGGGCTATGGCGCTGCCGACACGGGCGGCACCGGCCATCCGTACAGCAGCGGCTACGGTGGCTACCGGCCGGCCCCGCAGGACAGCGGCTACCGCAGCGAAGAACGCGAATCGGGCTATGGCTACCGCGATGAAGACCGCTTCGGCCCGCGCGGACGCCGCAGCGAACTCAGCGATGAGGATGACCCGCGCCAGCCTGGCCGCGGCTGGCACGGTGGTGAAGAAGAATGGGGTGAACGCGGCGGCCGCGCCATGCACTGGCGCGAAGGCATGGAACGCGACCGCGCGCAGCGCGCCGGGCAGCCGAGCTATGGCGGCGGCTATTTTGGCGATGCCGGCAGCGGTGGCCAGTCGTACAGTGGCGGCCAGCGTGTGTACCCGGATGATCCGGGCTACCGCCGCCACGCGCCCTATACGGCGCAAGCGGGAGCGCCAGGCGGCCACCGCGCCGGGCGCCGTCCGGTCGGCCCCAAGGGCTACCGCCGCGCCGATGAGCGCGTGCGCGAGGATGTGTGCGAACGTCTGGCGATGAACCCCTATGTCGATGTCCACGACGTCAGCGTGGAAGTGGCCAACGGCGTGGTGACGCTGGACGGCAACGTGCGCGAGCGCCGCGAGAAGTACGTGATCGAGGACATTGCCGATGCCGTGTTCGGCGTCACCGAGGTGAACAATCACCTGCGCGTGCAGCGCCAGCCAGGCGCCGCGTGGGCGGCGGGCTCCGAGGTCGGCGGCGACGATGCGGCCGGCACCGATGCTTCGGGGATCTCGCCCGAGCGCACCCTGAACAAGAGTTGATGCGCCCATGCGCCGCCAGCCTCGCAAGCTGTGCCCGGGCAGCAAGCTGATGGTGCCGCTGGATGCCCTGCATCCCACCCAGATCACGGTAGGCGGCTACCATGTCGCGCAGAAGGTCCATGTCACCCGGCGCGTGCCGCCGGAGGACCGCGCCGCGTTCCTGGACCGGCACCGCGTACACTTGGTGATCGGTCCGGAACAAGCGCTGTACGTGGTCGATCACCATCACTGGGTGCGCGCCTGGCACGATCTCGGGCTCACCCATGTGCCGGGCGTGGTGCGCGCCGACCTGAGCGACATGGACGTGCCGGCGTTCTGGCGCCACATGGTGGCCGAGCACATGGTCCACCCTTACGACGAGCACGGGCGCCGCCGTCCGCTGACGGAACTGCCTGCCGGCATCCACGACATGCGCGACGACCCCTATCGCAGCCTCGAGGCCTTCGTGCAGCTGGCCGGCGGCTATCGCAAGGTCAAGACCGCCTATATGGATTTCCGCTGGGCCGACTATTTCCGCCGCCACGTGGCGGGCCCGTTCGACACCCCGCATCACTTTGCCATTGCGCTGGCGCAGGCGTTCCGGCTGGCGCACGCCGCGGGCGCGCGCGGCCTGCCCGGCTACATCGGCCCACTGGGGTGCTGAGCCGGTCAGTTGTCCTGGCCTGCTGCCATCGACATGGCGCAAGCCACGCTATTGCGCGCCGGATACCGCCGCCGGCGCGCTGGCGGACTCGGGCTGCGGCATGCCAAGCTCGTCGGTGGCCGCCTGCGGCGCGGCCCGCGCCGCGGGCGGCTCGGCGCGCTCGGCGCTGACCGGGCCGGCGCGCGCGACGGTGATCATCTCGCGCAGCCAGTTGACCAGCAGGCTGCTGTAGCCGCGCTGGCTTTCCTCTTCCGTCAGGCCGTGGTCGGCACCCTTGATCACGCGGTAGGTCATGGAGTTGGCGTGCACGCAAGCATCCACGTAGCTCATCACGGCGGCGTGCGGCACCACCTGGTCGTGCTCGGATTCGATCACCAGCACGTCGCCGGCAAATTCCGCGCAAGCGCGCAGGGCGCGGTTGCTCTCGGGCGGCACCACGCTGCGCCGGTAGGCCACCAGGTCCTGTTCGCGATGCAGCTGGCGCTTGGGCAGTTCCCAGCCCGAGTCCATGTACAGCGCCGGCGCGCGGAACGCCATCCAGCGCACCTGGCGCAGCGTGCTCAGCAGCGCAGCCAGGTAGCCGCCGTAGCTGCTGCCCACCACCGCGATGGCGTTGCGGTCCACTTCGGGCTGGCGCACCAGCACATCGTAGGCGGCCACCACGTCGGCCAGGTTGCGCATGCGGCTGACGGTCTCGTATTGCGCCTGGGTGCCGGCGTGCCCGGTCAGGTCGAAGGTCAGGCAGACGCAGCCCAGCCCCGCCACCTTGCGCGCGCGGGCCAGGTACTGCTGCTGGCTGCCGCCCCAGCCGTGGACAAACAGCACGCCCGGCAGCCTGGTTTGCGGGCTGATCAGGGTGCCGGCAATGGTGCCGCCTTCGCTTTCTATCTGCAGCAGGTCTTCATGCGTTGCCATCGGATTCAGGCTCCAGTCGTGCGTATTTGGTCAACGGACCGGCGTGCCGGTCCTCTCCCTGGAAGTAGATCTCGGCGTCGTCCGGCACGCGCACGCCCTTGCCATAGACCTCGCGCGTGGCAGCCACCACGCGGGCGCGGCGCGGATCCTCGCGCAGCGCGGCCAGCGCCGCCAGTTCGGCGCCGGTCGCGCCGCCCACCCGCCAGGACTGTTCCAGCACGCCCCCAAGCACTTGCCCGTGGCCGGCGCTGCCCGCGGGCGAGCCGAAGGCGACGTCGTAGTTGCAGCGCGACAGCACCATGTTCCCGGCATCGCCATAGCACGCGAGCGCGGCTTCGTGGTACACCATCGCGGCCCGCACCGCGGCCAGCGTGCGGGCGTCGAACGGGTGCTGCAGCAGCGCCTCGAGGCCGCCGCGCACCATTGTCAGCGTCGAGCCGCCATAGACCTTCTGCCCGTGGTTGTTGGCAGTGAGCCCTTGCGTGCCGCAATAGCTGGCCCGCAGGCCCGCCAGTTCCACCTGCCCCACGCTGTAGGTCTGCGGCGCATCCAGGTCGCGCTCCGCCACCAGGCCATGGGCTTCCACCACGTCGGGCGCCATCGCGGCAAGTGCCTCGTCCAGCGAGCGTTCGTCGTGGACCACGCGCTGGCCCAGCCCGCCGACGCCGTACGGTTCTTTCAGCCGTACCGGCCCCAGCGCCAGCAGGCGCATTGCCGCAATCCGCGCGTCGCCGAGCGTGAAGGCGGTAAAGCCCGGCAGGGTAGCGCCCACCACGCGCCGCACAAAGTCCTCGGACCAGCCCCGCGGTGCTGCCGCGCCGGGCGCCACCAGGCCGTGCGTGATCGCCTTGGTGGCCACGAAGGCGTAAGGCACCACCCCGCCAAACAGGTCGCCCGCGTCCCGCACGCCGAGATCCTGGGCCAGCATGCGCCCCACCAGCGTCTGCGCGGGCACCAGGTACGGCACAGGCAGCCCCGCATCAGGCGCGGCGTAGGCGCCTGCGAAGGTCAGACCCGCAATGTCGGCGACCTTGCGGGCAATATTGGCAAGGGTCGTGCCATGGTGGCTGTCGGCCTTGCCCAGGGTCTCGCAACCGTAGACCATCACCGCGCGGCTGCGCGCCGGCGGGTTGCCCGGGGCGGCGCGCTTTTGATTCGTTGCCTTGCTCGGTTCGGACACGGGCGGCTCCTTGCTGGTGGCTGTCCCTCGATGGGGTGGGAGGGGCCGCATGGGCTAAGAGCTGGGTACCACGGTGGGTGAGCGGCTCCCGGCGTCGCTGCCGTCCAGCCGGCGCCCGCGCGCTGCGCGCGCCTGCCGCTTGGCGGCGTGGTTCTCGCGCGCCTCGTCCAGCGAATGGCTCGACTTGATACCGTCTTCCTTGTCAGCCAGCTCGGCCAGGTGGCGATAGAAGGTCACCAGCTGGCGCAGCTCTTCCTCGTCCAGGTCTTCGATCGACACCAGCATATTGCTGGCTTCGCGGTGCGAGGCGAGCAGTTCATTGAGCTTCAGGTGGACCGCGACCGCGTCCTTGTTCTGGCTCTGCTGGATCAGGAACACCATCAGGAAGGTGACGATGGTGGTGCCGGTGTTGATGACCAGTTGCCAGGTCTCGGAATAGGAAAACAATGGGCCGGTGATGGCCCACGCGGCCACCACGCCGACGGCCAGCACGAATGCGACGGGCGATCCGGCCTGGCGCGTGGCGGCGCCGGCGAAGCGGTCAAAGGCATGCAGCACGCCGGAATGCTTGCCGGACCCGGGTCGATGGTCAATGGCTGGCGGGATTGGGCTGGAATTGTTCATTGTTGGCGCTCCCACAGAGGGTGGCTGTTTGTGATTGGCGTCATTTGGTTGGTTTATGGCGCTTGGCGGGTGTGGCTTTATTGGCTTGGCGGTATGCGGTCGCTTATCGTCCTTGGCGGGCGTGGCTGTTTCGCCGGCGTAGCCGGCGACCTACTTTCTGTCCGAGCGACAGAAAGTAGGCAAAGAGCGCGTCGCCTATGCGGCTGGCAATCAATTACGCGGCGTCGGTCATATGGGCGGCGGTGCTTGCCGTTTGGATGTGGTCGCGGTTCGACCCTGCTACCGCCATGTGAGTCAGGGACAGTGCCTGCGATAACCGGCTTTTGAACGATCCCCAAGTCGGGCGGTGGCCCGCGCTCTCAAGCGATATCGCATTAACGCCTTCGGCTGCGCTCCGCGCAAGCGCCCAATGACCGTCAGCGCATTTTGAGCCTGCGTAGCAGCCGTAGGCGTTCTCGCGATTCGGCTGGCAGCAGGCGGCCTACGCCCTGCATGGGGATCGTTCAATAGTGGGTTAACGCAGGCACTGGCACACACTCACATGGCGTAGCAGGGTCGAACGGGCACCCACGCCTAACGGCAAGCACCACCGTGCGAACCACCAACACCGTGAAATTAGATTGCCAGCCGCACAGGCGACGCGTTTTTTGGTTACTTTTTGTCGCTCGGACAAAAAGTGACTCGCCGGCTACGCCGGCGAAACAGCCACGCCCGCCAAGAACGACATGCGACCGTATGCAGTCTAGCTAAGTGCCATCACCCCAAACTCCCCATCACCTCCTCCTCTCATCCCAAGGGTCATACCGATCCGCCTCCCAATAAGGCGAAATCCCGTAATACTGGTGAATGCTGGTAGCCCACTGCGAATCCGCCATGCTGGGCCAGTGGTCCTTGTCAAACCCCGGCGCGGCCTTGAGCCGATCCCTTTCAACACCAAGCACAAAACACTTGCGCCGCGTATCGAGCGTCAGCGCCGACCACGGCAAGGCGAAGAGTTTTTCACCAATGCCAAGGAAGCCGCCCATGGCCAGCACTGCGTAGGCCACGCGCCCGCCCAGCACGTCGATCATGATGTGGTCGATGGTGCCGATATCGTCGCCGGCGGGGTCAACCACCTTGTTGCCCTCGAGCGTGTCGGCTGCCATCACGAATGGGCCAGGGCCCGGGGAATCGCGGTCGATGCCGCCGACGATGGATGCGCCGTGCGGCGGCCGTTCTTCAGGGGGTTCAGGTTGGACTCGGGTCATGGCTATCTCCGTTTGGCGGGCCGCGGCGCGGGGCCCTGGGTAGGGTCCCGCCGCGGCACCTGGACTCAGGGTTGCGGAAATGCGCTTCAGCGCTTGCTGGCCGACCCCTTGCGCTGGCCTGCCGGCTTGGCGCCCACGGGCTGCTCTTCACTGCCCCGTTTGAGCTTCCAGTCGACATCGTCGCGCGCGGTCTGCGTCTTCTTCTCGGCGTGCATGGCTGCGCTCGGCGAGATCGGGTCGCTGGCCGGGAACGTCATCTCCAGCGAGTCGTCCACGGCGGCCTGGTAGGTCTTGGCTTCCTTGCCCCGTTGCTTGTCGCCTGCGGCGGCCTTGCTGCCTGCACGGGCCTTGCCCGCGGATGGCCCGCTCATGCGGGCAGCCCGGGACTTGTCGGATTTCGCGCCGGACGGCTTGTGAGCAACCTGCGCGGCCTTGTCGGATTTGCGGCTGGCTTTGGGCATGGTTGTACCCTCCTTGGTTGGGTCATTCATCCATGCAAGGCGCGGGCCAGAAACGGGAAAAGACAGGAGCGTGGCGGGGGAGCGGTGCGGGCGCTGCCGTGACGCCGCAGGTATGGCAAGTGCAACCACGGCCGGCCGGCAAGCGCTACGCGTAGCGCACGCGACAGGCCGGTAAAAACTACATGGATGCGCGGCGCCGCGTCAGGCGCTCATGTGGCGCGGGAACCTGACGGCGATGCAGACCCTGATCCGGTCGTTATCGCAGCCATCGCTTTCCGCGCTCAGCGCCGCCCCGTGCATTTCGACCATGCGGCGCGTCAGCAGCAGCGCGCTGCTCTGCCGGGCCGGGGTCGCGCCGTCCGGCGCCGCCCGGCGCCCGAAGAAATCGGTCAGCGCGGCCAGCCGGCTGGCGCTGCGCTGCTGGTCCAGCGGCGGGCTCTCGGTGATGCGCAGCTTTACGTGATCCGGCTCGCTCAACACCTGCACGGCGACCGTGCCGCCGGCCGGCGCGCGCCAGATGCAATGCACCAGCAGGTGCCGCAGCAGCGGGGCCAGCCGCTCGGCGTCGCCATCGATCAGATAGGCCGATTCGGACGAGTCGGCGGCACCGTCGGTGGCGACCGGCGACAGCAGCACGCCACGGGCTTCGGCAGTGGTACGCCGGTCGGCAATGGCCTGGGCCGTGAGCGCCAGCAGGTCCAGGCGCTGCCAGCGCGGTGCGCTCTCGTCGGCCAGCAGCCGCACGGCCTCTTCCATCTCCTCGATCAGCGCCAGCTGCTGCTGCATGCCGGAGCGAATCCCGTCCAGCGCGCGCTGCGCGGGCGCCGGCGTGGCATCGAAAGCACGGTCCAGCACGTAGGCCCAGCTCTGGATGGCGTTCAGCGACGAACGCAGGTCATGCGCCGATTGCTCGATCAGCGCGCTCACCTCTTGCACGCTGCGCACGGCGCCGGCCGGCGAAGAAAGCGGAGCGTCCGGCATCGCGGATTGCGGGGGTTGCTGCGTCATGTGCGGCTCGGCATTGGCACGTCCCCGGCCGGATTGGCCGGGTTGGATGCGTTGGAGGAAGCAAGAAACGTGCTGCACAGGGCGCTGCGGCCCACTGGCACGGGCCGATCCCCGCAAACGCAGGCGCTGCCTCACGCCGTCAGCCGGTAGCCGACGAACCGGTGTCGTTGCGCGAGGCGCGTAGCCACTCGGGCAATTCGCCGCGGGCGGCATAATCTTCCAGCCGGTTGTACAAAGTCTTCAGGCTGATGCCGAGGATCTCGGCCGCGTGCTTCTTCACCCCCGCGCATTGCTCCAGCGTGGCGAAGATCAGCTGCCGGTCGGCATCGGCCAGGGACATGCCCACCGGCACCGACACCACCGCCGCGCCCGGCGCCTGCGTGGCCGCGACCTGCAGCGGCACCTGCACTTCGGTGATGAGGTCGTCGTCGGACATGATGAAGGCGCGCTGCACGAAGTTGCGCAGCTCGCGCACATTGCCGGGCCAGGCGTGCAGGCGCAGGCTGTCCAGCACATTGGGCGCGAAGCGGCGCCGGGTGCCCTGCTCGGCATTGAGCTGGTCCAGCATCAGGTTGGCGATCTGGATCACGTCGTCGCCGCGCGCGCGCAGCGGCGGCAGTTCTACCGGGAACACGTTCAGCCGGTGGAACAGGTCCGCGCGCAGCTTGCCGTCGGCCACCGCATCTTCAGGGTTGCGGTTGGTGGCGGCCAGCACGCGCACATCGGCATGGCATTCGCGGTTGGTGCCCACGCGCATGAAGGTGCCGGTCTCCAGCACGCGCAGCAGCTTGACCTGCAGCTCGGCGGGCATCTCGGTGATCTCGTCCAGGAACAGGGTGCCGCCGTCGGCGCGCTCGAAATAGCCCTTGTGCTGGCGGTCCGCGCCGGTAAAGCTGCCGCGCTCGTGGCCGAACATCTCGCTTTCGATCAGCGTGGGCGAGATCGCGCCGCAGTTGACCGCCAGGAACGGCTGGCGCCGCCGCGACGAGAGCTCGTGCACGGTCTGCGCGGCCAGTTCCTTGCCGGTGCCGCTTTCGCCGATCAGCAGTACCGTGGCTTCAGTCGGGGCCACGCGCGCAAGCTGGTCGTAGACCACCTGCATCACTTCGGAACTGCCCATCAGCCGGCCGAAACGACCGTAGCGGCGCAACTCACCGCGCAGCGAATGGATCTCGGCGCGCAACTCGCCGGTGGTGGCCAGGCGCCTGAGCACGGTCTGCAGCCGCGCCACGTTGATGGGCTTGACCAGGTAATCGGTGGCACCGGCGCGCAGCGCTTCGACCGCGCTTTCCACGCTGGCATAGCCGGTCGTGAGGATCACTTCGACGCCCGAGGCGCCAACCTCGTCGAACAGCTCCATGCCGTTGCCGTCCGGCAGGCGCAGGTCCGCCACAATCGCCTCCGGCATGCGCCAGCCGATCTGCAGCCGTGCCTCGCGCAGGGTGCCCGCCGTGGCGGAGCTGAAGCCTTCCATGGCCACGATCTCGGCTAGCGCGGCACATGCGTTTTCGTCGTCATCGACAATCAGGATGTGGGGCATACGATCCGTCAGTGAGACCTATTGGAAACTTGGGCGAAATCCGCTGGCGCCTCCGTTCGCGGGCCACGGCGGTCATGCTGCCGGGCTCGGGCACGCCTGCCGCCACGCTCCATGCAAGGCGTGGCGCGACAGGCACAGGGGCGGCACGGGTTTCGACTGCGACATTGTCAGTCGGTTGCACAAGTCCACTGCGTAATGCCAGTCTAAGCGCGGGCAGGCACGGTCGTTGCCGGTGTCCGTCTGACACAGCTGTCGGATGTTTCCGCGCGGGCTCAGACACCTATGGCAAGCCCCTGCGCCAAAGGCTAGCATAGGAACTTCTCACGACAAGCCCGCCCCCGACCGAGGCCTTCATTGTGCCCGTGACCGCCAGCACATCGCGGCGCACCAACGCCGCTCTCTCTGGCCAGCCCGCCAGCCACGCCGCCAGCACATCCGAGCCGGCGCGCGAGCCAGCGCCGCGCCGTGCCATACCCTCGCAGGTCTCGCTGCTGTGGGAAAGCGCGTCGCCCGCCATGCAACGCCTGCTGGCCCAGATCGAGCGCGTGGCGCCCACCGATGTCACCATGCTTGCGGTAGGCGAAAGCGGCTCCGGCAAGGAAGTGGTGGCGCGCGCGGTGCATGAGCGCAGCGCGCGCCGCAAGGGCCCCTTCATTGCGGTCAACTGCGGCGCAATCCAGCCCACGTTGATCGAGTCAGAACTGTTCGGACACGAGAAAGGCGGCTTTACCGGCGCGATCGAGCAGAAGGCAGGCTACTTCGAGCAGGCTCATGGGGGCACGCTGTTTCTCGACGAAGTCACTGAAATGCCGCTCGATATGCAGATCAAGTTGTTGCGGGTGCTGGAAGGCCGCACCTTCCACCGCGTCGGCGGCGACACGCCCATCGCCACCGACGTGCGCATCCTGGCAGCCACCAACCGCGACCCGGTCGAGGCAGCACGTGCCGGCCAGTTGCGCGAAGACCTGCTGTACCGGCTGGCCGTGTTCCCGCTGCATATCCCGCCGCTGCGCGAGCGGCCCGACGATATCGTGCCGCTGGCACGCCACTTCCTGGCCGAGTACAACGCCATGGAGCGCACCGACAAGGCCTTCTCGGCCGCCTCGCTGGAGCGGCTGGTGCGCTATGACTGGCCGGGCAATGTGCGCGAGCTGAAGAACGCCGTCTACCGCGCCTTTATCCTGGCCGACAAGGTCGTGGAGATCGGCAACCCCAACCTGGCCACGCAGCCGCCGCGGCCCACCACGGTGGACGGCGTGGTCAGCGTGCGCGTCGGCACCACGCTGGCCGACACCCAGCGCGAAATCATCATGGCCACGCTGGCGCGCTTTGACGGCGACAAGCGCCAGGCCGCGCGCGCGCTCGGCATCAGCCTGAAGACGCTGTACAACCGGCTGGACGCCTACCGCTCCTTGTAAGGCCGCGGCGCAGCCAGCGCGCGCGACAGGGCCTCGATCGCCAGCGGCTTGGTCAGGTAGGCATGGAAGCCGGCCAGTTCGCTGCGCCGCTGGTCTTCGGCAGTGCAGCGCCCGGTCAGCGCCAGGAACTGCACCGCGTGCGGGGCGCACGCCTGGCGCAATGCCGGCAGGACTTCAAAGCCCGACATGTCGGGCATTTCCAGGTCGAGCAGCACGCAATCCGGGCGGAATTCGGCAACCAGGTCCAGTGCCTGCTGGCCGCCATGGGCCGCGCGCGCCTCATGGCCGAGCAGGCCCAGCAGTTCGGCCATGCTGTCGGCCGAATCGGCATTGTCATCCACCACCAGCACGCGGCGCCGCGGCACCGGCCCCGGCGGCGGCGTGCCGGCCTCGCGCCGGCGCGCGCTGACGCGCGGCAGGATCACGGTGAAGGTGCTGCCCGTGCCCGCGCCACCGCTGTCGGCCTGGATCGCGCCGCCGTGCGCTTCCACCACGGCCTTGGCCAGTGCCAGCCCGATGCCCAGGCCGCTGCGGCTGCCGGCGTCGGCCTCCTGCGCGAACAGGTTGAAGATGCGGTCCAGCGCCGCCGGCGCGAGACCCCGGCCAGTATCCGACACGGCGGTGATCACGCGCGCTGACTCCACGCTCACATGCACGCTGACGGTACCGCCGCGCGGGGTGTACTTGACCGCATTGCTGAGCAGGTTCAGCAGCACCTGCCCCAGCCGCGCGGCGTCGGCGCGCACATAGGGCGAGCTTGCCGGGAGCGCCAACACGAGCCGCTGGCCGGCGGCTTCCAGCACCGGGCGGATTGCCTCGATGCTGGTGGTTACCACGTCGTTGTACGAGGTGGGCGTCAGCTCCATCTTCAGCTTGCCGGCGGTCACGCGGCCTACGTCGAGCAGGTCGTTCACCAGCCGCTCCAGCTGGTGCAGCTGGCGGTCGATGATCCCGGCGCAGCGGCGCACGCGCGTGTCGGCATCCGGGGTCAGCTCGATCACTTCGACCGCGTTGCGCACCGCCGCCAGCGGATTGCGCAGTTCATGCGCCAGGATGGCCAGGAACGATTGCAGCCGGCGGCTGCCGGCTTCCAGCATTTCCAGCCGCAGCGCATCGCTCAGGTCGCGCACGGTCCACAGCAGGCTGGTCGGGCAGCCGGCGGCGTCGCGCACCAGCACCATGCGCGTATGGCAACGCACCACCGAGCCGTCCTTGCGTGCCACGCGCTCTTCGCCGGCCCACTGGCCGCAGGCGCGCGCGGCTTCCAGCGCCGCGCGGTCGCGCCCCGCGGCGGCATCCTGGCGGGAATAGAGCAGTGCCAGCGGCTGGCCGACGGCTTCGGCCTCGACGTAGCCGGCCAGCGCCTGCGCGCCGACGTTCCAGCTGCGGATGGTGCCGTCCAGGTCAAGTTCGCACACCGCGGTGCCGGGCAGGTTTTCAGCCAGCAGCCGCATCCGGGTATCGGCCAGCCGGACATGCTCAGATGCGGCCTGCTGCACGGTAATGTCGCGGCACGACACGATAAAGCCAGCGGCCCGGCCTGCCGCGGACTCCACGGGCGAGGCATCGCCATGCCTGGCCGCCACGTCCGGCCCGTCGGCAGCGCCAATGGCCCGCATGAGGCAGGACGCCTGCAGCAGGCTGCCGTCGCGCCGCACGCGCCAGCCCTGGTCGCGCGCGCTGCCTCCGAGTGCGGCCGCCTGCAGCCATTGCTGCGGCAGGCCGGCAGCGACATCGTCAGGACGATGCAGGCAGGAAAGGTGACAACCGGTGATTTCCTCGGCGCTGTAGCCGAACACGCGCCGCGCGGCATCCGGCCACATCGCAATGCGCCCGTGCGCATCGGTCTCGAACACGGCGCAGTCTTCCACCGCGTCGAGCAGGCGCCGGTACTGTGCCGCCAGCAGGAGGCCGGCATCGTCCGCCAGGGTGCCGTCCGGATCGCCGACGGGTGACGTACGGACGCCTTTTGCCGCATGCGGCTCGGACATGTGCACACCTTCCTTGTAATGGGGTGAAGACAGCAGGCCCCGTGCGCGCGCGGCCTGGCGCCGCCGTGCGGCGGAGGGCCGAATGCCCGCAACTGCGGGCATTCGAGTCAATGATAGGTGTTCTCGGCGCATGCGCCACCCATGTGCGCGGCACCGGACACTAGCGCCTGTGCCGCAACTGGTACACCGCGGCAACCGCGGCGGAGGCACCCACCACCAGCGCAGTGGCCAGCATCGGGTGCCGCGCCGTGGTGGTGTAGGGACAGGAGTGCAGCGCGTTGTGGCTGCCGCTGCGTTCCTGCAGGCCGCTGCCGCTGCCATACAGCGCGTTGTCCTCGAGCGGGCCCGCGGGGTGGGCCGTCTGTTGCGCGCGGCCCATGAAGCGGCGCATGAAGCGGTCGAAGGTGTGCGGCGCGTGGTACGCCGCGGCCGAGAACGCCTTGGCGGCCGCACCAACGAAAAGCTCGCGGCGCGGGTTCGCGGCGGCAAACAGGATCGCGTCGGCCGCCAGCGCCGGGTCATACAGCGGCGGCGGCATGCGCGGCTCGACATCGAGGAAGTTCTTGGCGTGCATCGCCAGCGGCGTTTCCAGTCCGGCAGGCTTGATCAGCGTCACGCTGACCGGCGCCTGCTCCTGCTCCAGTTCCAGCCGCAGCGAATCGGTAAAACCCTTGATCGCGTGCTGCGAGGCCGCGTAGGCGCTCTGCAAGGGCAGCGGGCCGTCCGCCGCCTCGCTGCCCATGTTGATGATGGCGCCGCCGTGCTCGCGCAGGTGCGCGGCCGCCGCCAGCGAGCCATGCACGGTGCCCCAGTAGTTGGTATCGAACAGCCGCCGCTGGTCTTCCAGCGGCACGTCGCAATGGCGGCCGAAGATGGTCACGCCGGCGTTGTTGATCCAGGTATCGAAGCCACCGAAACGCTCGATCGCAGCCTGCGCCACCTTGCCAACCTCTTCATGCTTGCCGACATCGGCCACCACGGTGATGACTTCATTGCCATGCTCGCGCAGCTCTTCGGCCAACTGGTGCAGCGAGCCCTCGCTGCGCGCCACCAACACCAGCCGCGCGCCCTGCTGCGCCGCCTTGCGCGCCGTCACCAGGCCCACGCCGCTGCTGGCACCGGTCAGGACGATGACCTGCGAGCCAATGTTCTTCAGGGTTGGTTTCATCGCCGCTTCTCCTCGGGGAGGCCCGGCACGGTGCCGGGCATGCCGCTGGGGAGTCGCAAGGAGCGTTCCCGTCCGGCGCGGCCCTGGGTGGCGGCGCCACGCCATGCGGGCCGCCGCAGATTTACAACACCCGGTAAGAACCACATGGCGCGGCGCGCGCATGGGGCTGCCGCAGGGCGCTGTAGGACGGGCGCCGATTTCAGCGGCGGCATGTGCTGCCTAAGCTGGATACATCCCACCTAACCGGCGACAGCCATGGCCAAGACCACGCGACCGACAGCGCCAAAGGATCCAGGCAAACGCCGCGCCGCGGCAAAAGGCGCCGGCAAGCCCAGCGGCAAGCGCGCCAGCACGGCCCGCCCGGCGGCACGCGGCGCGCCAGCCGCCAAGGCCGCTCCCGCCGCGCTCGATAAATACCGCCGCATGCGCGACTTCGGCGCCACGCCTGAGCCCAGCGGCGCCGCGCGCACCCGCGGCAAACCGCGCAAGCGCGCCGGCGAGCTGTCCTTCGTGATCCAGAAGCATGCGGCGCGTCGGCTGCACTACGACTTTCGCCTCGAACTCGGCGGCGCCCTGAAAAGCTGGGCCGTGCCCAAGGGCCCGAGCCTGGACCCGGCCGACAAGCGCATGGCCATCCATGTCGAGGATCACCCGCTGGACTATGCCGGCTTCGAGGGCGTGATCCCCGCCGGCCACTATGGCGCCGGCACGGTCATCGTCTGGGACCGCGGCACCTGGTTGCCGGTGGGCGATGCCGAGGCCGGCTACCGCGCCGGCAAGCTGAAGTTCGAGCTGCGCGGTGAAAAGCTGCACGGTCACTGGACCCTGGTGCGCATGCACGGCAGCCGGCAGAAGGAGCAGGACGCCTGGCTGCTGATCAAGGAGCGCGACGAGACCGCCGTGCCGGCATCGGAGTTCGATGTGGTCGAGGCCTTGCCGGACAGCGTGCTGGGCGGCACGCAGCGCAAACCCGCGGCAAAGCGCGCCAAGTCCGCGCAGCCGCCTGACGAAGCCGCACCAGATGCACACGGCACGGCGAAGTCCCTGAAGCCGCCGCGCGGCGCGCCGCGCGCGGCCTTGCCGCTGGCGCTGGCGCCGCAGCTGGCCACGCTGGTGGAGCAGCCTCCGTCCGACGCGCAGGCGTGGCGCTACGAGATCAAGTTCGACGGCTACCGGCTGCTGGCCCGCATCGACGGCAAGGATGTGCGCCTGTTCACGCGCCAGGGCAACGACTGGACCAGCAAGCTGCGTGTGCTGGCGCGCGACGTCGGCACACTCGGCCTGCCCGACGGCTGGCTCGATGGCGAGATCGTGGTGCTCGGCAAGCATGGCGCAACCGACTTCCAGGCGCTGCAGAATGCCTTCGATACCGCGCGCGTCGAGGGCATCCAGTATTTCGTGTTCGACCTGCCCTACTTTGCCGGCCATGACCTGCGCAAGCTGCCGCTGGTGGAGCGGCGCGCCCTGCTGCGCCGGATCTTCGCGCACAACACCTCGCCGCGCCTGCAGTTCAGCGAGGACTTCGAGGCCGGCCCTGCCGACATGCTTGAGGCAGCCTGCCGCATGAAGCTTGAAGGCGTGATCGGCAAGCGCGCCGACGCCGCCTATGTCAGCGCGCGCACCAGTACCTGGATCAAGCTGAAATGCACCTTGCGCCAGGAGTTCGTGGTGGCGGGCTTCACCGACCCGAAAGGCAGCCGCGCCGGCATCGGCTCGCTGCTGCTTGGCGTGCACGACAGCGGCGGGCGGCTGCGCTACGCGGGCAATGTCGGCACCGGCTTCGACACACGCACGCTGGGCGCGCTGCGCACGCAACTGGACGCGTTGCGCGCCGATTCCGCGCCCTTTGAGAGCGTGCCGGCAGGCGTGAAAGGGCACTGGGTGCGGCCAAAGCTGGTGGCCGAGGTCTCGTTCGGCAGCTGGACCCGCGAGGGCCGCGTGCGCCATTCCGTCTTCCACGGCCTGCGCACCGACAAGCCCGCGCGCGCGGTGTCGGTGGAGCGGCCGGCAACGCCGGCGGCCAAAGGCAAGCCCGCGGCAACCACGGCAAAGCATGCCGGCACACGGCCGAAGGCCGCGGCAAAGCGCACCACCGCCGCCGGCGGCAAGGTCGCGATCAGCCATGCCGAGCGCGTCATCGACACGGCATCCGGCCTGACCAAGGGCGACCTGGTGCGCTACTACGAACGCGCCGCGCCGCTGATCCTGCCGCACCTGCGCGGGCGACCGATCGCGATGGTGCGCGCGCCGTCGGGCGTGGGCGGCGAGCAGTTCTTCCAGCGGCATAGCGACACGCTGCGGGTCGACGGCCTCAACGTGCTCGATCCGGGCCTGTGGCCGGGGCATCCCGCGCTGCTGGAAATCGCGTCAGCCGAAGCCCTGGTGGCCGCGGCACAGCTCAACGTGGTGGAGTTCCACACCTGGAACGCCAGCAAGCGCAGCATCGACCGCCCCAACCGCATCATCTTCGACCTGGACCCGGGCGAAGGCGTGCCCTGGGCACAAATGCAGGAAGCCGCCGCGCTGATGAAGGCGCTGCTCGATGAACTCGGCCTCGCCAGCTTCCTGAAGACCAGCGGCGGCAAGGGGCTGCACGTGGTGGTGCCGATCACGCCGCGTGCCGGCTGGGACGAGGTGAAGGCGTTCGCGCATGACGCGGTGCGCCATGTCGCCGCCACCGTGCCGCAGCGCTTCGTGGCCAAGAGCGGTCCAAGCAACCGCGTTGGCAAGATTTTCATCGATTACCTGCGCAATGGCATAGGCGCCACCACGGTGGCGGCATTCTCGGCGCGGGCACGCCCGGGGCTGGGGGTATCGATGCCGGTGTGGTGGGAGGAACTCGATAGCCTGCAAGGCGCCGCGCAGTGGACCGTGGCCAATGCCGGCCCGAGGCTCGACGCCGTTGCGGCCGACGACCCATGGGCGGACTACGCCGAAACCCGGCAGGCGATCACGCGCGCCGCGGCGCGACTGGCACGCGCCCGATAGCCTCCCGTTCCCGCCGGAAATCCGCAGCAGAAGCCAAGCGGCACATTTCTTGCCGCATCCCGGTCATGGCACACGGCCCGGCACACCCGCCGCGTGTGCCTCGTTGCACTGCTGCCAGTGCAGCAACGACATGGAGACGTGATGATGAGCCAACTCAGGATCGCCGCGAAGATTCGAGCCGCCGCTGCCGCGCCACGCAACCGGCGCGCCTTGCGCCACCTGCTGGTTTCCTGCGCGATGCTGTCCTTCGCCGCCAGCCCGGTGCAGGCACGCCTGCCGGCACCGACGCCCGAGCAGCAGCAGGCCGCCGAAGCCAAGAAGACCAAGGAAGCCGAAGCGGCCAAACAGCAGGCCGAGGCATTAAGCCGGGTCCAGGACCGGATCGCTGCGCGCTTTGGCAAGGGCGCCACCGGCGGCGGCACTACCGAGCCCGGCAAGATCCCGCAGAAAGCTGCCGAAGCGGCCGGCTCGGCCGGACCGCACGGCGGCACCTCCCCCAGCGCCGAAGCGCATGGCGGCGAGGCGGCCCGCCGCTGAAGCGCGCGACGCATGCCACGCGCGGTTGCCGCGCTGCGTGCCGGGCGACGCCTGCCCGGCACGCCTCTTGCCACTCTGCCAGCGCAACAGCCTGGCAAAGACCGCAGGCGTGCTGATGCATAAGGGGGAATGGCGATGGACGACTTCTGTGCGCATGTAATAACTACAACCGGCAGCCGCGCCGGCGCGGCAAAGCTTGCAAGCGGTGCGGCGCGGCCGGCGCGGTTTTACACGGCGCCGCCGCGGACCATCCCGGGCCCTGAGCAGACCTCCGCGCGGGCGCGCAAGCGCCTGTCAGCGTGATGCCATGACGCCGCATGCCGCCAACCCGGCCCCGCTGATCCTGAATGTCGATGACCGCGAGGGGCCGCGCTACGTCAAGAGCCGCATCCTCCATCGCGGCGAGTATTCCGTGATCGAGGCCGCCACCGGCCATTCGGCGCTGTCGCTGGTGCGACAGCATGCGCCGGTGCTGGTCCTGCTGGCCTCACGCCTGCCCGATATCAGCGGGCTGGAAGTCTGCCGGCTGCTCAAGGCCGATCCACAGACCGCGCACACGCTGGTGCTGCTGACCTCGCCAGGGCTGGCGCAATCGCGCCAGCGCGTAGAGGCGCTGAACTGCGGCGCCGACGGCTACCTGGTCGAGCCTGCCGAGCCGGAAGAGGTGTTGTCGAGCATCCAGGCGCTGCTGCGGCTGCGCGGGGCAGAGGACGCCTATCACCGCACCTCGCGGGCACTGCATGAGCATGAAGACATGTTCCGCCAGCTGGCTGAATCGCTGGCCGACGTGGTCTGGATCCTCGACCCGGCCGAGCCCCGCTTGCTGTTCGCCAGCCCCTCGCTCGCCACGTTGTGCGGCCATGCGCCCGAGCAGCTGACGCAAGAGCCGCGCCGCTGCCTGGAGCGCGTGGCGTCGGCCGACCGTGCGCGCGTGGAAGCGGCGTTCGCCAGCATGCTGAGCGATGGCAGGCTGGACCTCGAGTTCCGCCTTGCGCGCCCGGACGGCGAGCTGCGCGATATCCGCGCGCGCGCGTTCCCGGTACGCGGCGCGGAAGGCCCGCCGGCCGACGACCGCACGCCGCCGTTGCGCATTGCCGGCACCTGCCAGGACGTGACGCTGCAAAACCGTGCCGGCCGCGCGCTGCACGACGAGGAACGGCGCAAGGACCAGTTCCTGGCCATGCTGGCGCACGAACTGCGCAATCCGCTGGCGCCGCTGCGCAGCGCCGCGGACCTGTTGCAGCAGCTCTCGCCCTCGCGCGAGGACATGTTCCGCGCGCGCGACATCATCGGCCGGCAGCTGCACCACCTGACCCGGCTGGTGGACGAGCTGCTCGACATCTCGCGCTTCAACCAGGGCCGCATCACGCTGCGCGAGGACCTGGTGGAACTGCGCACCGCGCTCAATACCGCGGTGGAAGCCGTGCGCCCCACGATGGACGCCTGCGGCCATACGCTGCGCCTGTCGCTGCCCGAGCAGCCCCTGCCGGTACGTGGCGACCTGGTGCGCCTGACGCAGATCTTCAGCAACCTGCTGCAGAACGCCGCGGCCTACACGCCCGCCGGCGGCCAGATCTTCGTCGATGCCAGTCTTGAGGACGGCGCGGCGGACACCGCGCCCGATGCCGCGTCCGGCGCCCGCGTCACCGTGCGCGTGCGCGACAACGGCGCCGGCCTGTCCGAGGCACTGCAGCGGCAGCTGTTCGACCCGCTGGCCCCGCGCGACG
Organism: Cupriavidus sp. CPT47-8839-RL05A; assembly: GCF_058792255.1. Lineage (NCBI taxonomy): Bacteria > Pseudomonadati > Pseudomonadota > Betaproteobacteria > Burkholderiales > Burkholderiaceae > Cupriavidus > Cupriavidus sp. CPT47-8839-RL05A. The sequence goes on along the minus strand of NZ_JBYTEG010000006.1, from coordinate 131,163 downwards.
ACGGCACCCAGCCAGAACCGCCGCGCAGCGCGTTCCAGCAGGACGGTCCCGGCATCGGCCTGACGCTGGTGCAAAAGCTGGTGCGCCTGCATGGCGGCACCATTCGCGCCGACAGCCCCGGCCCCGGACAGGGCAGCACCTTCACGGTGACGCTGCCGGTGGAGCCGTGGCAGAAGTGGCACCCAGGCTCCGGCCGCGCCGCGCCGCGCCGCGGCATACCCCGCCGGATCATGGTGGTGGACGACAACCCTGACGCGCTCGAGGCCATGATGATGACGCTGCAGACGCTCGGCCATACGGTGGTGACCGCCGCCGACGGCCCCAGCGCGCTGGCGCGCGCCACCGATGCCCGGCCTGAGGTGGTGCTGCTGGACCTGGGCATGCCCGCCATGGACGGCTTCGAGACCGCGCGCCGCCTGCGCGCGCTGCCCGAGATGCGCGGCGCCACGCTGGTGGCGCTGACCGGCTTCGGCCAGCCCGAGGACCGCCGCCGCGCGCTGGAAGCCGGCTTCGACCAGCACCTGGTCAAGCCGGCCGACCTGGACGCGCTGACACGGCTGCTGGACGCACTCAGCGCGGACCATCCCTAGCGCGATGCCGATGCCAGCCGCCGCTCCCATCCACCCTTGAACAAGGAAGCTCCGTGCATACCACGCCCGATCCCGACATCCCGCCGCGCAAGCCTGAAACCCCGCCGCCGGAACCTCCGCCGGGCCCGCCCGAACCGGTGGCAGACCCGCCTCCGGGCGATCTGCCGCCCCCGCCGCCGCAACGTGCCCGTGCGGCTGGCAAAGGAGCCCTCACGTGTCACGCATCATCTGGAAAGGCGCCATAACCTTTGGCCTGGTCAATATCCCGGTGGTATTGCGGCCCGCGTCGCGCAGCCAGACGCTGGACCTTGACCTGCTCGACGTGCGCGACATGGCGCCGGTGGGCTACCAGCGCATCAACAAGAGCACCGGCAAGCCGGTCGACAAGGAGCATATCGTCAAGGGCTACCAGTATGCCAAGGACGAATACGTGCTGCTGAACGAGGAAGACTTCCGCCAGGCTAATGTCGAGGCCACGCAGACGGTGGATATCGTCAGCTTTGTCGACGCGCAGAGCATCCCGCCGTACTACTTCGACACGCCCTATTACCTCGAGCCCGACAAGCGCGGCGAGCGCGGCTACGCGCTGCTGCACGAAACCATGCGCCGCACCGGGCGTGCCGCGCTGGCGCTGGTGGTGCTGCGCGCCCGCCAGCACCTGGCCGCGATGCTGGTGCACGGCGACGCGCTGGTGCTCAACACCATGCGCTTTGCCGACGAGGTGCTGCCCATCTCCGAACTGCGCCTGCCCAAGGCGGCCACCGGCAAACCGACTGGCGCGCATGCGCGCGAGATCGAGATGGCCACCAAGCTGGTCGAGGACATGAGCGAAGACTGGGAGCCGGAACAGTACCGCGACAGCTATCGTGACGACCTGATGGCGCGCATCGAAGAAAAGATCGACTCCGGCAAGACCCACCAGCTGACCCCGCCTGCGGAAGAGGAAGAAGCGCCGCGCCAGGGCGCCAAGGTCATCGACATGGTGGCGCTGCTGCGCCAGAGCCTGGGCCAGCGCGGCAAGGAAGACAAGGAAGACGCCACGCCCGCGCGCCGCAAGGCCCCTGCGCGGCATGCCGCCGCCAGGAAGCAGCCGGCTGCCAAGCGGGCTGCGACCCCGCCTGCCAAGCGCGCCAGCACCGCCGCCAAGACCAAGCGTGCACCGGCCAAGCGCGAGTCGCACGCGCCGGCCGCGCGCAAGAGCGCAAGCACTACGCGCAGGAAGCACGCGGCTTAGGCAGGCGCTAGGCCAGCACAGCGGCTCGCCAATGATGTCGGCCAAATCCCGATTGTGTTCCCCCTCTCCCGCTTGCGGGAGAGGGGAGCAAACCCTCAGCGCTGGACAACGGGACAAGCCCCTTACCGCGACGACACCTTCAGGTTGTCATTGACCGACGTCACGCCCTCGACGCTGCGGATCGCGTCGAGCGCCACGTCGTGCTGCTGCTGGCTCGGCACCGTGCCGCTCACGTCGACCGTGCCCTGCCTGGTCTTCACATGGATGCCGGTGGACTTGAGGTCCTTGGTCGTGAGCAGCTTGGTCTTGATCCTGGTGGTGATGGCGCCGTCCTCGACGGCCCGCTTGGCCTTGTCGGCGCTCACGTCCGGAGCGGCGCCCCGGTCAGGGTCGGCACGGCCGGGCATGCCCGGCGCGGAATTGACGGGGGCCACAGGGGTATCGTCGGCCGCAACCAGGATCAGGCCGCTTTTGTCGAGCGCCATGGCGCTGCCGGCCACCGCCAGCGCCGCAGCAACACAGGCCATCCGCACGGTGCGCGCGGGAATTCGGGAAAAACGCATGGCTGCCTCCTTTTTCGGGTCACCAGCGCATCCGTTGCCGGGCTTGCCTGGCACGCGGAACCACTGGTAAGGCATATTCAGCAAGCTCCATACCTGCCGGCCAGGCCGCACCAGGCGTCCGCGACCGTATCCAGGGTGTGTAAATCGGGCCGCCCGTTGTAAAAGCGCCCGCCGCGTGATGTGCTGCATCCCCCGCTACAGGCCATTGCTGGCGGCACCCCGGTCCTTCCATGCTTGGCATGGCGATTGCGAAACAGGGGATGCGGCAGTTCGCCGCGTCAAGGAGCTAGCAATGGGACAGCAGCAACAGCCGGGTCAATCGCAGTCGGGCCAGAAGCCGCAGGAACAGAAGCAGCAGGAACAATCTGGCCAGCGCGGCAGCCAGCAGCAGCCGGGACAACAACAAGGCGGCGGTCAGATGGGTAACCAGGACCGCAAGCAGGACCAACAACAGCAGCAGGATCGCGGCAGCTCGCAACCGGGCCAGCAAAGCGGCCAACGCAGCGGCCAGCAAAGCGGCCAGGGCGGGCAACAGGGTGGGCAACAAGGCGGACAACGCCAGCCGTAAGTCAGCCGCGCCAGCCACGATAACAGGCAACTTTCCGGGTATGTGCGGCCGCAACATGCGGTGCGGCCGCAGGGGCATACGCCGGAGATTGACAGGCCGGGACTCCCGCAAGGGGGCTCCGGCCCTTTTTGTGGCAACCGCCGCGGCATGACCCCGCGCACATCGCCCCGCATCCCGTGTATGCTGGCCCTGACTTCCCGATTCAGGCACCGGCCTTGTCCAGCTTTACCGACCCCGCCGCCGGCCGCTCTGCGCAGCCACGACGCGGCCCGCTGAACCATCTCTCCACCAGGCTGCGCGAGCGCGCCGGCGTGCACGTGCGCGCGCTGACCCGCAGCAATTCCGGCCTGACCCTCGACTACGACAACCCGCCGGGCGATGCCGGCCTGTTCGGGCCCGATGCGGTCTGCTGGCGCGTGCATGCCGACTTTCCGGCAATGCTCGCGGGCGGCGTCAGTGCGCTGCTGCTGCAGACGCTGCATCCGCTGGCGCTGGCCGGGGTCTGGGACCACTCCAGCTTTCGCACCGACATGCAGGGGCGCCTGGGGCGCACCGCACAGTTCATCGCCGGCACCACCTACGGCAGCCGTGCCGATGCCATGGCGCTGATCGGGCGCGTACGGCGCATCCATGCCGGCGTGGTTGGCGTGGCCCCGGACGGGCGGCACTACGCGGCCTCCGATCCGGCGTTGCTGACCTGGGTGCACGTGGCCGAGGTCTCGAGCTTCCTGGCCGGCTACCTGCGCTATGTCGGGCCACTGAGCAGCGCGGAGCAGGATCGCTACTACGACGAGGTTGCGCGCATCGCCCTGATGCTGGGTGCGGCCGACGTGCCGCGCTCGCGTGCCGAAGTCACGGCCTACCTGGAGGCCATGCGGCCTGCGCTGCTGGCCAGCGAACGCACCAGCGAAGTGGTGCGGCTGGTGCGGAAGATGCCGGTGGCCAACCCGCTGCTGCAGCCGGCGGTGCGGATCATGGCCGACGCGGGCATCGCACTGCTGCCGCCGTGGGCACGGCAACAGCTCGACCTGGACGGCCCTTCGATACGGCGCCCGGCAGCACTCGCGGGCATGCATGTGCTGGCACCGGCGCTGCGCTGGGTGCTGGGCGCCGGCCTGGCAGCGCGCGCACGGCGGCGCGTGGCCCGCGGCACCGCCACGACGGCTGGCTGAGGCTCGCGCCGGCTATCGGCGTTCAGCCGAACTTCTTGAACGGAAATGAGAATTGGTGGCAAAAACCCTCGCATTTCGGAGGATTGCGCAGCGCGAAAGTGGCGTTAAATCTGCCTGGGCATTCCGAACGGCCGGTCGGTTTTTACTAACCGCACCAGCCACAGCGCCATAGAGCGCGACTCAAACGACGCAGGCAAAAAAAGAAGCCTACGCGCGGGGTGCTCGTAGGCTTTCCAGGACTGCTCGAGCCGAAAAGCTCTTGCCAAGAATATAAACGCGCTTACATGAGGTGTAAATCCCGTTTCTATCAGGGGATTCCCTTATGACGATATGAGATTATTTGCGCACTTTTGATGATTTTAGCCCTGACGCTACATCAGGGCATTTTTCGTATGGGCTGGCAATTTCCTCGCGAGCGCAGTCCACATCGAGCCTGCCTGGCTCGCCGCTCTGGCCGCATGCGGCATTGCACAATCGGCTACAATATCACAACCTCGAGAGCAACAACTTTTATAGAGCAACGCCTCTATTCCAGGAACGGCGTGCGGTTCGTCAACGCTGGAAAAAACTTTGTTACTCTCGGCGCTGAAGTACTCCCCTTCTCTTCTGGCAGCGCCAACCGCCGGCACCTGCGCCGTTACCGAGAGCGGATGTTTCTCGTGCCGCCCTGGCCGTGGCGCACCCCAAGCCATTAGCCGCCAGAACCCTTGCGGGCTCTTCCGGAGTCGTTGTGAAGAAGAAGGAAACCCGGCCCAAGTCACGCAGCCGGAAACAACTGCAGCACCAGCAATTTGCGGCATACAGCACCAGCCAGGCCCCGGTGATCGTCCACCTGTCCACCGGCGCCCGGCTGCAGGGTCTCATCCTGGCGTCAGACGACTATGTGGTGCTGCTTGGCCGGCAGCCGGACGACATCCGGCCCACGGTGGTCTACAAGCGGGCCATCTGCCTGGTCACGCTGGCCAATGCGCCGGACACGCCGGCGGTGACACCGGCTCCGGCCCCGGAGCCGGACTTCCTGCCGATCTACATCCCCCGCACCAGCAAGCGCCGCTAGGCCAACGCCTGCCCCACACGCCTTCCAGCCCTGCCGCGCGGCGCCTCAGCCCGCCCTGCCGGCACCCCGCGAAACTATCGCGGAGATCACTCTAAACCTTTCCCTTGCCCGGTCGATAACCCAAGCAACGGAGGCACTCTACGCCCTGCAAAGCAGGCCGCCAACGTTACGGCACTAGCCGGAATGCCCAAAACTTTGCATATAGGAGTCGTACCATGGCGCAAGTCATTAACACCAACTCGTTGTCTCTGATGACTCAGAACAACCTGAATGCTTCGCAATCGTCACTGAACACGGCGATCCAGCGCCTGTCGTCGGGCCTGCGCATCAACAGCGCCAAGGACGACGCCGCAGGTCAGGCAATTGCGAACCGTTTCACCTCGAACATCCGCGGCCTGACGCAAGCCCAGCGCAATGCCAACGACGGCATCTCGCTGGCGCAGACGACTGAAGGCGCGCTGACCGAAGTCAACAACAACCTGCAGCGTATCCGTGAACTGAGCGTGCAGGCTGCCACGGGTTCGAACTCGGCTTCCGACCTGAAGTCGATCCAGGACGAAATCAAGCAGCGCCTGGACGAAATCGACCGCACTTCGGCCCAGACCGACTTCAACGGCGTGAAGGTGCTGTCCGGCAACGCCAAGCCGCTGACCGTGCAAGTGGGCGCCAATGACGGCGAAACGATCACCATCAACCTGAAGGAAATCAGCTCGAAGACCCTGGGCCTGTCTGGTTTCTCGGTGGCACGTGCACAGCCGAAGGTGGGCGATGCCGTGGAAGAAGTCGGTGCATCCGGCGCCCTGAAGGCGGTCAATCTGTCGGCCGTGGAAGGCGCAGGCGGCCTGAATGTCGCTGCTGGTTCGACGAGCCTGCACCGCGTGCTGGACCCGACGACTGGGGCAGCTACCGCCCAGTACGTAGTCAAGTCCGGCGACGACATGTACGCCGCGAACGTCGATGACGCAACGGGCAACGTAACGCTGACCAAGACGGACAACACAGTTACGTACCAAGACGGCACGCTGCAGGCCGCCGCCGCCGCGTACAACATCAAGGTGGCAGCGGACGCCAACGGCGCCGCCGTCGGTTACATCACGATCCAGGGCCACAACTTCGAGACGAACGGCCTGGTCGACGGTACCTCGACGCTGACAGACGTCAGCGGCACAGGCACCGACGGGTTCGCCATCGTTCTGGGCACCTCCACCGAGTACAAGGGCACGGCTTCGAACAACCCGAAGGCGATGCTCGACTCCGCCCTGAAGGTCGTGGACGACCTGCGTAGCGCGCTGGGTGCCGTGCAGAACCGTTTTGACTCGGTGATCTCGAACCTGGGCACGACCATCACCAACCTGTCGTCCTCGCGCTCGCGCATCCAAGACGCAGACTACGCCACGGAAGTGTCGAACATGACCCGCGGCAACATCCTGCAACAGGCTGGTACCTCGGTGCTGGCGCAAGCCAACCAGACCACGCAAGGCGTGCTGTCGCTGCTGCGTTAATCGCGCCGCAACCCTCCGCAGAAAGCCGGGCCACTTCGGCCCGGCTTTTTGCCGGAGTGCTAAGCAAGCGGATCACCACTTGCTTAGCACTTCCCCGTGTCGACTACGACGACTGACGAGACCCGACCATGGCCATACCCTCCGCTGCTTCCGCAGTCTCCTCTGCTCAGCCTCGCACCTTCGCGGGCACGGCGCCGCAGGCACCAGTCCGCAACGCCGCTGGTACTGCGAGCGCGGCTGGCGGCTTCCCGGCCAACAGCGTGGAAACCCTGCCGGAAGACATGTCGGCAGCGATCCGCGAACTGAGCGATGCGTTACGCACCACCACCATCGGCCTGCAGTTCGAGATCGACGAGACCACGCACAAGGTCATCACCAAGGTGATCGACCGCGACACCGGCGAGCTGATCCGCCAGTTGCCGTCCGAAGAGGTCATGCGGATCGCGCGCGCCATGAACAAGCTCCAAGGCCTGCTGGTCCACCAGTCAGCCTGAAGCCAGGAAGACAAGAAGGTCTCTCCGATCTCCCTGAAGACGTTAATAAGAAACGAGGTACAGCCATGGCATCCATCTCCTCCCTGGGCAGCGCTTCCGGCCTGGATCTGCAAGGTCTGCTCGACAAGCTGACCACCGCGGAAAGCGCGCCGCTGACGATGCTGAAGAACCAGCAGACCGCCTACCAGGCCAAGTTGTCCGCCTATGGCACGCTGCAAAGCGTCCTGTCCGCCTTTCAGGCATCCGCCGCCAAACTGTCCGAAACCGCGACGTTCAGCTCAGTCAAGGCCACGACCAGCAATACCGAAGTGCTTGGCGTCGCAACGAGCACATCGGCCGTGGCCGGCAGCTATTCGGTCAATGTGACGAGCCTGGCCCAGGCGCAGTCATTGGTCAGCGGCGGCCAGGCGAGCCAGACCGGCGCAGTTGTCACCGGCACGCTGCCCGCCACGTTGTCGTTCGAGTTCGGCCAGGTGACCGGCTACGACAGCGCGACCGGCAGCTATGGCACGCCCGGCTTCACGCCCACCGCGGGATCGACCAAGACCGTCACCATCGACAGCAGCAACAACTCGCTGCAAGGCATCCGCGACGCCATCAACAAGGCGAACATCGGCGTCACCGCCAGCATCGTGAACGATGGCAGCGGCACGCCCTACCGTCTGGTAATGACCTCCAGCAACACCGGCGAGTCCAACAGCATGAAGATCTCCAGCAGCGACGGCGATCTCCAGAACCTGATCGGCTTCGACCCTGCGGCCATGAACGCATCGGGCACCACGGCCAACGGGGTGCGAGAAACGGTACGCGGCACCAATGCCAACCTGACGGTCAACGGCATCGCCGTCACCAGCGCCAAGAACGCCGTCACCGACGCCGTGCAGGGTGTCACGCTGACGCTGAACAAGACAGGCACCAGCACCGTCTCGGTCACCCGTGACACGGATTCCATGAAGGCGGCGGTCACTGCGTTCGCCACGGCCTACAACAATCTGCAGTCCACAGCTGCCAAGCTGACGGCATTTGATGCCAGCGAGGGCACCAGCTCCGCGCTGACCGGGGACGCTGTGCTGCGCAACATCCAGATCCGTCTGCGCGGTGTCCTGAACACGCCGCAAACCGGAGGCGCAACGCTCAACAGCCTCTCTCAGATCGGCGTGTCGTTCCAGAAGGACGGCACCATCTCCGTGGACGACAGCAAGCTGACGAAGGCGCTGAACGAGAACCTTCCCGGCGTGACGCAGCTGTTTGGCGGCGACGGCAAGACCGGTGGCTATGGCCGCCAGATCTCCGACACGATCAAGAGCTTCAGCGCCACCGACGGCGCGCTGAAGTCGGCACAGGACGGCATCAACAAGACGCTGAAGGACATCGCCGCCGACTACGCCAAGCAGCAGGACCGCATCACCGACACAATGGAGCGCTACCGCAAGCAGTTCACGCAACTGGACCTGGTGGTATCGCAGATGAACCAGACCAGCAGCTACCTGACACAGCAGTTCAACGCGCTCAACAACGCGGGCAAGAAGTAAGCTGCCGCAGGGCGCCCGTGACCGGGCGCAGTGCCTTTCCCATAGCGAGGTCCATTCATGTACGCACGTCACGCCATCAATGCCTACGCCCAGGTCGGCGTCCAGACCGGTGCCATGAGCGCCAGCCCGCACAAGCTGATCACCATGCTGTACGACGGCGCGCGCGCCGCCATAGCGCGGGCGAAGTTCCACCTGGAAGGCGGCAACATTGCCGAACGCGGCAACGCCATCTCCAAAGCCATCGACATCATCGACAACGGCCTGCGCGCCGTGCTCGACCATGAGGCTGGCGGCGAGATCTCCGCCAACCTCGAATCCCTGTACGAGTACATGGTGCGCCGGCTGATGCTGGCCAACCTGCGCAGCGACGCGGCCCTGCTGGCCGAGGTCGACACGCTGCTCGAAAGCCTGGCTTCGGCCTGGGCGCAGATCGACGACACGGCCGCGGCCGCAAATCAGCAACCCGCCTTGCAGGACAACTGACATGGCTTCCCTTCCCGAGTTTTCCCCGATCGTGGACTGCTACGAGGAAATCCTCGCGCTGTCCGCACGCATGCACGAAGCCGCCCAGGCAGCTGACTGGGACACCGTCACCGCGCTGCAGCAGGGCTACCTGGCCCTGGTGGACCGCCTGCGCCAGATGGACCACGAGGCACCGTTCTCCGATGCGGAGCGCATGCGCCGCTACCAGTTGCTGGACCGCATCCTCACTTACGATGCCCGCATCCGCGACCTGGCCATGCCGCAGCTGAAGAAGCTAGGCGACATGCTGACCAGCTCGCGCCGCCAGATCGAACTGTCCGCCGCCTACGGCGCCACCGCCTGACGCAGCCTGACCGCTGCGCTACTCACCGCGGCGGGCCGGAAAGCCCGCCGTCTGCATTCACACGGCCCGTATGACCGGCATCCATCTGCCTCCAGGCCTGACACCCGGTCAGGCCCCGGACCCGCAACCGCTGCGCACCGCGCTTGCCATCGACAAGCTGGCGGCGCTGCAGCCCGTGCCCGAGGCCACCGAGTCGAATGTCCAGAACTCCACCGGCCAGGCGATCCGCCACAGCCAGCAGGCCACCGGTCCCAACGCCTTGGCAGGCCAGGCTACCTTGCTGCCGGGCACTTCGACGCAGGAATCGCTGAGCGCGGCGGCGCGCGCCATCCTGGCGGTGATGGACGGTACCGAGGCCCAGCCGGTGCGCAGCGCCGGCCCGCTGCTGGCCGCCGCGCCCACGCCAGCGTCCGCGCAGGCCGCCGCGGCGGCCCTTGCCAACACGGTCGGGCAGAGCGGCCTGTTCTACGAATCGCACCTGGCGCAGTGGGTTGCCGGCGCGCGCGCGTTGCCCGGCATCCGCCAGGAGCCGCAGGCGCAAGTGCCGGTGCCGGCCCGAGCGGCTGCCCCAGGCGGCACTGCGCAAGCCGCGGCAACACCGCCGCCGTCTTCGCTGCTGACCTATGCCGGCGGTGCCGTAGCGGCAGAGCCGGCGCGGCCCTCGGCGCCGCCGCTGATTCCGGCCTCGCAGGTGCTGGCTGAAGCGCTGGCCTCGGCCGGCAATCCGCGCGTGGCCCATAGCCATGCGGCGGCGGAACAGGCGCTGCGGCAAGGCGCCGCCACCACGGCGGCCTACAGCCGCGAAGCCGCTGCCGAACCGGGGGCCCAACGCCAGTCCGCCGCGGCGCTGGCCACGCAGGCCTACCAGACCACCGCGGAGGCTGGTGCGCGCGCTGCCGCGCCGGACAGCCTCATCCCCCACGCGGCGCGCGCCGCCGCTGGCCTGCCGGACACCGCCTCGGCGGACGCCGGCCGGCAGGCCGCGGCAGCCGGCCCGGCCATCCATCCGGCAACCGAAGCCGTGGTCCGCCAGCAGCTGGAATTGCTCGCCACGCAGCAGTTCCGCTTTGCCGGCGAAGCCTGGCCCGGCGTGCCGATGGAGTGGGAGTTGCTGCGCCCCGACGCGGATGGCGCCGCTCAGGCCCATGACGACAGCGCCCGGCCATGGTCCAGCCGCCTGCGGCTGCAATTGCCGAGCCTCGGCATCGTCGAAGCGGTGCTGACACTGGGGCCGGCAGGGCTCGACGCCCGCGTGGCAACGCCCGAGACCGATGTCGCGGCGCGTTTGATCGCGGCACGGCCGCTGCTGCGCAACCAGCTGGAGGCGCAGGGCATCGTGCTGCAGCGCCTGAGCGTGCAGACCCAGGACAACATGACGGAAGGAGCGGCGCGATGAGCGAAGCGGCGCAAGACCGCGGCGCGGCGATCGCGCTGTCCTACCAGCACAGCGACAGGGCCCCGCGCGTGGTCGCCAAGGGCTATGGCGTGGTGGCCGAAGCCATCATCGCGCGCGCGCGCGAAGCGGGCGTCTATATCCACGATTCACCCACCCTGGTGAACCTGCTGATGCAGGTCGACCTGGACAGCCACGTGCCGCCGCAGCTCTATGTGGCCGTGGCGGAACTGCTGGCGTGGATCTACCACCTTGAAGCGGGCAGGGACGCAGGCGCTGAAGCGCAGGCCTGACCCGGCAGGCCTCCCTGACGACAAGAGCCCCTGGCCGCTTGCGCGCCCAGGGGCTTTTTGCTTTAGAGGCAGGCCGGTAGGCTTACACCGCCATATTCATCATTTCCTGGTAAGCCGCCACCAGCCGGTTCCGCACCTGCACCCCGGTCTGGAACGACACATTGGCCTTCTGCAGGTCGATCATCACGTCATTGAGCGCCACGCCGGGCTTGCCCAGCTCGAACGCCTCGGCCTGGCCGTAGGCGCGTTCCTGCGCGGCGTTGATGCGCCCCAGCGAGCGCTGCAGCTCGCCGGCAAAGCCGCCGCCGACCGGCGCGGCGGACTGGCTGGCACTGTTGCCCGAGGCAACCTGGGACATCCCGCGCAGTTGCTGCAGCATGCCCTCGATGGAAGAGATAGTGGTCATTTGGCTCGTCGTATGCCGGTCCACCGGCAGAGTTCGTCTTGTGGCGCGCCCCTGGCATCGCAGAGCAGCCTGCCGGCAGGAGGGCCTCAGGCGCTTCGCACCCAGTTTCAGCCCCCGCAGAGTACCCGCCGTCTCCGTCCTCCCATGGGCCGAAATCGGACAAAAAACAGCGTCTGTTCGCCGGATTGTCGCGCTCAAGTCTGGCCGATCATTGCCATCGTGCCGGAAGAGCGCGGGCGGCCGTCCTGTGCTGGCTCCGGAAATCACCAGACAACCATCGATTCGGGAGTACGCGTGTTTTCTCTGCAGCGTAATGTGAGCCGTGCCGTGAGCCGCGCCGACGACCAAGGCGGTCAGCATCGCCCGTGCCGTCGCCAGCATCGCGGCGCCGGATCCGGAGCACGCGCATGACCGCGACCGTGGCACTGCCCGGGCGCCCGGCAGAAGTGATCGAGCGCCTGAAGGCCAACCCGAAGCTGCCGCTGATGCTGGCCGGCGCCGCCCTGGCCGCGGCCATCGCGGTGGGCGTGCTGTGGTCGCGCAGCCCGGACTACAAGGTGCTATACAGCAACCTGTCCGAGCGCGATGGCGGCGCGGTGCTGCAGTCGCTGCAGCAGATGAACGTGCCGTACAAGTTCGCCGAAGGCGGCGGCGCGGTCATGGTGCCGGCCGAGAAGGTGCATGAGACGCGCCTGCGCCTGGCATCGCAGGGCCTGCCCAAGAGCGGCACGGCCGGCATGGAGCTGATGGACAACCAGAAGTTCGGCATCAGCCAGTTTGCCGAGCAGGTCAATTACCAGCGCGGGCTGGAAGGCGAACTGGCGCGCTCGATCGAATCCATCGCCGCGGTGCAGTCCGCCCGCGTGCACCTGGCCATCCCCAAGCCTACGCTGTTCGTGCGCGAGCGCCAGAAGCCGACCGCGTCGATCGTGCTGCAGCTGTACCCGGGCCGCGCCATCGATGAAGGCCAGGTCGCTGCGATCAGCCACCTGGTGTCGTCGAGCGTGCCGGAGCTGACGCCCAAGTCGATCTCGATCGTCGACCAGCACGGCAACCTGCTGTCGAACAGCGGCAACGAGCGCATGCTCGACGCGACCCAGCTCAAGTACGTCCAGGCGCTGGAGCAGAACTACCTGAAGCGCATCGAAGCGATCCTGACGCCGATCGTCGGCAAGGACAACGTGCGCGCGCAGGTGACCGCCGACGTGGACTTTTCCATCGTCGAGCACACCGACGAGAGCTACAAGCCCAACCAGGACCCGACCCGCTCGGCGATCCGCAGCCAGCAGACCAGCGAGTCGACCCAGCAGGGTGTCACGCCGCCGGGCGGCGTGCCCGGCGCGCTGTCGAACCAGCCGCCGGCTGCCGCCGCCGCGCCCGTGACCACGCCGCAGACGCCGCGTGCGGGCCAGGCGCCGGGACAGGCCGGCGCTCCGGCTGCCGCGCAACCGGGACAGCCGGGGCAGGCTGCCCAGCCAGGCCAGGGGGCCCAGGGCGCCAGTTCCACGGCTTCCGGCGGCCCCAGCAGCAATCGCCGCGACTCCACCGTCAACTACGAACTGGACCGCTCCGTGCGCCACGTGCAGCAGGCACCGGGCGGCGTGCGCCGCCTGTCGGTGGCGGTGGTGGTCAACTACCGCCAGCAGGCCGATGCCAAGGGCAAGCTCGTGGCCGAACCGCTGCCGCCGGCACTGCTGGCGCAGATCCAGAACCTGACCAAGGAGGCGATGGGGTTCTCGGCCGACCGCGGCGACTCCATCAACGTAGTCAACAGCCCGTTCACCGCCGAGCGCGACAAGGCCGCGCCCGAGGTGCCGCTGTGGAAGCAGCCCGACATGATCGAGCTGGGCAAGACCCTTGCTGGCTACCTGCTGCTGGCAGTGCTGGCGCTGTTCGTGTGGTTCAAGGTGGCGCGCCCGATCCTGCGCCGCTACACCTCGCCGCCGCTGCCGGCACCGGAAGCCAAGGACGAGACCGAGGCAGTGCTGCTGCCGCCGGACGAGCCCGCCAACCCGGAGATCCTGCGGCTTGCCGCCAAGTATGAAAGCGACCTCGCGCTGGTGCGCGACGCCGCACAGCGCGACCCGCGCCTGGTCGCCAGCGTGATCAAGAACTGGATTGCCAATGACAACCGCTAAGGGCATCTCCGAATCTGGCCTGCAAAAGAGCGCCGTCCTGATGATGGCGATCGGCGAGGATGCCGCGGCCGAGGTGTTCAAGCACCTGTCGCAGCGCGAAGTGCAGGAACTGGGCTCGGCCATGGCCACACTCAGCTCGGTCACCCGCGAGGAAATGGCCGAGGTGCTTGGCGAGTTCCGCGCCGAGACCGAGCAGTACCTGGCCCTGAACGTCGATTCCAACGCCTTTATCCGCAGCGTGCTGAACAAGGCGCTGGGCGAGGAACGCGCCCAGTCGGTGATCGAAGACATCCTGGAGTCGCGCGATCCGGGCGGCGGGATCGATTCGCTGAACTGGATGGACGCCACGGCCATTGCCGAGCTGATCCGCGACGAGCACCCGCAGATCATCGCCACCATCCTGATCCACCTGGACCGCCAGAAGTCGTCAGAAGTGCTGGCACTGTTCACCGACCGCCTGCGCAACGACGTGATCCTGCGTATCGCCACCTTCGGCGGCGTGCAGCCGGGCGCGCTGCAGGAACTGACCGACGTGCTGACCAAGCTGCTGGCGGGCCAGAGCCTGAAGCGCAGCCGCATGGGCGGCGTGCGCACCGCGGCCGAGATCATCAACCTGATGAGCACCGCGCACGAAGAGGCCGTCATCGACGGCGTGCGCCTGCACGACGGCGACCTGGCGCAGAAAATCATCGACGAGATGTTCCTGTTCGAGAACCTGCTGGAGGTCGACGACCGCGGCATCCAGCGCGTGCTCAAGGAAATCGCCACCGAGTCGCTCATCGTCGCGCTCAAGGGCGCGCCGCAGGAACTGCGCGACAAGTTCATCCGCAATATGTCCACCCGCGCCGGCGAGATGCTGCGCGAGGACCTGGACGCGCTGGGCCCGGTGCGCGTGTCGCAGGTCGAGGCCGAGCAGAAGGCCATCCTGCAGGTGGTAAGACGCCTGGCGGATGCGGGCGAAGTGCAGATCGGCGGAGGCGACGATGCCTATGTCTGAGGCAAACCCTGAGCGCGGCCAGGCCGCACGCCACGCGCCGCGCGGCGACCCGCTCTCTTCCCTTGCCGGCAACGGCGCGGCCGCCGAACCCGGCGGCTTTGCGCCGTTCGAGCCTCCGCGGCGCGCCCGTGGCGGCGCGGCCGGCTGGCAGCGCTGGCAGATGGGCTCGCTCGATCCGCGCGACAGCGAGCCGCCCGAAGCCCTGGCCGCCATGCCCTCCGAGCCCGCACCGCCGCCGATCGACTTCGAGGCGCTCGACGCGATGCGCGAAGGCGCGCGCAAGGAAGGCTATGCTCAGGGCTACACCCAGGGGCAGACCCAGGGCAACGGCGACGGCCACCGCGAGGGCTACGCCCGCGGCCTGGAAGCCGCACGCAACGAGGCCACGCAACTGCAGGCGCTGGCCACCAACTTCCGCAGCGCGCTCAGCGGCGTGGACGACCAGGTCTCGCGCGCGCTGGTGTCGCTGGCGCTGGACGTGGCGCGCCAGCTGGTGCGCACTGCGCTTGCCGACGACCCCGCGGTGCTGCTGCCGGCCGTGCGCGAGCTGCTGGCCAGCGAACCCGCGCTGTGCGGATCGCCCAGCCTGCTGCTGCATCCCGACGACGTGGCGCTGGTGGAAACCCATCTGCATGGCGAACTGGCGGCGGCGGGCTGGGCCGTGCGCGCCGATCCGTCGGTGGCGCGCGGCGGCTGCATCGCCAGCGCCGCCAGCGGCGAGCGCGATGCCACGCTGCCCACGCGCTGGACGCGCGTGGTCAAGGCGCTGGGCCGCGACGATCCATGGGAGCCGCCACATGCCTGACACCGCCGCGCAAGCCACGCCCGCACCGGATCAGGGACTGCCTCATGCGCAACGCTGGATCGGCGCGCTGGACAGCGCCGCGGCCGGCATCGCCGGGCTCGACAGCAAGCGCAGCTGCGGCCGCCTGACGCGCGCCGCGGGCCTGGTGCTGGAAGCCGTGGGCCTGCGCCTGCCGGTGGGCAGCGACTGCCTGATCGAGCTGCCCGCCGGGCAGTTCACCACCGACAGCAATGCCCCGCGCACCGCGGAGGCGGAGGTGGTGGGCTTTGGCGCCGACCGGCTCTACCTGATGCCGCAATCGGATGTGGTGGGCTTGCTGCCGGGCGCGCGCGTCTATCCGCTGGAACCATCGCCGCAGCCGGCCGGCACCGCCACGCCGCGCGAGCCGGGCTCCAAGCGCCTGCCGGTTGGCGCCGGCCTGCTGGGCCGCGTGCTGGACGCCGCGGGCCGTCCGCTCGACGGGCTGGGCCCGATCACCGCCGCCATGGAAGTGCCGCTGGCCGGCGAGCAGATCAACCCGCTGATGCGCGCACCGATCGAGACTGTGCTCGATACCGGCGTGCGCGCCATCAACGGCATGCTGACCGTCGGACGCGGCCAGCGCATGGGCCTGTTCGCGGGCTCGGGCGTGGGCAAGAGCGTGCTGCTCGGCATGATGGCGCGCTATACCAGCGCCGACGTGATCGTGGTCGGCCTGATCGGCGAACGCGGCCGCGAAGTGAAGGAGTTCATCGAGAACATCCTTGGCCCCGAAGGCCGCGCACGATCAGTCGTGGTGGCCGCGCCGGCCGATACCTCGCCGCTGCTGCGCATGCAGGGCGCCGCCTATGCAACGCGGCTGGCCGAGTATTTCCGCGACCAGGGCCAGCATGTGCTGCTGATCATGGATTCGCTGACGCGCTACGCCATGGCGCAGCGCGAGATCGCGCTGGCCATCGGCGAGCCGCCGGCGACCAAGGGCTATCCGCCCTCGGTCTTTGCCAAGCTGCCGACGCTGGTCGAGCGCACCGGCAATGGCCCCGAAGGGGGCGGCTCGATCACCGCGTTCTACACGGTGCTGACCGAAGGCGACGACCAGCAGGACCCGATCGCCGATTCCGCGCGCGCCATCCTGGACGGCCATATCGTGCTGTCGCGCAGCCTGGCCGAATCCGGCCACTACCCGGCCATCGACGTGGAAGCATCGATCAGCCGCGCCATGACCGCGCTGATCCCGCAGGAGCAGTTCGGCTCGGTGCGGCGCTTCAAGCAGCTGATGTCGCGCTACCAGCGCAACCGCGACCTGATCAGCGTGGGTGCCTATGTGCCGGGCAACGACCCGGAGCTGGACCTGGCGATGCGCCTGCACCCGCGCATGGAAGCCTTCCTGCAGCAGGACATCCACGAGCGCGCCGGCTACGACGACGCCATCGCCCAGCTTCACAGCCTCTTCGACAGGAGTGAACATGCTCAAGCATTCACCGCTTAATACGCTGGCTGACCTCGCCCAGAACGATACGGACGCCGCCGCGCGCGAGCTGGGCAGGCTGCAGGGACTGCGCACGCAGGCTGAGCAGCAGCTCAACCAGCTCACCGAGTACCGCCATGAGTACCGCGCGCGCATGCAGATGGTGGCCGCCGAAGGCATGACCTCCAGCCGCTGGCAGGATTTCTCGCGCTTTCTCGATTCGCTCGACCATGCCATCCGCCAGCAGGGCGCGGCGCTGGCCAAGGCCGAAGCCGACCTGCTGGCAGGGCGCAACCACTGGCAGCACCAGAAGCGCCGCCTGAACTCGTTCGACACACTGATCGCGCGCGCCGAAGCGAAGGAAGAACAGGTTGCCGCGCGCCGCGAGCAGCGCGCCAACGACGAATACGCCGCCCGCCTGGCCCGCACCACGGCCAGCCGTCTCAGCGAAGCCTGACCCGGGCCACCCCCGTAGCCAACTCCATGATCGATATCAGCCAGATTGTCAGCAGCGCCGCCAATGCGGTCGAGGGCGCCAGGCGCGCCAGCGCCGATGCAACCGCGAGCGGATTCGGCGACGCGCTGTCGCGCGCCCGCGAAAGCAGCAAGGCGCCCGCGCCGCCGGCCAGGGAAGCCGCCGCGCGCGACCAGCCCGCATCGCGCCAGCCCGCGGCGCAGGCCGACGCCGGCAAGCCGCAGCCAGCCGCCGCGGCCGGCAAGAAGCCCGCGGCCGGCCACAAGGATGAAGACCAGGACCAGGATGACACCGCGGCGGCCACGCCGACGGATGCCGCAGCCGCTGCCGCAGCGGCCCTGGCCCTGATGCTTCCCGCCGCAGCCCCGGCCAGCCCCGCTGCCGCGCCGGCCGGCGCGGAGGGTTCCGCCATCGCCGGCGTTGCCGACACCGGCGCCGCCGCACTACAGGCGGCACTGGCAAATGCCGCGCAGCCGGCCACGGCAGATGCCCAGGCCGATGCCATGCCGGCGGCCGCCACGCCACTGCCGGAAACGCTGCAGGTCGTCACCACCGAAGCCCGGCCAGCACAGCCTTCGGTAGCCGACACGCTGGCCACCATCGCATCCCAGCGCGCCGCGATGCAGGCCAGCATCAGCGCAGGCACCGACGGCAAGACCGGCACGGCCCAGGCCATCCCGGGCGACGTGCTCGCGGTCCAGCAGGACGCCAGCGGCCAGTCTGCCGGCGGATCGGGCAATCGCCCGGACAGCGGCATCGCCCAGCACCGCGCCGATCCGCTCGCCGCCAGCCCCGGCACGGCCGATGCCAGGCCCGCGGCAACGCCGTTCGCCGTCGCACAGGCTGCCGCCCGCACCGGCGAGGCTGGCGCGGCCAGCCCCGACAACACACCAGCCGTGGCCGCCGCGCTGGCCGGCCAGGCCACCCCGTCGGCTACTGCAGCCGCTGCCGCCGCCTCCGCCCGTCCGGTGGTCACCCCGCAGCTGTACGACAGCCAGTGGCCGCAGGCCCTTGGCCAGCAGATGATCCGCATGAGCACGCAAGGCCAGCAACGCGCCGAACTGCAGCTGAACCCGCCCGATCTCGGGCCGCTCAAGGTCGTGCTCAACGTGGTCAACGACCAGGCCCAGGCCCAGTTCGTCTCGCCCCACCAGGCCGTGCGCGCCGCGGTGGAAGCGGCGCTGCCGCACCTGCGCACCGCGCTGTCGGAGAATGGCATCCAGCTTGGCCAGACCTCGGTGGGCGCAGACGCCTTTGCCAGCCAGGCGGGCAATGGGAACGGGCAGCAACAGCAAGCGCCGGGGAATGGGCGCGGGCAAACCGGCTTTGGTAGCGGCACGCTGGCGGCTGTTGAGCCGGCGGCAGGGGCCAGTACGACGGTGCGTCCCGCGCGTGTGCTTGGGCGTGGCGAGATCGATACGTTTGCCTGATCAATCACTGTGTAACGGGGTCCCTTGAAGGGATAGCAGGAGCAACCGGTGTTGGATAACCGCCTGGGTGCTCCCTCTCCCGCAAGCGGGAGAGGGGAGCAAACCACCGGCAAGCTGATTCTGCAGCAGCAAAGGCGCGCGGAATAAATGGCTGCAATTGCGCTCCACTGACTTGCCTGCATCAAGGGCAGGTAAGGAGCACAATGCATGGGATTGCCGCAGCATGTGTATCCAGCCACCTGCCCCATGACCTTTGATCTTTTCGACAGCCTCGACGGCCCGAACCCCGCTACACCAACCATCGAGCCCCTCGCCGACGGCGCCGTAGTCCTGCGCGGCCTGGCCCGTGCGGATGCCGAAGTGCTGCTGGCCGATGTCCAGGCCATCATCGCGCTTGCGCCCTGGCGGCACATGATCACCCCCGGCGGGCTGCCAATGTCGGTGGCAATGGTCAACTGCGGCACGGTCGGCTGGGTCTCCGATGCGCGCGGCTATCGCTATGACCCCATCGATCCGCTGAACGGAAAGCCGTGGCCGGAGATGCCTGCGAGTTTCCGGCAGCTGGCCACCACCGCCGCGGCGCAAGCGGGCTTTGCCGGTTTCGAACCGGATGCCTGCCTCATCAATCGCTACGAGCCGGGCACCCGGCTCTCGCTGCACCAGGACCGCGACGAGCGCGATTTCAGCGCGCCCATCGTTTCGGTCTCGCTGGGACTGCCCGCGGTGTTCCTGTTCGGCGGCATGCGCCGCGCCGACCGCCCGCAGCGGGTGCGGCTGGCGCATGGCGACGTGGTGGTGTGGGGCGGGCCGTCGCGGCTGGCCTTCCACGGCGTGGCGCCGCTGGCCGACGGCGACCATCCGCTGCTGGGGCGGCTGCGCATCAACCTGACATTCCGCAAGGCGCGTTAGCCATCACCGCCGCCTTGGCACTTTGCCGGGGGTTTTCTACAGTCAATGGACTGTCCTGAACGCCACCGTGCAAAGGCCCATGCCATGCATCTCGACGGCTCCTGCCATTGCGGCGCGATCCACTTCTCGCTTGAATCCGATTCACCCAGTCCGTATATGCATTGCCATTGCTCGATCTGCCGCAAGACGGCCGGCGGTGGCGGCTACGCGATCAACATCGGCGGCGACGCGGCCACGCTGCGCGTGCGCGGGCGCAAGCACTGGGCATTTACCACGCCGTGCTGCGCGAACCCGGCAAGCGCGCGCGGCGCTCGCCGGCGCAGCGGCATTTCTGCGTGAAATGCGGCAGCGCGCTGTGGCTTTGGGACCCGCGCTGGCCGGAGCTGGTATATCCGCATGCATCGGCCATCGACACGCCGCTGCCGCGCCCGCCGGAGGTGGTGGAAGCCTCGCTGGAATCGGTCGCGCCCTGGGTCGACGTGCCCAAGGGCAAAGGCCATGTGCACTGCGACACCTGGCCGGAGGAATCGCTGGCGGACTGGCACAAGCGGCACGGCCTGTCGTCGCGCTGAAAGGCTCCCGTTCGGCGTCAATGTGCGGCTCGATGCCGGCTTCGGGCGGCGCACGCGCGGGGTCTACTTCCAGATCAATGAAGCGTTCTGAGCGCCCGGGCCGCAAAGGCCGGGCGCTTGCGTCTGCTTAGGCGGGCAGGAACCCCTCGACGGTCAGGTAGCGCTCGCCGGTGTCGTAGTTGAAGCCCAGCACGCGCGCGTTGGCCGGCAGCTCGGGCAGTTTCTGCGCGATCGCGGCCAGCGTGGCGCCGGACGAGATGCCGACCAGGATGCCTTCCTCGCGCGCGCAGCGGCGTGCCATCTCGCGCGCGGGCTCGGCATCGACCTGGATCACGCCGTCGAGCAACGAGGTATCGAGGTTCTTCGGGATAAAGCCCGCGCCGATGCCCTGGATCGGGTGCGGCGCCGGCGCGCCGCCGGAGATCACCGGCGAGGCCACCGGCTCGACGCCAAAGACCTTGAGCTGCGGCCACTTGTCCTTGAGCACGCGGGCGCAGCCCGTCAGGTGGCCGCCGGTGCCGACGCCGGTGATCAGCACATCCAGCCCCTCGGGGAAGTCATTCAGGATTTCCTGCGCGGTGGTGCGCGCGTGCACGTCGACATTGGCCGGGTTCTCGAACTGCTGCGGCATCCATGCGCCCGGCGTGGCCGCAACCAGTTCCTCGGCGCGAGCGATCGAGCCCTTCATGCCCTTCTCGCGCGGGGTCAGGTCAAAGGTGGCGCCATAAGCCAGCATCAGGCGGCGGCGTTCCACCGACATGCTGTCGGGCATCACCAGCACCAGCTTGTAGCCCTTGACCGCGGCCACCATGGCCAGGCCGATGCCGGTATTGCCCGAGGTCGGCTCGATGATGGTGCCGCCCGGCTTGAGCACGCCACGGCGTTCGGCGTCTTCCACCATCGACAGCGCGATGCGGTCCTTGATCGAGGCGCCGGGGTTGCTGCGCTCTGACTTGATCCAGACCTCGTGGCCGTTGCCGAACAGGCGGTTGATGCGGATATGCGGGGTATTGCCGATCGTCTGCAGGATGTTCTGGACCTTCATGGTGTTCTCCGTGGCGGGCGCGATGCCGCAGGCCTGTAAGGCGCTGGTATCGCAGGATCGAAT
This sequence comes from Cupriavidus sp. CPT47-8839-RL05A, assembly GCF_058792255.1. Taxonomy (NCBI): domain Bacteria; kingdom Pseudomonadati; phylum Pseudomonadota; class Betaproteobacteria; order Burkholderiales; family Burkholderiaceae; genus Cupriavidus; species Cupriavidus sp. CPT47-8839-RL05A. The sequence continues at coordinate 109,652 of NZ_JBYTEG010000006.1, read as the reverse complement.
GACGGGACGATTCTAGAGCAAAGCGCCGTGCAGGCCGAATGCTGGCCAGTGACCGAAATCCCTCGCCCCTGCCTTAAATGGTCTTCATATCAGAAATAAACAACAACCGCCCGATGCGACATCGGGTCGTCAAAGAACTCCCTCTTATGGCACCATGCGGACTAGTCGGATGACTATGCCGACATGCTCTCCGCTTGTAGCTCGACGGGCACCGCGCCCAATGGAAGCCAACATGAAGACAGAGCAGCCCAAACGCTATATCGCCTGGCTAGTGGCCGTCTATGTGTCTTGCGGATTCGCGTATCTCGCCTGGCGCGTAGGAACCGTCAACATGGACGCGCCGTGGCTGTCTCTGCCGCTGTATGCCGCTGAAGTCTACGGATATCTGAGCGGCCTTCTGTTCGTGCTGATGACCTTCCGGCTCAGCGTGCGGGAGGTAGTACCGCCGCCAGCGGGACTGAAGGTCGATGTGTTCGTGCCCACTTATAACGAGTCCGTGGAGCTGCTGCGTCGTACGCTGCTGGCGGCCACGCGGATGGAGTACCCGCATGTTACCTGGCTACTGGATGACGGCCGGCGGCCAGACATGCGCAAGCTGGCCGAGGATCTTGGCTGCCGCTACCTCGCCCGCGATAACAACTCCCACGCCAAGGCCGGCAACCTGAACCACGCGCTGCAGTTCTGCGAAGGCGACTTCATTGCGATCTTCGACGCCGACCATGCTCCTCGCAAGGATTTCCTGGTGAAGACACTGGGATTCTTCCTCGATGCAGACGTTGCGTTCGTGCAGACACCGCAAGACTTCTTCAATATCGACTCGTTCAACCACCGCATCGGAAAGAAGCGGGTCTGGGATGAGCAGGCGCTCTTCTTCAAAGTCATACAGCGCGGCAAGGACGCACTGAATGCGGCCTTTTTCTGCGGCAGTTGTGCGGTTATCCGACGTTCCGCGGTGGAGAGAATCGGCGGCTTCGCCACCGAGACCGTTACGGAGGATGTTCATACGGCAGTCAAGCTGCACAAGCTGGGATTCAAGTCTGTGTACTACGCCGAATCACTTGCCTTTGGCCTGGCGCCGCACAGCATTGACACCTACCTGAAGCAGCGCATGCGTTGGGGAATGGGATCGATGCAGGTATTCCGGCGCGAAAGAATTCTATTCAGCCGGGGCCTGACGCTGGGCCAGCGACTCAATTATTTCGCGTCGGCACTTTTCTTCTTCGAAGGTTGGCAGAAGCTTGTTTTCTTTCTGACACCGCCGGCAGTATTTCTCTCGGGCGACCTACCCATAGTCTCATCGCTCAACACCTTCCTGCTGCTGTTCTGCCTGTACTACCTGCTGTCGATGTTGGTTCACCTTGAACTGGGACGCGGCTACAACTCGCTGCTTCTCAGCGAGCAGTACGCCATGACTCGATTCTTTGCCTTCATGTCAACGAGCGTTGGACTGTTTCGTCGCAACATCCCGTTCGCCGTGACCGACAAGCAGCTTTCCGATACAGGCAGGATGTGGCTCTGGATGTCGCCGGTGCTGGCGCTGGCGGGGATTACGGCAATCAGCGTGCCGATAGGCCTGTACCGGATGCATACAGGGAGCATTCCGGTCGGTGCAGGCGTCGTCACGCTCATATGGACCTGCGTGACCCTTCTCACGGCAGCGATGGTGACCGTCTACGCTCACCGCCATGCAAGCAACCGCCGCACCGAGTACCGCTTCCCGCTGCGGCTGCCGATCACGCTGACCCTTGATGGCAAGTCATACCTCGGCTTGACATCGGACCTTTCCCCCAACGGCGCGCTTTACGTCGGGGAACCAATTCCAACGTTATCCCGCGGCGACACGGTAAACATGGCCATCCACCTGCCCAATCTAATCGTGTGCGATGCGGCCGTGGCGACCTTCGTCAACCGAGCTGCGGCGTGGGCGGGAAAGGCCGCGGCGGGCGTCGCCGGGGAGGCCACAGTGGGACTGCGCTTTAACTGGGATGCGCAGGGCAACACCGGCGCACTGGAGACGTTCCTGTACGGTAGTCGGCTGCAGCTCGAAATGGGCAACCTTTCCGAAACCGAGACTCCGCCTCTGACTCGCCTGGCTGAATTGCTGAGCCGCGACGAGGGCGCGCCACTGCTGGCGCAGAACTGGGCGCCGGGACTGCTGATGCAGCCGCTGCGCGCCGGCGTGTTGCCGGTGGTCATCGCCACGATCGAGGGCGCGGCGCCGCTGCTGTTCAGCAGCATCGAACTCGATCTGGACACTGGTGCCACGTTGCGTCGTACCACGGAAGGCAAGGCCATGGAACATACGGTCAGGCTGACGCCCACGGGCAGGCTAGCGACGCCAACCGGCGATTTCCACCTTTACAACATTACGCCGCACGCGACGACGGTATGAAAGAAAAAAGCCGAATGACGCAGGACACGCGCAAGAATATTCGGGCCGACCGTGCTCTCGCCATCGTGACCCTCTGTGGCGCGGCCATGGTCCCGTTGCCGGCCATGGCGGGCACGTTGTTCGGCGGGGCAAGCTTCGCCGGTGGAGGTGAGCGTAGCGAATACGCTGGTGTCACCGGCAATTGGCTGCCGGTGTCCTTCCTCACCCAGAAGCTCGTCGTCAGCGACTACCACTACAAGTACGGCTCGAACGGCACGACGGTGTCAGTGAACGGACAGTCGGCCGAGGCGGCGCTTGGCGTACAGAAAGGCTGGGAGACCGGCTGGGTTGAAGCCACGGCCGGTGCGCGCTATCGCTACAATCGCGTGTCGCCAGAAGGCGCCGATAACCGTGTCGACGGCGGCGAATGGGGCCTGGCATTGACAGTCCTCGGCCAGCAGGAGTTCGCGAAACACTGGGCCGTCAACGGGATCGCGAGCTACAACATCGGGCCCAAGGCGTATTGGGCGCGCGGCCGGATTCTCTACAAGATTTTCGGCGATGCGTGGGCCGGCGCGGAGATCATCAAGCACGGCGACCCGTTTTACCACTCCACGCAGGGCGGTCTGGTGCTGACCGGCATCTCGCTCGGCCAGACCGTGAAGCTTGGCTTCTACGGTGGTGTCAAGAAGACCGGTGGGCAGCCGCGCGCGTTCTATGGCGGGCTGGAAATCAGCAAGGCGTTCTGATGGCGCTGGTGCCGCACACATACGGCTGCGGGAGCGGCGCACGGCGTTGCTGCTGACGGGAACGAGGGGCGCCGCTGAATCCGGGGAAGATCGTCACAGATGCCCCAAAGTGCCCCAACAATACGCTAACTATTTGATTCCATTGACATGGAACGTTAGGCTGAAGTTGTTGGCGGGCATTGGCACCGGCTCGTCGCAGCGCATGCCCTGCGCCTCGCCCAACGCGATCACGGCTTCCATGTCGCGCACGCCCCAGTCGGCATCGGTGGCGCGCAGCTGCGCGTCGAAGGCGGCGTTGCTGGGCGCCGTATGCGCGCCGCCGCGGCGATAGGGGCCATACAGGAACAGCACGCCGCCCGGGCCCAGCAGCTTGCCGGCGCCTGCGAAGAGCGCCTCGGCCGCGGCCCACGGGGCGATATGGATCATGTTGATGCAGACCACCGCATCCGCGGCGTCGATGCCCCACGGCTGGCGGCAGACATCCAGCGCCAGCGGCGCGCGCACATTGGCCAGGCCCGCATGCGCGGTCCACGCGGCGATCGACGCGCGCGCGGCGGCTTCCGGATCGCTTGGCTGCCAGGTCAGTCCCGGCAACGCTGCCGCGAAGTGCACGGCATGCTGGCCGGTGCCGCTGGCAATTTCCAGCACCGTGCCGCTGGCGGGCAGCACTTTGCGCAATACCGCAAGGATCGGCTCGCGGTTGCGCTCGGTGGCGGGCGCCATGCGGCGTGCATCGGGGTCTTGGGTCGAGCCGGTCATGATGGCATGCTCAGCGGGGGAAAGCGCCTAGCGTAGCAGAATCGGCGCGCCGGGGGGCGCGCTGCCGCAGTGCGTCAACGGCGCCCCGGAATCCGGTAGATCAAGCGCTCGAACTTGCGCGTCGTGGCCTGGCCCACGACCGTGCCGCCAAGCGACTCTGCGATCCGGCGGCTGGGCCAGTTCGGTTCGGCCACGGGATAGACCAGGTGCGCCGGCGACAGGTTGTCCTGCGCCCATTGCGCCAGCGCAGTGACCGCTTCCAGGCCGAAGGCATGGCCGTGGCAGTCCTCGCGGATCCAGATGCCGAGTTCCGGCGCGGGCGTGTCGGCATGGTGCAATCCCGCCAGCCCCAGGAACAGCCCGTCGTCGGCACGCCGGATGGTGAGCACGAATTCCGAGCCTCGCGCCATGCCTGCCAGCCAGCCTTGCCACACGGCCTCGAAAGCCGCCGGCGAGGGCGACGGCTCCCAGTCCATGAATCGCGCAAGCGTCGGGGTGATGCAGGCAAACGCCTCGGCTGCATCGTCGCCACGAAAGGGCAGCAGGCTGAGGCGCGCGGAGCGGATGTGCGGAAGCTGGTCAGGCATGACGGGCGGGAGGCTGGGCGTGAACCGGAGTTGCCATGTTAGACGATCGCGCCCCAATAAAAAACGGCGGGCCGAAGCCCGCCGCCCTCATCCTGGCACTGCGCGACGCGTCAGGCCTTGGCCAGCCTGACGCCGGTCGGGTCGCCCGTCAGGTAACCCACGGCGGCACCGAAGCGGTCCTTGTAGTTGGCCATCACCTTGGCTTCAAGCGCCGGCCGCACCTTGTCGTGCAGCGGCGACTCCCAGTCGCCAACGTGCTGGAAGTTGCTCATCACATAAGTCCAGCCGTTGATCTCGTCCACCGCGTGCAGGCCGGTGGATTCGGCGCCGACCGGGCACGACAGCACGCGGCTGAGCACCTTGGTATCGACGTTGTACGCCCACAGGAAGTTGTTGACGTGGGTGTTGCTGTCCTCGCCGACAAACAGCGTGCGCAGCTTTTCCGAGAACTTCAGGTTGTCGGGCGTGGCCACCTTGTCCGGGTTGGCAAAGTTGCCCAGCGCATCCTGCTGCTTCATCTTGCCACCGCCCAGGTCTTCGCTGACCAGCGCGGGCACCGCCGCCATGTCGACCGGCACCCATTCGCTGTTGATGGCCGTGCCGGTCTTGTCGGCCTGGCCGCCCTTCAGGTTCAGCTCATAGACCGCGCCGGAGTACGGGCCTTCCACCTGGATATCACCGGCGTTGGCGGCATTGCCCGTGAGCATGCTCGACTCGATGCGGGACATGGCCGAGTAGGCCTTCTTGTCCTTGATGTTGACCGTGGTGCCTTCCATCTTGGTAAAGCCCAGGCTGCCGCCGACCAGGGCGGCGTAGCGGTGCGTTTCCAGGAACGCCGCGGCCTTTTCCATGCCCGGCATCAGCTTCACCCAGTTCGGCTTGCCGTTGTAGATGATGCGGGTGTAGCTGACGTCAGCGGGATCGGTGGTCCTGACATCCATGATGTCGGCCAGCCTGATGCCGCCGTCGACCAGCGCGCGGATTTCGGCACTGGTGGCGCTGCCCAGCCTGATCCACGACAGCGTGGCGCTGCCCGGCCCCACGCCCGAGGTCTGGTGCCACTTGGCCACGTACAGCGTGCCGGACGACAGGTCGCGGGCGCGGTCGGCGATAAACAGGAACAGGCCGCCGTTGGTGGCATCGTCGCCCATCAGCACGGTGCGTTCGTCGGGCATGACCTGCACCAGCTCATGCGAGATGCGGCCCAGGCAGTAGTGCTTCTTGATGGTGCCGGTGCCGTCCGGGTTGACCGTGACTTCCGGCAGGTGGCCGTAGTTGTAGGCGTTGGCGCGGGCCGGGTCGCCGTACAGGTTCTGGCTGTAGCCCTGCAACTGCGTGACCGCGCTGGCGTTCAGCAGGTCGGTCTCGTACTCTTCGCTCGACAGGTGGGTGTTCCACGGCGACAGGCTGGCGCCGCAGGTGATCCACAGGCCGTTGACGCCCGAGGTATCGACATTGTGGTACTTGACCGGGGTCAGCTTGCCGGTGGCCGGGTCCTGGTCCAGCGTCACCACCGCGATCGGCGACGGCAGCAGGCCGTACATGCTGACATTGCCCTGGTTGCGCGTGGTGTACTCGAACTGCACCACCGCAAACACCGTCTTGCCCTTGATGCCGGGCACGGTCGGGTTGGCCAGGGTCAGCAGCGAGCTGCCGTCCGGCGCGTCGGAGAAGAACTGGCGTTCCTTGCCGGCCACGGAGGTGTCCATGATCGGCTTGTTGTTGATGTCGTAGTAGCCGCCGGCCAGGATGGTGCCGCCCTTGCCGTCGGGCAGGGTGTCGCCGGTGATGAAGAACGGCTGGTAGGCCAGCTTGTAGGTCTGGCTGCTGCCGTCGCTGAACGACACCTTGAGGCTGGAGCCCACCGTGGTGGTCGCCATGGCGTCGGGCGTTGCCAGCGTCGGCGCGCTCATGCCAACGAATTCGGCCGTGGTGAACGTGGCCGCCTGGGCCGGCGGAAGCGGCGCGGCGACAGCGTCGTCGCCACCGCCGCAACCTGCCAGCAGGCTGGTGGAGGCAAGGCCAAGCGGCAGCATCGGCGCGCCGGCCAGGAGCTTCAGGGCCTTGCGGCGGCCTGCATTGGGTTGTTCAAGCATGTTCTCGATCCGGGGAAAAGGAAGGGATATGTTGTTCACTGCGTATTTGCGCCGGTCCTGCGGGCGGGGCCGGGCACCAGTTGGCACAGGCGGGCGGCGGGCGGCATTGCGCATGGCCGTAGCGGATCGTAGGCGCCGTTTGTGACACCAAGTTGACGATACAACACAAAAGCGGTGCTATCGCCCTGGTCCCGGATGCCGCTGCGGTACACTTGCCCTTTGCATCCGCGGCTCCACAGGCGCGGATCCGTTGAATGCCGGCAGCCGCCGTTTCTGCCTCCTTCCGCCCTTCCGCTTGCCCACCTACACGCTAGCCAACCCCGTCCGGGCCGAGATCGAAATCCGCAAGAGCCGCTTCCTGGCGCTGGCGCTGCCCGTTGCCGACCGTGACGCCGCCATGGCGACGCTGCAGGCGCTTCGCGCCGAGCACCCCACTGCCACCCACGTGTGCTGGGCCTTGCTGGCTGGCGGCGCCTCGGGCATGTCCGACGATGGCGAACCTTCCGGCACCGCCGGCCGGCCCATCCTGGAAGTGCTGCGCCACCATGACCTGGACGGCGTGCTGGCGGCGGTGGTGCGCTATTACGGTGGCGTCAAGCTGGGGGCCGGCGGGTTGGTACGCGCTTACACCGATGCCATCGCGGCCGCGCTGAAAACGGCCGAGCGCGTGGAACGCATCGCCTACGGCACCCTGACGGTGTCAGTCGACTACGCCGACGAGCCGCGCGTGCGCCGGTGGCTCGACTACGATGCGCAGCCGGGATGCACGCTGGCCGACACCGCCTATGGCGCGCTGGCCACGTTGGTCCTGCGCATGCCCGCAACCCAGCTCGACGCCGCGCGCGACGCCCTGCGCGACGCGACCCACGGACGCGCCCAATTCCCGGAAGCGGAGGATGAGGACCATGGCTGAACGCGAGCCGGTGGCGCCCGACGACCGCGCGGAATTCACCGCAAGCGTCCTGCCAGGCAATACCCGCTTCGCCGCGCCGGCGGCGCTGAGCCTGCTGGAAGCTGCCTTGCTCGAAGGCGTGGCGCTGCCCAACTCCTGCCGCAACGGCACCTGCCGCGCCTGCGCCAGCCGGCTGCATGCGGGGACGATCCGCTATCGGATCGAATGGCCGGGGTTGAGTCTGGATGAGAGGGATGAGGGGCTGATCTTGCCGTGCGTGGCTTGTCCGGCCAGTGATGTGGTGATTGAGCCTGTCAGTTTGGTGTAGGGCTCAGGCCTGAAGAGAGCCTTAATCACCGTTTGGCAGCGTCAAGACTACGCTCTCACCCCTCAACCGCCAGAAAAAACCGCAACGCCAGCTTCAACCCATCCGGCCCCGCCGGATCGGAAAACGCCTGCCCGCCTGCCCCGCCACTCCAGGCGTGACCCAGCCCCTCGATCCGCACCAGGCGCACGTAAGGCGACTTTCCGTCCATCCAGTCGAACACATCCATCGCATGGCGCATGCCGCGCTGGATGCGCCGTGCCGGCACCGCGGACAGCGCGTGCGCACCCTCCGGCTGCAGGTGCATCCACATGCCCGCCGCGGCGGTGGCGTTGCTGAAGTCGACCACGTGGTCGGCATCGCCATGCAGCAATAGCAACGGCGGCGGGCGGCGCCCTGCCAGCCCGAACCGCAGCGCCTGCATGGCCTTGGCATCGGGCCCACGCCCCCCGCGCATGGCGCGCGCTGCCTGGGCGGCATTGGTGGCGCTCCATGGCACCGCGCCGGAGTGCGACCCCACTGCGGCAAAGCGTTCCGGATAGCGCAGCCCCAGCATCAGCGCCATCGCGCCGCCCGCGGACAGCCCCAGCACGCTGATGCGGTCCGCGGCAACCGGATGGCGGCGGCAAGCCTGGTCGACCAGCGCCATCAGCAGCCCGGCTTCGACGCTGCCCTGCGCGGCGGGCCGGAACCAGTTCCAGCAGCGCTGTGCATTGGCCTGCGAGGTCTGTTCAGGCAGCAACACCACCCAGCCGGCTTCGCGCGCCACCGCGGCGGCGCGCGTGACCGCGGCAAAGCTGGCGGCGTCCTGGCCGCAGCCATGCAGCAGCACCAGCATTGGCGCGCGCCGCGACGCCGTGACGCCGGCCGGCACGAAGATGCGGTAGCGGCGCGGTGCCACTGGCGCGCCCCATGCGCCTTCTTCCCAGCGCCCGCTGCCGCGGCTCTGCGGCGCCTGCACCGGCGATACCACGCCCGACAGTGCGCGCTGCGTGGCGGCGGTGACTGCAGCCGATTGCTTCACCGCGTTGCGCACGATGGCCTCGGTCATCGGCCTGGTCAGGTTCTGGTTGACGGCGCGCTGCATGCGGCGCGCATTGCGGGCAGCAGCCTTGTTCAGCGTGGACCAGAGTTTTGCACCGGATGAGCGGGGCATGCGGCGTCCTGTCGGCCTGGGTAACCCGTACATCATATGCGCAAGCCCAGGCCCACCTTGCATGCAACGCGTGCCGGATGACTGCCTACAATGCAAGGGCCGTGTCGCCCCGAGACATGGACAGGAGGCAAGCATGAGCGATGTGACAAACGAGTTCAGGCCTTTGGATCCTGGCCGCATCAACCTGATGGATCCGCTTGAAGTGCAGTACTGGTGCCGGGAGCTCGGCTGCAGCACCAGTGACCTGGAGAACGCCGTCGATGCCGCGGGCGACCATATCTCCGCGGTACGCGCGCAACTGGAATCGAACCAGGCCGGCGCGCGGCCTGGCTGAAATCCCGAGACAAACGGTGGCAGGCAGGCATCCCCGGCTGAGCGGGGATGCCTGTGGCGGCCTGCGCCTTCAGCGGCCACGTGAGATGTCGGCGCCGTCCATGACGGCATGCGCGGCACGCATCAATCGCATGCGTGCATGCAGTCCATACTCTTGTTAAGCGCTGTGCAGACCGGAATTCAGCAATGCCTTATTCGCTGGACGGCAGTTTTGCTGCATGATTTCCGGCCCGGGCAAAAGACCCGGCACTCAAGACTGGGACAGCTTGATTACACCATGTCGGAAAACAAGGGGTTACCAACACTAGGACGCATCGACAATGAACACCAGGCTGCCGATTATCACGGTTTGCACCGCCTTGCTTGCACCTGCCGCGTGGGCCGGCAATGACCCGCACTGGAGCTACGCCGGACCGACCGGCGCCAGCCACTGGGCCAAGCTCGACCAGGACTACAAGACCTGTGCGCTGGGCAAGCACCAGTCGCCCATCGATATCCGCACCGGCAAGGCCCAACCTGCCGACCTGAAGCCGATCGGCTTTGGCTATGCCGCGGCGCCCGCCACCGTGGTCAACAACGGCCACACCGTACAGGTCAACCTGCCCGCAGCGGGGCAGATCGAACTCGACGGCGTGCCCTACAAGCTGCTGCAGTTCCACTTCCATACGCCCAGCGAAGAGAAGATCAACGGCAAGAGCTATCCGCTGGTCGCGCACCTGGTGCACCAGAATGCAGAAGGCAAGCTGGCGGTGGTGGCGGTGCTGTTCAAGTCCGGGCGGGAGAATGCGGCGCTGAAACCGGTCTTCGCGAGCCTGCCGGCCAAGGCCGGCGAGTCGCGCGAACTGACGGCGCCGCTGGATGTGGCGGCGTTGCTGCCGGCCCGGCAGTCGTACTGGGCCTTCTCCGGCTCGCTGACCACGCCGCCGTGCAGCGAGGACGTGCGCTGGCAGGTGCTGAAGACCCCGGTGGAAGTGTCGCCGGCGCAGTTGGCCGCATTCCGCCGGCTTTATCCGATGAACGCCCGCCCGGTGCAGCCGCTGAACGGCCGCACGGTGCAGGCCAGCCGCTAACTGCGCACTGTTTGCTCCCTCTTCCGCTTGCGGGAGAGGGAGCAAACCGGCAGCGTGCTTAGGACAGCCCGCGCAGCGCCAGCTCGCCGCCCAACACCAGCAGCCCGCAGAAGAACAGCTTGCGGAAGCGCTCGGCGCTGATCCGGTGGCGCAGCCACTGGCCCAGGAACATGCCGCCGAGCGCCGGCACCAGCGCCAGCGCCGAGGCGCCCAGCACCGGCATATGTAGCAGCGACCCGCCCATGGCCAGGCTCACCGCCAGCGCAATGGTCGATACCGTGAACGACAGCCCGAGCGCCTGCACCAGGCTTTCCTTGTCCAGCCCGAGTCCCTGCAGGTAAGGCACGGCGGGAATCACGAACACACCGGTCACCGCCGTAATGCCACCCGTGACCAGCCCGGTCAACGGCCCCAGCCACCGCTCCGCCCCCGCCGGCACCACCAGCTTCACCGCTGCCAGCCCGACCACCGCGTACAGCACCAGCGCCACACCCAAGGCCGAGGTCGCGTGCGTCATCATGCCGGCCGGCACCCATGCCGCGCACAGCCAGGTGCCGGCGCAGATCGCCACCAGCATCGGCCACAGCCGTTGCATCAGTTGCCCGAAGCGCGGGCCGCTGAACAGCTGCACCACGTTGGTCACCATCGACGGCGCCACCAGCAGCGCCGCTGCCTGCGCGGGCGGCATCACCAGCCCCAGCATGCCCACCGCGACCGTGGGCAAGCCCAGGCCCACCACCCCTTTGACAAAGCCTGCCAGCAAGAATGTCAGGCCGATAAAGGCGGCTTGGGTGGCGATTGCTTCCATCGTCATCGCTGCTCCCCCTCAGCCCGCCTTGTGGTCATGCACCGCGCGGCTGTCCGCCGGCGCCTGGTCGCGCTCGTTCAGCCCGTAGTCGCGCAGCACCTGCGCCACGCGCAGCCGGTAGCCGGCAAACACGCCGCCGCGACCGGACGCCTGCGCCTGGCGATGCGCCAGCGTATTGCGCCAGGCGATCACCGCGGCCTCGTCGCGGAAGAACGACAGCGACAGCAGCTTGTTGGGGTTGGTCAGGCTCTGGAAGCGCTCCACCGAGATAAAGCCGTCGATGGCCTCCAGCTGCGGGCGCAGGTGCGCGGCGATGTCGAGGTAGTTGTCCTGCCGGCCCGGCGCGGGCTCGACTTCGAAGATGACTGCGATCATGTTGTCTCCTGGGGGCAATGGCGGGAATCAAAGGAAATGCGGAATGCGTGCGTTCAGCGACGGACGATAGCGGAATGCCTGCGCCAGCGCGGCCGGGTCGGCCCCACGCGCACGCAGCGCCGCCACCATGGCGGCAGCCAGCGCCTGCGCCAGGCGGTCGCCGGGACAGGCATGGCGGCCGTGGCCGAAGGTCCATGGCCGTTCGCCGGCCGCGGCACCACTGCACGACGCCGCGGCCAGCAGCACCAGCACCGCGTCGCCGGCCTTGACGGCGTGGCCGCACAGTTGCGCATCGGCGGCCAGGAAGCGCCGCGTATTCTGCACCGGCGGATCCTCCCGGGCGACCCGTGCCACCACGGCATCGAGCGGCAGCTCTGACTGCGTCGTGTCGCGACCCAGCCGCAGCAGCGTATTCCCGGCCAGCGCCGCGGTAGCTTCGCAGGCTTGCACCAGCAGGCCGATGATGTTGGCGGCGACCGCCTGCGCGTCGATGCCGGCGGCACGGGCTGCCTGCCGCAGCGCCGGCAGCGGCCCTGCGCCGTCCGCCGCATCGGCAAGCCAGTGCCCCAGCCATTGAGCGGCCTCGGCGCCTGCGCGCACGGCCGGTGCATCGGCCAATGGCGACTGCGCGCCGGCGAAGGCCGCAACCCGTTGTGCGGCTTCGGCCGCGCTGCTGCCTTCGTTGGCAGCCGGCAGGCCGAGCAGGTCGGCGACCGTGATGACCGGCAGCGTGAACAGCCAGCGATTGATGCACTCGCCGGACATGGCGGCCCAGGACGCTTCGCCGGCATCGAGCACCGCCGCCAGCACCGTCGCGCGCTGCGCCGCGGCGGCCGGGTCGATACCCGCCAGCATCGGCATCAGCAGGGCCTTGAGCGGCGCGTGCGCGGCGCCGTCGTTCATCCGGATCAGCCGGCCGAACAGCTCGCCGGCGGCGGTGCCGGCCAGCGCGGGCGGCACCGGCTGTGCGGGCGGCCGCACGCGGCAGTCGGGGTGGGCAAGCACGTCGGCCACTTCCCGCGCGCCGGCGGCAACCCACAGGCGCAGGCGGTCATCGCGGAAGAATGGCTGGCTGGCGGCCAGCTCCCGGTAGTACGGGTACGGGTCGGGATGGGTGACGGCGCTGAGCGGATCGATATCGGTATCGGGCATGGCGGCACAGTGGATGGAAGTGCTGAGTCCTTGCAGCGAACCCAGCGCCCGGGGGCTGGCGGACAGTCGCATCATGCCCCCGCGGCGCAGGCCGAAGGTTCATGGTGACATGAACTATCGAATGCAATGGCGCAACACCGCCGCACCCTGGCTCACGCATCCATTCGCGCCAGCTCCCCTTCCCCTTGCGCCGCTTGCGTCGCCGCCTCGTCGTTCCGGTGCGCCAGCCGGTACAGCACCGGCAACACCAGCAAGGTCAGCGCCGTCGACGACAGGATGCCGCCGATGACGACCGTCGCCAGCGGGCGCTGCACCTCGGCACCCGTGCCCGTGGCCAGGGCCATCGGCACGAAGCCCAGCGACGCCACCAGCGCCGTCATCAGCACGGGGCGCAGGCGCGTCAGCGCGCCGTTGCGAATGGCATCATCAAGGCCCAGGCCTTCCTCGCGCAGCGAGCGGATAAACGACAGCATCACCAGCCCGTTGAGCACCGCAACGCCGCACAGGGCGATAAAGCCCACTGCCGCCGAGATCGACAGCGGGATACCGCGCAGCCATAGCGCCAGGATGCCGCCGGTCAGCGCGAACGGGATACCGGTGAAGACCAGCAGGCCGTCCTTGACGTTGCCGAACATGGCGAACAGCAGCACGAACACCAGACCCAGCGCCAGCGGCACCACCACGCGCAGCCGCGCGGTGGCGGACTGCAGCTGCTCGAAGGTGCCGCCCCAGCTGGTCCAGTAGCCCGCCGGGATCTGCACGCGCGCGCGGATCGCGGCCTCGGCCTCGGGCACGAAGCTGCCGATATCGCGCCCGCGCACATTGGCGCTGACCACGATGCGGCGCTTGCCGTTCTCGCGCGAGACCTGGTTGGGGCCCGGCGCGATCTCCACGCTGGCGACTTCGCTCAGCGGGATATAGCTGGTGCGCGCCGCGGCTTCCTTCGGCAGCGGCACCGGCAGCCGCTGCAGCGCTTCCACGTCCTCGCGCACGGCATCGGGCAGGCGCACCACGATGTCGAAGCGCCGGTCGCCGCTGAAGAAGGTGCCCGACACCTTGCCACCGATGCCGATCGCCACCGCATCCTGGATATCGCTCAGGTTCAGGCCATAGCGCGCCGCCTTGTTGCGGTCGATCTGCACCGTCAGCATCGGCAGGCCGGTGGTCTGCTCGACCTTCACCTCGGCCGCGCCGGGGATGCCCTGCAGCACTGCCGCGATGCGATTGGCGGTCTGCTCCAGCACCGCGTTGTCGTCGCCGAACACCTTGACCGCCACGTCGGAGCGCACGCCCGAGATCAGCTCATTGAAGCGCAGCTGGATCGGTTGCGAGAATTCATAGTTGTTGCCCGGCAGCTTGCCCACCTCGTCGCGTATCGCGGCGATCAGCTCGTCGCGCGTGCGGCGCGGCTCGGGCCATTGCGACATGGGCTTGAGCATGATGTAGCCGTCGGAGATATTCGGCGGCATCGGGTCGGAGGCGATCTCCGCGGTGCCGGTGCGCGCAAAGATGCGCTCGATCTCCGGGAACTTGGCCTTCAGCGCGGTTTCCACCTGCTGCTGCATCGCCACGGATTGCGTCAGGCTGGTGCCGGGGATGCGCAAGGCCTGGATCGCCAGGTCGCCTTCGTTGAGGCTGGGCACGAACTCACTGCCCAGCCGCGTGGCAATGGCCAGGCACAATGCCACCGCCACGCCGGCAAACGTCAGCACCACTGGCGTCGCGGCCAGCGAGCGCTCCAGCAGCACCGCGTAGCGGCGGCTCGCCCAGGCCATCAGCCGGTTCTCGCGCTCGGCCACGCGGTTGCCGATGAACAGCGCCACCGCGGCCGGCACGAAGGTCACCGACAGCACCATCGCGCCCAGCAGCGCCAGCACCACGGTGAAGGCCATCGGGTGGAACATCTTGCCCTCGACCCCGGTCAGCGCAAAGATCGGCAGGTACACCACCATGATGATGAGCTGGCCGTACAGCAGCGGCCGGCGTGCCTCGCGCGCCGCGGCAAAGACTTCATGCAGGCGTTCGCCGCGCGTGAGGGGCCGGCCGTGGCGCTCCTGCGCATGCGCCAGCCGGCGCACGCAGTTCTCGACGATCACCACCGCGCCGTCGACGATGATGCCGAAGTCCAGCGCCCCGAGGCTCATCAGGTTGGCGCTGATGCGGTAATGCACCATGCCCGTGAAGGTGAACAGCATCGACAGCGGGATCACCAGCGCGGTGATCAGCGCCGCACGCAGGTTGCCAAGGAACAGGAACAGGATGGCGATCACCAGCACCGCGCCTTCCAGCAGGTTCTTCTTGACCGTGGCAATGGCCTTGTCGACCAGCGTGGTGCGGTCGTACACCGTGACGGCCTGCACGCCCTTGGGCAGGGTGCGGTTGATCTCGGCCATCTTGCGGTCCACCGCCTGCGACACCGTGCGGCTGTTCTCGCCGATCAGCATGAACACGGTGCCCAGCACCACCTCGCGGCCGTTCTCGGTGGCCGCGCCGGTGCGCAGCTCGCCGCCGGTCTGCACGGTGGCCACGTCGCGCACGCGGATCGGCTGGCCCTGCGCGGTGCCGACGATCACGTCGCGGATATCGTCGAGCGAGCGCACCTGCCCCGGCACGCGAACCAGGTACTGCTCGCCGCGGCGCTCGATATAGCCGGCGCCGACGTTGTCGTTGTTCTTCTCCAGCGCGCTCACCACATCGGCCAGCGACAAGCCGTACGACGCCATGCGCTCCAGGCTGGGCGCGACCACATAGGCGCGCGCATGGCCGCCGATGGCATTGACCTCGGTCACGCCGGGCACGTTGCGCAGCTGCGGGCGGATCACCCAGTCCTGGATCTCGCGCAAGTCCGCGAGCGTGTAGGGCGTGCCGTCAGGCTTGCGCGCACCGGGGTCGGCCTCGACCGTCCACAGGTAGATCTCGCCCAGCCCGGTCGAGATCGGGCCCATCGCGGGCGTGATGCCGGCAGGCAGCTTGTCGCGCGCTTCCTGGATGCGCTGGTTGACCAGCTGGCGCGCAAAGTGGATATCGGTGCCGTCGCGGAAGATCACCGTCACCTGCGACAGCCCGTAGCGCGACAGCGAGCGCGTCTGCTCCAGCCCGGGCAGGCCCGCCATCACGGTCTCGACCGGATAGGTGATGCGCTGCTCGGTCTCCAGCGGCGAATAGCCCGGCGCGGCGGTGTTGATCTGCACCTGCACGTTGGTGATATCGGGCACCGCATCGATCGGTAGCCGGGTGTAGCTGTACAGGCCCAGCGCGGCCATGCCCAGCACCGCCAGCAGGACCAGCCAGCGTTGCTCGATGGCAAAGCGGATCAGGCGTTCAAACATGCGTGCCTCCCGCTCAGTGCTCATGCCCGGCGCTGGCTTTGCCCAGCTCGGACTTGAGGACGAAGCTGTTGGCCGCGGCGTAGCGCGCACCGGCCTGCAGGCCCTCGGTCACCTCCACCAGCTTGCCGCCGGCGCGCCCGGTCTTGACCGGCTGCACCGCAAACCCGCCCGGCACGGCGATGAACACCACGCTCTGGCCGTCGACCTGCTGCACCGCGTCGGCCGCCACCGTCACCGGCACCTGCGCCGGCGCGCCCAGCACGCTGACCGTGACGAACAAACCCGGGCGCCACGCCATGCCGGGATTGGCCAGCGTCACGCGCGCCTTGGCCGTGCGCGTCTGCTCGCCCAGCAGCGCGCCGACGTAGGACACCTTGCCCTCGGCCTGCGTGTCCGAGGCGCTCGAGCGCACCGTGACCGCTTCGCCCACGCGCACCTGGTCCAGGTCACGCGCGGACACCACGAACTCCGCCCACACCGAACTCAGGTCCGAGACCGTGAACACGCTGGTGGCTTCCTGGACCGCTTCGCCCAGCGCCAGGTGCTTCTCGACCACGATGCCATCGAACGGGGCACGCAGCGCAAACTGGTTCAGGCCGCCGCCCTTGCCCGCGCTGTTCTCCGTGGCGCCGATCGCGGTCAGCTTCTGGCGCGCGTTCTGCACCGCGATCTGCGCTTCCTCCAGCGCCGTGCGGGCCTGCTGGTAATCTTGCTCGGCGGAGATCTTCTCCTGCCACAGCGTCTTCTCGCGCGCGTAGGTGGCACGCGCCAGCGCCTCGCGCTTCTGCGCCGCCAGCAGTTCGCTGCGCTGTTCGGCCAGGGTCGTGCTGGCGAGCAGCGCCAGCACTTCGCCCTTGCGCACCTGCTGGCCAAGGTTGGCCGGCACCGCCTGCGCCACGCCCGCCACGCGCGGCACCACGTGCGCGGTGCGGTCTTCATTGAAGCGGATCTCGCCGGGGAAATCGACGCTGCTGCGCAGCGGCGCAGCGGCGGCGGCGGCAATGCCGATGCCGGCCTGCTGGATCTGCGCGGGCGTCAGCGCGATCAGGTGCGGCTTGCCTTCGCCTTCCGGTTTCGCCGCGGGGACGCTGGCGTCAGCGTGCGCGGCCGCCTTGTCTTCTTCCTTGCCATGTTCATGCTCCTCGCCATGCTCGGCATGCCCGTGCCCGGCCTCGCCGCCAGCGCTGCCGCCCTTGCCGGTGAACAGGATCGCCGCGCCGCCCAGCAGCCCCGCGACCAGGATGGCCACCACGGCGGCCCGTTGTTGCTTGCTCATTGCCATGTCTGCAGCTTCCGTATCAGTGTCCGAGGATGCGGTCGATGCTGGCCGCCGCGTCATAGGCGCGGGCCAGCACGTCCAGGTAGCGGATGCGCGCCTGGAACAGCGTGCGCTGGGCATCCAGCACATCGAGGAAATTGAATTTGCCGGCCTCGAACCCGCGCGAGGCGGCGGCATAGGCCTGCTCCGCCGCGGGCAGCACCGAGGCCTGCAGCGTCTGCGCCGCGGCGCGCGATACCGACAGCTGCGTCGACGCCTGCTGCAGCTCACCGACCAGGCGGATGCGCGTGGCCGCGTGCGTGTCCTGCGCCTTGTCGGCGCGGCGCAATGCGGCGTACAGGTTGCCCTGGTTGCGGTCAAACAGCGGCAGCGGGATCGCCACGCCCAGCACGGCCATATTGCGGTTGGCCTCGTTGTCGCGCTTGGCGCCCAGGCTCACGGTCACGTCGGGGTACTGGCGGCTACGCGCCACGGCGACTTCGGCGCGGCTGCGCTCGGCCAGGAGGCGGCTTGCCGCCAGCTGCGGCGAGTCTTCCAGCGCCGCTTGCAGCGCTGCCGGCGCGGGGCGCGAGGGCAGTGCATCAAGGTCGCCCTGCGCCTGCGCAAAGTGCGGCACGGCATTGCCCCACAGCGCGGCCAGCGACTGCCGTGCGGATTGCAGCGCGCCGGTGGCCTCGGCCAGTTCCAGCTCGGCATTGGCCTGTTCGACCCTGGCGCGCGCTTCTTCCAGCGGCGCGACCTTGCCGGCGGCCACGCGCCGCCCGGCCGCCGCGGCCGCCTTGCTGGCGATGCCGACCGAGCCTTCGGCGAGCTTGACGCGCTCCTGCGCCACCAGCACGCCAAAGAAGCGCGCGATCACCGCGGCGCGCAGCTCGGCGCGTGCGCCGCCCAGCTCGGCCTGCGCCAGTTCGCGCCCGCGCTCGGCCACGCCGATGCGCGCGGCGCGCTTGCCGCCGAGTTCGATCGGCAGGTTGATCTGGCCGGTGGTGGAGCGCGTGGCCTTGCGCGTGTCTTCCATCGACACGGCCAGTTCGGGATTGGGCAGCACGCGCGCCTGCGTGACATCGCCCTCGGTGGCGTCAAGCTCCTTGCCCGCCGCGGACAGCGCGAAGTTGCCGGCTTCGGCCAGCGCCAGCGCGGCGTCGAGCGTGAGCGTGCCGGCAGGCTCTTGGCCCGGGGCCGGCGAGGATGCCGATGGCTGCGCCATGGCAGGGGGCGGCGTCTGCGCGACGCCATGGATCGGGCTGGATAGGACGGCCGCCAGCCCAAGCGGCAGCAAAAGTCTTCGCATCGAATTGCACCAGGAAAGAAACCGGGAGAATTCGGCGAGACGCCTGACGTCAGGGACTCAGGAAGACCAGGAAATGGAAGCGTCGTCTCGCCGGCTAGGCAAGACGCGGCCACTGCGGACGGTCTGGCGCCCGCGCACTGTGCGAAGAGAAGCTGGGCTGCGGCGCCGGTGGCGCCAGTTCCACCCGGCGCATGGCGTGCACGTCGGGCGCGTCGGCCCGTGCAAACGGCAGCGAAGCGATATGGCAGACGCCGCAGTCGGGATCGGGCAGGCCGAGCTTGGCCTTGTCCTGGGCCTTCTGCGCGGGCTGGTCCTGCTTGCCGCTGTCGGCCTTGTGCTGGTGCTCATGGTGCCCGAAATGGGCCTTGGCCGAAGCCGCCACCTCATGCCGGCAATACGCGGCGGCTCCCGCCCAGGCGAACTGGAGCGGCAGGACGAGCGCAAGAAGGATGAGGATGAGCCGTTGCATAGGGGAAGTGGCAGTTGCCCTGGGCGCCTGGCATCAGGCGACGGGGGATTGCAGCGAGCCGCAAGTTTAACCGAGCCGCGCCGGGCATTCCGGCGACGGGGTCATTACATTTGCGTCATGCCATGGGTGGTTTCCGCCCTCGCCCGTTAATTCAATTTTTTTGAATAACTTGTCCGGCAACTGGCCTGCTTCCGTCTCGATGGCGCTCCTATAGTTCTGTACATGAACGGCACGCACACAACGCAAAGCCTTCTGACAAATTCAACGAGCTTAAGGAGAACCATCATGACCAAGACCACCCGCCTCGCTACCGCCCTGCTCCTGTCGCTGGCCGCCCTGGGCGCCGCGCAAGCCGCCACCGCCGCCGAGCAACTGCCCGGCGACAAGTACGGCTACAGCTTCCGCAGCACCGTGCCCGGAGACAAGTATGGTTATGAGTTCCGCAGCCATGATGTGTTCACGGAAGGCGCCCGCGTCGGCAAGGCCGATCCGTTTGTCGACGGCGCCCGCACGGTGGCCGGGCTGGACCGCAGCGGCGTGTCGACCGCCCCCGCGCGCAGCTTCGACACCTATACCGAAGGCAGCCGCGCTGGCCGCTTCGACCCCTACGGGGAAGGCGCTCGCGCCTGAGCGATGCCGGCACCCAGCCAGCAAGAAGGCCAGCGGCTCCGCTGGCCTTTTGTCATTCGTCGCGCCCGAGCCTGTGCATGGCCTCGCGCAGGGTCCGCATCTGGGCGCTGAAGCTGGTGCAGGCGTCGCAGATCGCCAGGTGGGCGCGCATGCGCAGCCGCTCGCCCCATGACAGCGGCCGGTCCAGGCCCTTCATGGTGAGGTGGTGGACCTCTTCGCAGTTCGGCAGCAGGCGGCGGGAAGGGCGCGGATCTGGCATATAGGTCAGTGACTTGTCCGTTGCATGGGCGGGATTAGGCTCAACCGGCCTTGCCCGGCCGCCCGCGCTGGCCGAACCAGTGCAGTTCCAGGCATTCGCGCAGGCGCATGCGGGCGCGGTACAGCATCGCCCAGGCATTGGTCGCGCTGATCTGCAAATGCTGACAGATTTCTTCGGTGTCCAGCTCCAGCCACTCGCGCATCATGAAGATCCGGCCGGTGCGCTCCGGCAGGCGGTCAACGCAAAGCTGCAGGATCTCGAAGAACTCGCGGCGCTCAAAGGCGCGTTCCGGGTTGCCCCAGTCGGACGGCGGGTCCTGGTAGTGGCCGTTGCGCGTGAACAGCGCGTCGAAGGCGTCGTCGTCGGATTGCGGCTGGCCCTCGGCATCGGTGGCCAGCGCCAGCCTGACCTCGCGCTTGCCGCTGCGCAGGATGTCGATGATCTTGTGCTTGAGGATGCCAACCAGGTAGGTGCGCAGCGTTGACTGGCCGGCGAAGCGCTCAGGGTGCTCCAGCGCCGCCAGCAGCGTTTCCGAGACGGCATCCTCGGCCAGCGCCTCATCGCGCAGCTGCAGGCGGGCAAAGCGCAGCAGGTAGGGGCGTATGGCCTGGAGTTCGGCGGGGTCGAGGCTCATCGGGGATCGGGGCGCGGTTGCCTGGACGGATGCCCCATGATACCCGCGCGCCGGCGCCTTACCCTATCCCGCGGAACTGCCCGCACAGCCGGAACACGTCTTCCGACAGCGGGATCCCCTTGGCCTTGCCGTAGCGCGTCGCCAGCTTCAGCAGCTCCTTGATGTCGCGCCCGCTCGCCTTGGGGTAGGCGGCGGTCAGCGCATCGATCAGCCCGTCGCCCAGGTCCGCGCCGAACTGCCCGGCCTGCAGGCGCCACAGGCGCATGGCGTCTTGCTTGCACGGCGTTTCGTAATGGATGGTGGCGATACAGCGCGACAGGATGGCATCGTCGACGTCGCCGATGCGGTTGGTGGTCATGAACAGCAGGCCGTTGAAGTACTCCAGCGTGCGCAGGAATTCCGCGACGATGGCGTTGTGCTCCAGGTCGTTGTCGCGGCAGCGGATATAGACGTCTGCCTCGTCCAGCAGCAGGATCGCGTTCCAGCGCATGGCGCGGCGCAGGATCGTCATCAGCGTGGCACCGACCGACGCGGCGGTGGTGCCCAGCTGCCCGGAGTGCACGCGGTAGAGCGGCTTGCCCACCACCTCGGCGTAGACCTCCGCGGTCAGCGTCTTGCCGAGGCCTGGCGCGCCCTGGCACAGGATGGTGGTGCCGCCCGACTTGCCGGGCACGAAATCCGGCACCAGCATGTCCATGTGCGAGGTCAGGATATCGATCAGGTCGCGGTGATGCGCGGGCAGGACGAGCTTGTCACGCAGGGCGGGCTGGTAGCGATACTCGGACAGGTGCTGCACATGCACCCAGATATTGCGATGCCATTCCAGGTGGAACAGGTGCACGTAGCAATGCAGCGGCACGCGCTCAAAGCCCTCCATGACCCCGGCATCGCGCCAGAACGCCGGGTCGCAGGTCATCTCGAAGCGGCGCTCCAGCCGCTCCTCATCATTCACGCAGCGCGCGCCCGTGGCGTCGGCGATCGGCGTCAGCTCGGCGGGTCCCTTGGCATCGAGCGAGAACGCCGCGCGGGTGGCGACGAACTGCGCGCCGAAGCGGCGCTGGTAGCGCACGAAGCGCTGCGCATGCTGCTCGTATTCGTGCCGGAATTCCGCGCACTCCTTGTAGAAGCCGAACTCGGCCAGCAACTCCGGGATGGTGCGGTTGGCGATGTCGTCGTGGGTAATCACCATCGACGTGGTCATGCCGGAGCGGCGCAGGTGGTGGTCGGTCAGCGTGGAGTTGGCCGACTGCATGGTGTTGGCCAGCATGTCCACCACCACATAATGCATGCCCTGCTCGGGCGACACATAGCGCATCCGGCGCACCAGCCACGGCAGCAGCACGCCGTCGCGGCTGCGCTGGTACAGCCAGCCGTCGATGGCATCGCGCGACAGGTAGGCGGCCAGCCCCGCCACCAGCTGGTCCAGCCCCGGAATCAAGCGCGCCTGCGGTGCGTTGTAAACATTGTCCAGCGCCAGCATCTGGAACATCAGCGCGCGCTCGTTTTGCGTCTTGCTCAGCGTGTAGAGCGAGTTCAGCGACTGCGCGTCGAACAGCTTGCTCGACACCAGCATATTGCCGTGGCAGACGCCGTGCTCCTGCAGCTGCCGCGCCAGCGGCGACCCGGTTTCGATCATCGCCAGCAGGGGATGGATCAGCGCCTCCGGAATCTCGAAATCCATGTACCGCACTCCCGTTGAATGGCATGGCCGCGCCGGCCAGCGGCCGGGGTTTCACTGCAGGAAGAAATCGATCGCGCGCTCGACCACGGGCGGATGGATGACATGCAGGCCATCGAACTCCACGTATTGCACGTCGTAGCCCGCGGCCTTCAGCCTGGCCGCATGGGCGCGGCCGCTGGTGGCGACCGGCAGTTGCTCGTCGGCCAGCCCGTGCGCGACAAACACTCTGGGCGCGCCCTCCTGCATGAACACTGACATGAAGCCGCCGGAGAACGCAATCACATGGCTGGCAATGTCGCCGTTGGTGATGCCGACCGAGAGCGCGTAGCTAGCCCCGTCCGAGAAGCCGGCAAAGGCAAGCCGGCCCGGGTCGACCCGGTAGCGCGAAGTCACCGCGGTCAGCGCCTGGTGCAGCCGCTGCAGGTCGGGGCCGTTGCCGCCGATCACGATGTCCCAGGTCGGGAAGAGCGAATGCGGCGCCAGCACCAGGAACTTGTGGCGCTGCGCATGCGGTTCGATATGCGGCAGCACCTTTTCCGGAAACCCGCCCGCGCCGTGGAACATCACCAGCAGCGGCACCGGCCCGCGGTCCGGCAGGCCGTCCGGAACGAACAGCACGGCATCGCGCTCCGCAGCCACGCCGAGCGGGTTACGCCCGGGTGGCAGCGGGCCGTCGACGGGATCAGCGTGGGTGAAGGACAAGCGACCGAACAGCGAGGGATCGAGCATGGCGGCAGGAGACGTTATACACACTTAATATATTGTATATCACATATCTAAGTGTGGCGATGGGCTCCGGACGACCGACAGCGAGCTCCCTCTCACGCTTGCGGGAGAGGGATCAAACCTGCACCTGCCCTAATCCTGGTTCTCCAGCAGCGAGAAATACCGCCCGATATCCCCATCCTCGCGCAGGATGTCCTGCATCAGGTCCGCCAGCGGCATCTGCCCCCAGCGCACCGCGCGCCGCAGCAGGTAAGGCGTGGGGCTGTGCGGCTCATGGCGCGCCAGGTAGTCGGCCACGTCGCGGATCAACTGGTAGGCGTGAGCACGGTTCTCGATGCGGCCGTGCGCCAGCATGACGGTCTGCCCCGGTCCCGCGGCCGGCAAGACCGGCAGCGGCTCGGGATCGTCCACGCGATCGTTGCTACCGGCCGGTGCCGGCGCCGTGGCGGCGGGTTCGCCTCTGTGGGCGCTGCCCGTTGCGTCGCCGCGCAGCGCGGCCACCGCCCGCACCAGCCGCGCCAGCGTGTCCGACACGCGCGCCAGGCTCGGCGCTTGCGCCCCCAGCAGCGCGTCGATGCGCCGGTCAAAACCAGCCCATTCGGCGCTGGCACCGTGCAGGTCGCGCCACAACGCATCCAGCCGGGTCCGGTCGGGCGCGTGATGCGCGCGCTGCAGCAGCGCCTCGCGGCCCAGGCTGTCGTCGTCATCGACCGGCGCCAGGCTGCGTTCCCACAGGTCCAGCGTGATGTGCAGGGGTTTCTCGTCGGCCAGCGACAACAGCGGGACATGCAGCGCCAGCACCGCCGGCAAGGTCTCGTTGAGCCATGCGATCGGGGCGCAGCGTGCCTCCGCATCGTCGGCTTCCATGCGCGGCCAGGCGCTATCCCAATACGCGTCCGCCAACGCCCCCAGCAAGCGCACCCCGGCGCAAAAGCCGGCCGCGCCGTGCAGATGGGTCCACGCCTCGCACAGCCATGCCGACAGCTGGAAGTCCTTGCTGCGCGTGGCCAGCGCCTCGCTGGCGAGCGCGGCCACGCGTTTCCAGTCAGCCTTGACCAGCGGGCGCTCCCATTCCCGCATCGGCAAGGACTCGTCGTCGTGCTGGCGCGCTTCGGCGATGGCGCGATAGACCGGCTCGTAGCGCAGCGAAGCGCCCGCGGGATCGTCGCCCGGCACCGGCGCAAGCAGTGCCTGCGCGTCCGGGATGCGGTCTTGCGTTGGCGTCGTCATAGGTTGGTCCATTCAGGAGCCCGGGTGGGAAAGCTTTGCGGCCACGGCAGCGGCATCTTCCTGCCCGCGGCCGTCAGCACCAGGCGCAGGAACACGCGGCCGCGCACCGGCCTGGGCGCCGCCGTGAGATCCGGCGCGGCGCTGCCCAGCGGAAAGTCGAAGCGCAGCAGTTGCGCCGTGCCGTCGGCGCGTCCGCCCGGATCCGCGATGCGATGGCGCGCAATGAACGACAACAGCGACCACGGGTCGGCAAAGCGCCAGGTCATGGTCTTGCCGTCGGCGGCCAGCGCGCGCTGTTCGGCGTCAGGCAACGCGACCATCGGTGAGTCCTTGGCAAAGCGCAGCGTCAGCGTCACCGGACTGCCGTAGTCCCAGTGCAGCGAGCGCGGCGCATCGCGCATCGACAGGCTCTGCGCGCCGAGCGTCAGGGTCCAGTCGATGATCTGGTTGCCGGCCAGTTCCGCGCCACGGTTGACGCGGAACTCCGCGCTCACGTCATAGCCCGCGGGCGCGCCCTCCTCGACCGGATACAGTGGCGCGAGCAGGGTCCTGACCTGGTCGAAGCTGTCGATGAACTGGTGCACCGGCACGCCGGACGCGATATTCCTGAGCGGCCCGTCGCCACGCGCGGCCCGGTACGTCGCCGAGAGCGGTTCATAGCGCTTGAGCACGCGGCCAAGCTCGGCATAGTCCGCCGTGCGCACCTCGCCGGCGTTGGCGCCGCCGCCAAACGGCGCACGCCCGGCCAGCCGTTCATTGAACGTGGCCGAGAACCCGTCCCACTGCCGCTGCAGGTCGGCAAAGTAGCCTTGCGCACAGCGCGCGAGCAGGCCGTCGTACAGGCGCACGTGCAGCGCGGCAAAGTAGTCATCCCCGCCGGCCGGCCGCGCCGCAAAGCGCGCCAGGCACACGCCCTGGCCGGACTCGGCCGCCGCGGCCTGCACGAACTGCTCCAGCATCAGCAGCCGGCTGTTCGGGTTCTTGAGCCGATAGCGTTCCAGGTCGCGGTTCAGCGCCTGCCAGCGCAATGCCAGGCCGGAGCCGGCGTCGGCGGGCGAGAGCGCGGCAAGATACACCGCGGCCTCGCGGCCCAGCGCCTGCGCACGCGCCGACTGCTGGTCCAGGTACGGCCCCAGCGCCGCCGCGTCGTTCAGCCCGAACGCCGTCAGCAGCGGCGCGCGCGGCGCACGGGCCCCGTCGCCGGCGCTGCCCTGCCGGATCGCGTACAGCTCGGACTGCTGCAGGAGCTCGTCCACCGCGCGCAGCCGTGCCAGCGCATCGCGCGAAACCAGCGCATCGAGATCATCCACGCGCGACATGGCATGCATCTCGCCCAGCATGGTCTTGATGCGCGCGATCCGGCCCAGTGCAGCCTCGAAGCCGGCGCTGCCGCCATCGGCCTGCAGCGGCGC
This sequence comes from Cupriavidus sp. CPT47-8839-RL05A, assembly GCF_058792255.1. Lineage (NCBI taxonomy): Bacteria > Pseudomonadati > Pseudomonadota > Betaproteobacteria > Burkholderiales > Burkholderiaceae > Cupriavidus > Cupriavidus sp. CPT47-8839-RL05A. The sequence continues at coordinate 84,039 of NZ_JBYTEG010000006.1, read as the reverse complement.
CAGGATTGCCGCGGTCGCGACCTGGTCGGTCACCAGCCGCGCAAACTGCTGGTCCACGCTTTGCGCAATCGCATCGCGCCAGGGGCCTGGCAGGCCCGTCAGCCCCTCGTCAAGAAAGCGCTTGCGCATGTCGCCCAGGGCGATGGCCTGGTCAAGCTGCTGGCGATCCCACAGCACCGCCGACCCGGCCGGCACCGACGGCAGCGCCAGGTCGCGCGGCGGTGCCATGAACGGCTGGTTCAGCAGGGCGGCGAGCCGGTCGCGCAAGGCCAGCCGCTCGGGCGTGACCACGAAGCGGCCGTCCTTGTCCTGCCACGCGATCCCGCTGTCGGGTCCGCTGAAGCGCTGCGCCAGCTCGCCGGTGAAGGCCTGGAAGCCGCTTTCAGCGCGTGCGCGCGCGGCGGCCACCAGGTCTTCGCCGAGCAGCCGGTTCTGCGCGGCCTGCGCCAGCGTGCGCGCGTAGACGGTGCCCGCGGCGAACTGGGGCTGCCTGATCCAGCCGCCCTTGCCGGACGCCAGCAGTTCCTGCTGCGTGCCGATCGCCGCGACAATGCCGCGGTAGTCGGCCAGGACCCGGTTGACGCCACTGCCGGCATTGGCCCCGCCGGCCAGTTCATCGAGGCTGGACCTGACGGCGCGCTCGGCCACCAGCAGCGGGTTGTTGTTGAAGAGCCGCTCGTCGAGCTGGCGCGCGCCCTTGTCGAAGGTGCAGCGCAAGGGCGGCACCAGCGCGGTCAGTGCCCTGCCGCCGGTTGCCAGGCTTGCGGCACCACGCCCCTTGCCAGGGTCGCGCTGGAAATACGGCAGGCTGCCCGAGACCTCGCCCTGCAACTCCGCCCCCAGCGCATAGCGCACCACCAGCCGCAGCGCATCGGCGTTGCCAGGCTGCGGCGTTTCCAGCCGGTGCAGCGCTTGCAGCGCAGCGTCGAACTGGTCGACCGCGGCAACGTACTGCTGCAGCGCGCGCATCTCCGGCATGTCTTCCAGCGCCAGGCTGCGTGGCGGCAGGGCCTCGCCCCGTGCGCCCGGCGGCGCCAGGCAGCTGTCGCCGATAATCAGCTGGCCGGTGCTCGGGTCGCGCCCCACGCCTGTCAGCGTGTCGACGCGTGCCAGCAGTTCGCGATCGATGGTGTCGAGCGCGATCTCGCCGAAGGCGCGCTGGAAGCGATCGTGCACGCGGCCGTCCAGGTCGTCGATAAAGGCCCACGAGCCCGGCATGAACCAGGACGAGACCGACTGCGCGCTCAGGCGCTGGTTCATCGCGATCAGCCCCAACGCCTGGCGCCGGTACCAGTCCGGCGGCAGGTCCTGGCCGCGCTGCGCGGCCAGCGCGCGCTGCTGCGCGCCGGCACGCAGTTCGCCAAGCGCGGCCAGCAGTTCGGTATGGCGATGTCCCATCTGCCATGCCGCGACCAGCAGTCCCCCGCCCCACGCGCACAGCACGGCCATGCCGCCCCAGCGCAGCGCACGGTGTACCAGCGGCCGCGCCAGCTGCTGCGAGCGCGATGGCCGCGTCAGTCCGTACTCAAGGAAGATCTTCTTCTCGAACAGGTCGCGCAGGAACGCCGGTTGCCGCATCAGCTCGTTGAGCAGGTCGGCGGACGAGCTGGCACTGGCTGCCGGCGCCAGCTCCGGCGCATGCGCATCCTCTGGCGCCAGTGCGTCAGGCTGCGCCGCACGCAGGCGCGGCGCGGCGAAGGCCGGCGCATGCGCCGCCAGCTCGCCGCTGTCGCCGGTCAGGTAGACGCCGCGCAGATAGAAGGGCTCGTGATAGGCGCTGGGCCGCAGCAGTTCGTCGACATAGCGCGTGAGCTGCCCGCGCATGGCTTCGATGCGCGCCGGCAGCAGCAGCGACTGGCAGGCATCCACCTCCTGCGCCCCTATCGCCAGCAGCTCGGCCACACCGTCCGACACCGCGCGCACCACGCCCGACATGGCGGCATCGATCCAGCCCGACTGGTAGGTGGCCGACAGGTCGTACGGCGAGGACCAGCCCAGCATGCCGGCGCGCATCGGCTCTGGCAGCGCGCGCGCAAAGTGCGCGAAGCCCGGCAGCGACTCACAGCCCGTCACCACCACATAGACCGCGAAACGCACCGCAAAGCGGTTCTGCGCCAGCCATAGCCGCCGGTGGGCCAGCTTGGCCCGGCGCACCAGCTCAAGCTGTGCGTCGGTGTCGTCGGCCAGCAGCATCGCCGCCGGCACCGTCACCACCACGCTGTCGAAGGGCCGTTGCGGGCGATAGCCGCGGCACAGGCCGAGGAACTCGTCCCAGGGCTTTTCATCGGTATCGTCGTCAGGCGAGCCCAGATAGGCCGCATTGATGTCGATGACCACGCCGCGGTCAAAGAAGTGCCATGAAATCCCCTGCGTGGCGGCCGCATTGGCAGCGTCGGAGCTCAGCACGCTGGCCACGCCGGACTGCGCGATCGGCAGCGGCCGCGCATCCTCGCCCTCATTCAGGACCAGGATCCACGGAATGTTGTAGCGCTCGGCGCGCGAGGCGATATTGCCCTCGACCAGCTCGATCGCCTGGCGGAACGCGGTGCGCAGCGAATCGGTGCGCAGGCGCACGATCTTGCGCTCGGCCGCCGGCTTGGCGCGGGCCCGCTGCGCAGCGAAATACAGCACCGCGCCGAGCACGGCCAGCGCCACCAGCGTCAGCACGCCGATCGAAATCAGAAACAGGTTGCTGGTCAGCATGCGCCTGCCCCCCGGGCGCGGATGGGCTGCCGGCGCGTCATGGCGTGCCTCCGGCCACGGTATCGGCCCGCAGCGCTTCGCGCACCGGCCAGGATTGCCACAGCCACGTCACCTCGGACAGCGCCAGCAGGGTGGTCAGGCCCAGCAGGAACACCACGGTCCAGCGCGTCAGCGTGGGCAGCTTGCGCGGCGCGATATGCGAGAGCGTGTGGGCGTAGGCGGGTTCGCTGAGCACGCGCTCGCGTCCGCCCAGGTCTGGCCGGCGTTGGTAGATGAACTCATACAGTTCCTCGCGCAGGCTGCGCAGCCGCGCTTCGGCATCGGCGCCGCGAAAGCGCCCCTGGAAACCAAGCCCGAGCGTGAACAGGTACAGCCGTGCCAGGTTGCGGCGCGACGGCTCGCGGTCCAGCAGCAGCTGCTCGATGCGGCGAAACACCTGGTCGCCGGCCACGTTGGTGCGAAACAGCGTCGATTCGAGCAGATGCCCGTGCCACGCGGCGCGGCCGGCCCAATCGGCGTTCAACAAGATTTCATCGGCGAGCACCGCCTTCAGGTAGCGGGCATCGGCCACGTCCTCCATCTCGAAGCGCGAGCTGTCGCGCCGCGATTGCAGGGTCTGCACTTCCAGCAGGTTCAGCAGCTGGCGGTTCATGCCTTGCGCGGCAGCTTCGCCGCTGAGGTCGGGTTGTTCGGAGAACCGCTCCTGCAGCTTGACGAGTTCATCCAGGAACGCCCGGAACTGCCCGGTGGCAAGATCGTCTTCCTCGGTTTCCGGTCGGTAGCGCGCCATAGTCTGTTTGCCTTGATAGTCTGCCGTCAGCCCTTGACGAACAGCAGCATTTCCTGCGGCCGCTGCACGCTGGCGCCTTCATTGGGATTGCCAATCACCATCGCCTCGCTGGCATGGACCAGCGCGGGATCGGCTTCGATCTCGAACAACAGGTAACCCGAGCCGGAACGCACCCCAAGGTCCTCGGCATGCTCGACCACACGGCGCACCGCGCCCAGTACGCGCCGCGTGCGCAGCGACGGGTAGACCGACTGCGAGCCCACCACAGCGCCCGACATCCACGCCAGCAGGTCGCGCTCTGATTGCCCGCGCAGGCCCACCACCAGGCGCTCGCCGATCCAGTCCGGCTGCAGCACGATGTCGAACGCGCCGTGGCGGAACTCGAACTTGTGCTCGCGGTACTCTTCGCTGACCTCGGCCAGGGTCTCGCGCAGCGCGCGCAGCAGCGGCGTGAACACGGCCATGGGGTCGGCGTGGTCATAGTCATCCGGCACCGGCGGCAGGCCGCCCGGCTTGAGCAGGCTGAGCGAGCCCAGCACCGAGGCCAGCGCCAGGTAGAGTGCGAGCGGGTGCAGATGCGGCGTGCGCAACACCGCCTCCAGCAGCGGCAGCGCGCTGACCAGGCTGCGCAAGCGGTCCTTCAGTTCCAGCTGGGTCAGGCGGTCGTCCGCCCGGGATGACGGGATCGCGGTCTGCTTGGCCACGAACGCGGCCTTGCCGCGCAGCTGGGCCACCAGCGACGCCACCGCCGTCCACAGCGCGCTGCCGCGTGCCACCTCCAGCAACGGCGGCAGGCGGTCGCCGAGCCGCACGATCTCGTTGTCCTTGTAGACCGCGCCCAGGCACAGCGACACATGGAGCGGCGACGGCCTGGCGCCGGCATCGAGTGCCAGGCCTGGCAGCAGGCGCGGGATGTCGGCGGGCGGCGCCTCGGACACTTCGTCCTCCACCGGGGCGCCCGCCACCGAGCGGAACCGCCGCACCTGCCCGTCCTTGCGGTTTGCGGCCGCCACCGGCAGGGTCAGGTAAAGCGCCAGCATGCCGCCGGCAAGCGCGTCGGCAAACGGTTCGAGCGCCAGCTCCAGCGGCGGCTGGCGGGCATCGTCGCGCGCGTAGGATACGGCCGTGCCGTCCGGCATGATGGCTTCGAGCTGCAGCACGCGCACCACGCCCGCCGGCAGCAGCCCGGCGTCGAACTCCAGCCGGCGCACGCCCCAGCCAAACGGTGCGGCCGCCAGCGTCTGCCACGCCACCAGCGAATCGAGCCGCCCGGCCAGCAGCTGGAGATGCTGGGGCGCCAGCAGCATGCCCTCATGCCATTCAACCCGATCGACCGGCAGCGCGCGCTCAGACATGGGGGGCTCCCGGGCCGTACGCGGCCGTGGCAGGAAAAAACAGGTTCATTTGGTCACAAGCACGGTAAAGGCGGCGCTGTCGAGCTGCACGGCAAGCGTGCCGTTGAATTGCTCGACGCGGGCGCGATGCGCGCCCGGCGCCTGGTAGTTGGCGAACACATAGGCCGCGGCGACGCGCGGCCCCTCCAGGTCTTCGGCCGGCACGTCCAGCCGCTGGCCGGGCACCAGTTCCCAACTGCGATAACGCAGCCCGCTCGGATAGGTGCTGCCCAGGTCGCTGCGCCCGGCAAACCACTTGGCCGCGGGCAGTTCTGCCAGCCGGGCCTGCAGGGCCTCGTCGCTGACCAGCACCACGTCGACGGCCACCGGGCTGTTGCCGTTGGCATCCGCCGCCGCCGTCAGCGTGACTTGCTTCCATTTGACCTTGTCCCCCTTGAAGCCCAGCCATGAAGAGGCCGCGCAGCCCCCGAGCAGGCCAGCGAGCGCAGCCGCCGCCAGCAGCGTGCCGGCGCGGCGCAGGGACAAGAGATGCACGGGCGTCGTCATCATCAGACTCCTTCGTGGTTGCGGATGCGGCATCATTTCGCACCCACCCCGATGCCCATCAGCACGATCAGCAGCGCGGCCAGCAGCGCGCTGGCGCTGGCCAGCGCCAGTTGCGCGCGCGTCAGCACCAGCCGCACCGCCGCGGCCTGTGCGGCGGGCAGCCGTGGGCCCGGCACGCCGGCGCGCCCATCCACGCCCTCCGTCCGCTGCGCCGCGACGCGCTCCATCGGCAGGCCCACCGACACCAGCGCAATCACCGCGCAGGTGCAGACCAGGCTCAAGGCATTGCGCGGGCCGTCGCAGATCGGGTCGATCGCCAGCAGCAACACCGCGGCTGCCTCCGCCGGCAACTGCAGCACCGAGAGCGCAACGCCCGCATAGGCGATCGTTCCCAGGCCGCCCTGCCCGGCCGAGAGCCAGGCCGCGATGGTGGCGGCCATCGCGATCCATGCCACGTCACCGGCGCCCACGGGGCGCCCGTACAGGTTGGCGACGAACACCGTGACCAGCGCGAAGTACAGCGCCGAGCCCCCGCGCACGAACACCGCGCCCAGGGGCACCACCAGCTCCACCAGCCCGCGCGGAAAACCCAGCCGCGCGCTCATGGCCTCGATCGTGTGCGGGATCGGCGCGGTGGCACTGCCTGAGGCCAGGCCGACCAGCATGGAGCCATTCAGCTCGGTCACCACCTGCGAGAACGGCAGCCGCGCGCAGGCGGCAATCGCGGCCGCGGCCACGCCGCTGAGCAGCAGGCAGAGCATCAGGAACGTGACCAGCACCCCGGCCATCGCGCCCATGGTGGCGCGGTCGGCATGCATCGACAGATGGGCCGCAAGCCCGAATGCCAGCACCGGGATCAGCAAGTTGGCATGGGCGATGATCTGCTCGAAGGTGCGGTAGATCCCTTCGAACACATTGCTCAGCATGCCGGTCTGCTCGCGCGACAGCGCCGCGAAGGCAAGCCCGAACAGCAGCGTCCCGGTGAGCACGCCCAGCGTCTGGCCATGCGCCAGTGCGCGGTAGAAGTTGTCGGGAATGATGTCCCCGAGCGCGTGCGGCGGCTTGTCCGTATTGGCCCCGGCCTTGCCATGCAGGTCCACGCGCACCTCGCCGCCATCGGCCACGCCGCTGAGGATCAGCGCGCCAAGCTTTTCGCTGGCCCGGGCAGAGAGTTCCGCGCCCGGCGCGGCCAGCACCCCCGCCAGCGCGCCGGCCAGCGCGCACACCCCCACCACCCCGGCAGCCGTGCCGAAGATGGCGCCGAAACGCGCCCCGGCGCGCGGCAGCGCCAGCACCTGGCGCAGGCCGAAGAAGGTGGCCACCACCAGCAGCGGCACCGCGGCCATGTTCACCACCGACAGGTAGAGCTGTCCTACCAGCCATGCAAAGCGGCCCAGCGGCCCAGCCACCGTGCCGGCGAGCGCGCCCGCCACCAGGCACAAGAGCAGCCCGGGCACGCTGTGCGAGAGCCAGTTCAGGGCTTTCATGCGGCCTTGTTCCAGCCGCGCGCCAGCGCGAACGCCACTGTCGCCCGTGCCAGCTCGTTGGTGCTGTCGACCAGCATGAGCGGCGGCGCGGCCAGGCCGCGCGCCGCCACCGGGATTTCCGTGCAGCCCATGATCGCGGCGCCGACGCCGAGCGCCGCGAGCCGCGCCAGCGCGCTGCCGAGCGCCTCGCCGGCCTGGTCCAGGGCGCCGGCCTTGACCGCCCGGATGCAGGCATCGACCTGCAGCTGCACCGGCTCCGGCGGCACCACCGCCCCGATCCCGCGCGCGCCGAGCGCTTCCTGGTAGATGCCCGAGGCCAGCGCACCGCGCGTGGCCAGGATGGCCACGCTGCCGGTATCGGCAGGCAGGGCCGCCACGCAAGTCCGCGCGATATGCAGGATCGGCGCCGCGCTGTGCGCGCTCAGTTGCGCATACCAGTGGTGCGAGGTATTGCACGGGATCACCACCAGCCCCACCTGGTTGCGGTTGAGCAGCTCGATGCCGCGCAGCAGGTAGGGCAGCGGCAAGGCATCGCCAGCCAGGATCGAGCGCGAGCGGTCCGGGGTCTGCGGCAGGTGCGCCACCACCATCGGCAGGTGGTCCTGGTCACGCGCGGCATCGGTGAGCCGCACCACGCGATCAAGGAAATCCACCGTCGCCAGCGGCCCCATGCCGCCCAGCACCCCGATCATGGTCATGCCAGTACTTCCGTTGTTCATATGAACCGACCCTAAAGCTTCAGCGGCCGCGGGCAGATCACCGACACCGCCGCGGTATTGCCGACCACCAGGATCAGCGTGCGCAGCATGTCGCAGACCGGGTCGACGGCAAGGAAAAGAATGAATGCGGCCTCGAACGGCAGGCCAAGATAGGCACAGGTCATGCCGACCAGCGAAACGATCACCAGGCCCGTCATGCCGGCCGAGGCAAAGCCCGCCAGCACCGAGGCCAGCAGCACCGTGGCGATATCGACCAGGCCCAGCGGGTGGCCGTAGAGCTGCGCGATGAACAGCGTGGCGCAGACGTAATAGACCATCGGCCCCACGCGCAGCAGCGAGATCGCCAGCGGCACCAGCAGTTCCACGCGCACCCGGGCAAAGCCGAGCCGGTCGACCAGGCACTCGATCATGCTGGGCATGCAGGCTGCGCTGTTGCGTGTGGCCAGCGCCAGCGCAAACGGCGAGCGCAGCGCGTCCAGCGTCGCGCCCAGGCTCTGGTTGGAGCGCTTCCAGATGATCCCGACCGCCAGCGCCAGCAGCAGCACCGACGCAATGGAGAACGCCAGCACGAACTGCATCATTGCCTGCAGCGGTTCCAGGCCGGACTTGCCCAGCTGCGCCGCGCTCATGCAGAACAGGATCACGGGCAGCGGATAGCTGAGCCAGTGCATCAGCTTCTGGCAGGCGTGGTAGACCGTCTCCAGCGACAGGCTCAGCCCGATCGAAATGCGCTCGGGCACGCGCCCCACGGCCAGGCCGAACATCAGCGCGAACACCAGGGCCTTGAGGGCGTCGCCATTGGCGAGCGCGGCAAAGATGTTGGTCGGGATCAGGCTGGTCAGGACTTCGGACAGGCTCAGCGACTTCTCCTGGATATCCTCGCCGTAGAGGTTCATCACCGTATCGCTGGACCTGGCATCGCTGCCCACCATCGCGCCGAAGGTCTCCATGGTGGCGCTCGACAGGTTGCTGCCCGGGCGCATCACGATCAGCACCAGTGCCGACACCAGCGCCACCAGCAGCGACGCGCCGACGAACACCGTCACCACGCGGATCATCAGCCGCGAGGCCCCGCCGTCGCGGAAAAGCCGCTGCAGGCTGAAGATCACCGCCGACACCATGAACGGCAGCGTGGTCATCTTGAGCAGGTCCACGTAGACATCGCCCACCACGCCCAGATGCCGGGCCAGCGCGGGCCAGAGCAGCCCGGTGGCGCCGCCCAGCGCCAGGCTGCCGATCACCACCCACGGATTGAGGGCAATGGCGTAGAGCTTGCCGGCATCCAGCTTCATGGACGCGGCGCGCTGTGCCTGGGCCGCGCCCGGCTTCATGGCGGGCGCGCTCATCGCGTGGCCGCCTGCAGCACGTCCGCCACCTCGAGCCGCTTGGGCCGCTCGGCGAGGAACTGGTTGACAAAGCCCAGCAGCGCCGGCGCCGACACATTGACGGCGATGCCCAGCGTGTCCTCAAGATCCTGCAGCGTCACCACGCGCAGGCGCAGCGCCGCGGTCGGATCCGCCTTGAGCACGCGCTTGACCTCGAACTCGTCGCGGTACACCGCGGCGACGCGGCCGTCGTTCAGCGCCTTCAGGGCTTCATCCCAGGTTGGATAAGCCGTCACGTAGGCCTTGGGGAAATTGTTCACCACATACTCCGAGTACGACGAATTGCCGACCACGCCAATCGAGCTGTCATAGGCGCGGATCACCTCCGGCACCGGCCGGCCGCGTGCCATCTGAGCGAACTTGACGCGATTGAGCAGCAGCGCGCGGTTCAGCCGCAGGTAGGGTGTGCTGAAGCTGATGATCTGCATGCGCGGCAGCGTGCGCGACAGCTTGCTGATGGCCACGTCGGCCTGCCCCTGCGCCAGCAGCTTGACCACCCCGTCGAAGGTGGTGGCGTCGCGGTTGAAGCGCACCCGCACGTTGAGCTTGCGCGCAAGCTCGCGCGCGAGGTCGATATCGAGCCCGCTCAGCTCGCCGTTGCGCTCCTGGAAGAACGGGGGCTGGTCCACCTTCAGCACCGCGACCACCAGTTCCCCGCGGCTGGCGATGCGGGCGAACTCCGGCGCCATCAGGCGTCCGTCAGGCATCAGCACCAGTCCGTTCGGCGTGGAGACGGGCCCAGGGGCGCCTTCCGGCATCCCGCCCTGCACGGCAAACGATGCCGCCGGGTGGGCCGGTGCCGGCGTGTAGGTGGCCTGCGCATGGCCAGCGGCCGGCAGGGCAAGCGCGGCGCCCGCGAGGGCGCGCGCCAGCCAGCGCCACGCGCGTGTTGCCGCGCGGCGGGAATCAGGGACGGGAGTCAGCGACATGGCGTCAATCGGTTCATGTTTCAGGGAGTCGAGGGCGCGCCCGGAGCCGCGCCAAGGCCAGCGGCAATGGCGGGCGCCTGGGTGGCGGCGGGCTGCGTGGCAGTGGCCGGGGCCGCGGGCGCCACGGCCATGGGTGCGGTGTCCGCACGCTGGGGTACGCCAGGCCGCCCCAGGCGGGCGCCGATCTCCACGCCCATCAGGAACAGCAGCGCACACAGCAGCACCGCGCAGGTCACGGCGATGGTCACCATGCGCGAGCTCATCGAGAATACGTAGGTCATGCTTGCCTCGGCGGTCATCAGGGGGTCATCACGGTGGCTTGCGCCGGCGCGACGATCTGGATCACGCCGCCCCATGCGCACATCAGTTTCGAGCTGTCCTGCAGCGCCGGCGCGCCGCCGATCTGCACGGTCGGCGCGCCCGGCAGCCACGGCGCCGACGTCGCCGGCACGCACGGCATCGGTGTCAGCACGCCCTGCGCCGCGGCGGTGGCCGCGGCCACCTGCGGGTTGCCGAGGCAGTTGCACATGCCGAAGGGCGGGATATTCACCATCGGCAGGTGGTCCATCACGCTGGCCGCACCGCTGCCGGCCAGCACGCGGCCCAGCGGCAGCACGACCAGGCTGGACGGCGCCAGCCCGAAGCTGCACTGCATGGTCGCGCCCATGGTGACCTGCAAGGCCATGCCTAACCCCTCAGCCAGCGTTCGAGACGCTGTGCAAAGCCGGCGGGCATTGCCGCGCCATCGTCGCCATCGGCGGGTGCGATCGCCTGCCAGTCGCCCCGGGGCTTGCCGTCGGCATAGCTGCGCACTGCGATGACCTCGCCTTCCGGGTCGAACCTGCGCGCCATGCCGTGCAGCAGGTCGTTGCGGTACGGCAGCGACTGCGCCAGCGTGCCGCCAGCGCCGTACTCACGGGTCTCGCCCTCGAGCCTGCCGGCGCGGTAGCGGCTGCGGCGCACCACCGCGCCCTCATGCGCATAGACGGCCTCGTCCTCGAGCCGGCCCTGCCGGTAGACGCAGCGCGCGGTCACCTCGCCGGACGGCGCGTAGCACACGCTCTCTCCCGCGAGCTGCCCGTCGGCGTACAGCTGGCGCGTCTCCAGCCGGCCGTTGCGGTAGGTGGCGCTGATGCCGTGCAGGCGGCCGCCGGCATAATGCGCTTCGTATTCGAGGCTGCCATCGGCGGCATAGGCACGCAGCAGCCCCGCCAGTTCGCCATGCTCGTATTCCGCATCCAGGCGCAGCGAGCCATCCGGATGGAAGCACTCGAACCTGCCGTGGGGGCGCCCGCCGGCCAGCGGCGCGCGCGACACCAAGCGGCCATCGCCGTCATAAGCTTCGGCCATGGCGGGTCCTGGATCGGGCGGCGTCGGGGCAGTTAAAGTCATGGCTCTGTTCCGTGGGTCAGTTCAGTTTCACCAGGGCGCCCTTGAGCTCGAGCATGCCGCCGCTTTCCACCGTCTGCGCGGCCGACGCCTTCTGCCGGACCATCATGGCTTCGTTGCTCAGGGTGGTGCCGGCCTTGCTGCTCAGCGTGGTGCCGGCCTCGCACTGCAGCGAGGTTCCCGCCTTGAACGCGATCGATCCGCCGACCTCGATCACCAGGTTGCCGGCCACCGTGAGCTTGTAGTTGCCGCCAACGTCGTGCGCGAACGCCGCGCCGCTGGTGTGGGTCTCGTCGCCATCCGCCTTGACCTGGCGCGTGCCGCTCACCTTGTGCGTTTCATTGCCGGACCGCACTTCCAGCGCAAGGTCGCCGGCCTTGACCAGGTGCGATTCGCCGCCCGCCTCCACCGTGGTGGACAAGGTGTCTGCCACCGAAACCGTCATGGCGCGCTGGGCGCGCAGGAACAGCTCCTCGGCACCAGCCTTGTCTTCCATGCGCAGCTCATTGCCGGCCGACCCGCCCTTCGATGCGCGCGAACGGATCACGCTCTGCGTCTGCATGGCCGGCAGCGGCACCGGTACGCCGGACTGGCCGTTGTAGACGCTGCCGGTCACCAGCGGCCGGTCCGGGTCGCCATCGACATAGCCGACCACCACCTCCTGCCCTACGCGCGGCAGGAACAGGTGGCCCCAGCCGGCGCCGGCCCAGGCCTGCGCCACGCGGACCCAGCATGAGCTGTCCTGGTTAGCGCCGGGCGCACGGTCCCAGTGGAACTTCAGCTTGATGCGGCCATGCGCATCGGTCCAGATCTCTTCGCCCTGGGACCCGGCCACGGTCGCGGTGTGCGTGCCGGCGACCAGCGGCCGCGGCGTGCTGAGCGGCGCGCGGAATGGCACCGACAGCGGCAACACCGACACGGTATTGCCATAGGCATCACCGCTCCAGGCATGCTCCACCGCGCGCACCACGTAGGCGATATCGAGCGCGGGATCGACGTGGCCGTGCAGCGTGAAGCGGATGCCCGCGGCCAGGTGGTGGCACGCGCTCTCGCCCATGCCCGTCTGCGCCTGGGCCTGCTGCGCGCCGACCCGGATCGCAGCCTTGCGGCTGGCGTCGGCGGCATCCTTGTGCCGGCCGGGAAACACGTACTGCTGCGCCACCGGCGCCGCGCCGGCCAGGGCGGTGCCCTCCGAAGTCCGGGCCTGCAGGTAATCGTAGTCGGCCAGCACCTGCGTCGCGGCGCCAAGCTGGCGCGCCATGCCGAAGGCGAGCATCCGTGCCGCGCCGGCCTGCGGGCGCTCCATGTCATGCATCGCCAGGTCGGCGCAGTGCGCGCCGGGCGGGTGGGCCGACGGGCTGTCGGCCAGCACCATGGTGTGCGCGCCGTCCGCGAAGGTGAAGAAGTAGAAGATGCCTTCCTCCTCCATCAGCCGCGAGATGAAGTCGAACGGGCTTTCGTCGTACTGCACGCAGTACTCGCGCACCGGGTAGCGCGTTTCGGTGATGCGGGCCTCGAACGCCACGTCGAAGGACTGCAGCACGCGGCGGATGATCTGCGGCGCGGACAGGTTCTGGTAGATGGCGCGGTCGCGCCCGAGGGTCAGCAGCCACAGCCGCGGCGCCAGTTCCGCGGTGTAGAAGCCATGGTTGTGGTCGGCGCCGGCGTGGGCAAAGCGCGTGACGATGCCGTTCAGGTAGCGGGGCGCGCCGCCCGGGTGCTGCAGCGTGACGGTAAGGCGCTGGCCCACGATGCGGCCCGGGTCGAGCGCCTTGTCCGCCGAGCGCATGCGCAGGCTGAAGCGGAACAGCTCGGATATTGCCTCGCGCCCGGCAAAGCCATCGAGCAGCAGCACGTCGCCGCCAAACGGCGTGGCCAGTGTCGCGAAGCTGCCGGCCTGGGTGGCCTGTGTCGGGATCATGCGTCAGCGCCCCTCTTGCGGCAGGAAGCGGAACGCCACGCCGCCGCCGGTGTCGAGCGAGAGATGCACGCCGCCGAACGGCTCCGAGATCGACAGCTGCTCCAGCACGCGCCGCGCCAGTTCCGGCAGCACCGACTGGGTCAGGATATGGTCGACATTGCGCGCGCCGCTGTCGACCTCGGTGCAGCGCTGCGTGATCGCCTGCGCCAGTGCCTCGTCCCAGCTCAGGCGCGCGTTGTGGTTGCGCGCGAAGCGTTGCGCCAGCCGGGTGAGCTTGAGGTCGACGATATTGCGGATCTGCGCATCGCCCAGGTGGTAGTACGGCACCAGCACCAGGCGCGCCAGGAACGCCGCGCTGAACTGCCTGAGCAGCGCGGGGCGCAGCTTCTCGACCAGTTCCTGCGGCGGCGGGCGCCGGCCGCCGCGCGAGGCCTCGGTGATCACATCCTGCGCCGCGTTCGAGGTCAGCAGGATCACCGTGTTGCGGAAATCGATCGGCACGCCTTCGCCGTCTTCCATCACGCCCTTGTCGAAGACCTGGAAGAACAGCTCCAGCACGTCGGGATGCGCCTTCTCCATCTCGTCGAGCAGCACCACACTGTACGGGCGGCGGCGCACCGCCTCGGTCAGCACGCCACCCCGGCCGTAACCGACGTAGCCCGGCGGCGCGCCCTTCAGGCCCGACACACTGTGGGCCTCCTGGAACTCCGACATGTTGACCGTGATCATGTTGCGCTCGCCGCCGTAGAGCAGGTCGGCCAGCGCATGCGCGGTCTCGGTCTTGCCGACGCCGCTCGGTCCGACCAGCAGGAACACGCCGACCGGCTTGCCCGGGTCATCGAGATCGGCGCGGAACGTGCGGATGCGGCGCGCGATCGCGTCGAGGGCCTCGTCCTGGCCCACCACGCGCTCGCCGAGCTTGTCCTGCAGGTACAGCACCGTGTGCAGTTCGTCGGCCAGCATGCGGCCGACCGGGACACCGGTCCAGCCTGAAATGACCTCGGCCACCGCGGCCGAGTCCACGCATACCGGCACCATCGGCTCATCGTTCTGCACCGCCTCCAGGCCTTTTTCCAGGCGCGCGAGACTGGCGCCAAGCGACTCCGCGCTGTCGGCGTTGTCGTCGTCCTCATGCCTCGCCGCACCGTCGGCTCCGGCCTCGGCCTGGCTCTCCTGCTCAAGGAACGCCGCGATCCTGCGGCGCCAGGCCAGGATTTCCTCGACGGCCAGCTTCTCGGTGGCGAGCTTGTCGCTGAGCCGCGCGTGCTGCGCCCGGGCTTCGTCGCGCTGGCGCGTGACGGCAGCGATTTCGTCGGCGCGCCCGCTGCCGGTGGCGGCCTCATGGCGCAGGATGCGCAGTTGGTTCTCGGCGCTTTCGATCGAGCGCCCAAGCGCTTCGATCGCCTCGGGCACGCCGCTCTGCGCGGCCGCCACGCGGGCGCAGGCGGTGTCGAGCACGCTGATGGCCTTGTCGGGCAACTGCCGGCCCGAGACATAGCGGTGCGACAGCCTGACCGCGTCGCGCACGGCGTCGTCGAGGATCTCCACGCCGTGGTGCGCTTCAAGCTTGCGCACCATGCCGCGCAGCATGTCCACGGCCGCGGCCTCGGCCGGCTCGTCCACCTTGACGATCTGGAAACGGCGCGCGAGCGCTGGGTCACGCTCGATGTACTTCTTGTACTCGGCCCAGGTGGTCGCGGCAATGGTGCGCAACTCGCCGCGCGCCAGCGCAGGCTTGAGCAGGTTGGCGGCATCGCCCTGCCCTTCGCTGCCGCCGGCGCCGATCAGCTGGTGCGCTTCGTCGATAAACAGGATCACCGGCACCGGCGAGGCCGCCACCTCGGCGATCACGGACTTGAGCCGGTTCTCGAACTCGCCCTTGACGCCGGCGCCGGCCTGCAGCAACGCCAGGTCCAGCGAGCGCACCGACACCTGGCGCAGCGCCGGCGGCACGTCGCCGGAGACGATGCGCTGGGCAAAGCCTTCGACCACTGCGGTCTTGCCCACGCCGGCCTCGCCGGTCAGGATCGGGTTGTTCTGGCGGCGGCGCAGCAGCACATCGACCAGTTGCCGGATTTCACTGTCGCGCCCGCGCACCGGATCGATCGCGCCGGCTCGCGCCAGCGCAGTCAGGTCGACAGTGAACTGCTCCAGCGCCGATGCCTGCCCGCTGCCGGGTCCGCGCTGCGGCATGCCGAACGCTGCCGTGGCCGCCGCTGCCGGGATTGCATCGGTTCCGGACCCGCCGCCAATGGCGGATGCCCCCAGCAGCGCTGGCAGGGCCTCGCGCAGCGCCGCACGCGGAATCCGCAGCAGCGCCGGCGCCGATTCCAGCAGCATGCCGCGCAGGCTTTCCACCTCCAGCAGTGCCAGCAGCAGCGTGCCGGCGCGCACTTGCTGTTCGCCGAGCAGCATCGAACTGAGCAGCCAGGCTTCCTGGAACAGCGGCGAGAAGTTGGGCGACAGCGCCGGCGTGCGGCCGTTGCCGCGCTTGAAGCCGTCGATCGCCTTCTGCAACTGCGACACCACCTGCGCGGGCGCGAGGTCGAAATGCGCGAGGACCGCCTGCAGGTCCGTGGCGCCGCCTTCCAGCAATTGCAGCAGCAGGTGCTCGACGTCGACGCTGTAGTGCGTTTGCCGGACGCAAAGTTGGGCGGCCTGCTCCATCGCGTGCCGGCACTCGGGATTGAGGCGGCTGAGCAGCGTGCGGATATCGATGTCCATGTTTGTGCCGGTCAGGATGCGTGCGCTCGCAACGCCAGTTGCACCGGCGCGGGCCGTGCCTGGGCGCCGCCGGCCAGCCAGGCGGTCCAGCCCAGGCGCGCACCCAGCCCCAGCCCCGCGGGCTGGCGCGTGCCGAGATGGAGCGCGAGCCGCACGTCGAGCGGTTGCGGCACATAGGCGCGTACCAGCGCCGCGACCAGCGCGTGGTCGCGCCCGCCAGGCAGCAGGGCGCGCAGGCGCTCGGCCCCGGGCACCTGCACATCAAGCCTGATGCCGGCGGCCTGGTCCCACGTGCGCCGCCCCAGCACCGCGCCGCCGCCGAGCGTGATCCCCCCGGCTGCACCGCGTCCGCCGAGCCGCACGGCATCGCTGGCTTCAACCGGCAGCCAGCCGCCGAGACACTGCGTCCCGCTCACGCGCAAGCCGAGACGGTCCCCCAGCATGGCCAGCAACCCCGCCATCGAACGCGGCGCCGCACCCAGCAGCCCGGCATGGCGCAGCCACGGCGCCGCGCCGGCGGGTGCATTGGCGGTTGAGGGCCCACGCTGCAAGCCGAGGTTGCTGAGCGCATCCAGGCACGCCGCCAGCGTGCCGCCGGTCGGGCGCTGGCCGCCCAGTGCGGGCGAGTGCTTGCGCCGGCCGCGATACAGGAAGGACAGGAAGCGGTGATTGAAGCTGTCGAGCAGGTCGCCCATCGCGGGGTCGCGCGCGGCGCGGCGCTCAAGCAGCATCTCGGTGTAGGCCAGCGGCAGCGGCCCGCCTGCCCCCGCCAGCGACATCACGGGGGTCGTCAGCGTGAACGGGCGCCCGCCCCGGCCAGCACCTTCGGTGGACGCGTGCACCGCGCCGATATCGCGCGGCTGGAAGGCCAGCGAGACCAGTCCGCGCAGGCGCACCGCCTCCCCGGCGCCGTTGCCGCGGCCGACCGGCTGTGCCCCCGGCACCGCGCGTTCAATCAGGCTGATGGCCTGGAACAGGTCGAAGCCGGCCGGGTTGGACGCCAGGCAGTCGATCAAAGCAGCTGCTGGCTGCCCGTCATCGCGGGCCATTGCTTCCATATCTCGTCTCCGCGGCGCACGACCAGCCGCACGAAGGAATTGACTGAGGCATACAGCGCAAGGAAGCGCGCCAGCACCGCTCCCAGCAGCAGCGGCGAGCCGCCGACAAAGGCATCGGGATCGAACTCGATCGAGACCTCGGTGCCACGGCAGTAGCCGCGCCAGGCCTCGGTGCCCACGTGCGCGGCCGCGCCGCGCGCGCGCACGCTGCGGATGCCCCGCACCTGGTCCTGCTGGCGGTGGCCGTCGCCCGCGAACAGGCGCAGCATCTGCTGCACCTCATGGCGCCCGGTGCCACCGCCGGCCAGGGTGCCGTGGTGCAGCGTCAGCAGCGAGATCAGCGGCCACAAGGTCTCGCTGCCCATCGGCGGATTGCGCTGCACGGTCGGCTCATAGAGGCAGCGCACCTGCGCGTACTGCGACACATCTTCCAGCACCATGCGCGCCCCCACCGGCACCTGCTCCGCGAGCCGGCGATTGGTGCACAGCACGTTGGCATAGACCACGGGTGCCGCCGGCAGGCGCTGCACGTTGCCCGCATCGACAAAGCTGAGATACATGTCGGTGCCGGACAGGTTGGCCCGCAAGGTCGGCTCGCGGCGCGCGTGCCAGAACAGCTCGCCTTCGGCCGGGTCGTCGGTGGCCGCCGCAAACGGCGGCACCGCCAGCGAGCGGTCGCTGGCCGGATCCGACAGCACCACCGACCGGATCGAATGGATCTCGGTCATCGCCTCGCGGCGCTGGTCCGCCACCAGCCGGTACTCATAGTGCCGGTGGTCGAGCATGATGGGCTCGCTGGTCTGCGAGAACAGGTTGATCGCCGGCACGCAGCCAAGCCGGAACATGCCGGCATGCAGCCGGTCCAGCCCGGGCGCGCTGCGCTGCAGGCGCAGCACCACGTCGCAGCTGCGGCCCTTGCCAAGCCGGCCGGCGGGCAGGTCCAGGTCGAAGAAGTGAAACTTGCGCGCGAAGGCGAAGTACTCCTGCATCAGCCCGTAGGCCGGCTGCGCATGCGGCGGCTGCGGCAGCACGTTCTCGCCGGGGCCGTAGCCGGCCTCGCGCCACGCGCTGGCGGGCAGCCACGCCGGCGGGCCATCTGGCGGTTCGACGCTGACGCCGGCCACGCTGGTGACCAGCAGTTCATACAACGGCACGGTCACCATCCAGTCGCCGTGCAGATGGATGCGCAGCGTTCCCAGTCCGAGCTCGGAGAAATCGACGCCGTCGGCGCATTCAAGCGTCAGCCGCAGGCCGTTGTCGTCGGTCATGCGCGCGTGCGTGACCGCCAGCGGCCACAGCGTCGTGTCCCATGCCGTGCGGAAGCGGCACATCTCGCCGCCCTCGGTGCGTGCATGCAGGCCGGTGTGGCGCGGCACGGCGTAGCCGGTGGTCACCTTGCCCTGGGCCGCGTCGAGATCGAACTGCACCACCGTCATCGACGGCACCGGCTGCACCAGCGACGGGCACACGTTCTCCAGCAGCGCTGCGGCAACTTGCGGGAACACCTGGTCCAGGTCGCGATGCACACGCGCCGCCAGGAAGGCGGTGGCTTCGATCAGGCGCTCGGTATGCGGGTCGAGCGATTCGGTGCCATGCAGCGCAATGCGCGCGGCCACGTTGGGATAGCGCTCGGCAAACGCGGCGCCTTCCGTGCGCAGGTAGGCAAGCTCGCGCTTGTAGTACGGCAGGATGCCGCCGTCGCCGGCACCGTCTGCGATGCCCTCAGCCATGATCGCCCCAGCGCGGGTCAGCGGGCTGGCCTGCCGCGGCGAGCTCGAACGCCACGCGCACCGGCGCGGCGCCCAGCGGCAACTCGCCGTCGATCACCAGGACCGGGCGCGGGGTGTCGCGCTCGGCAAAGCGTACGCGCGCCTGGCGCAGGCGCGGCTCGAACATCGCGATCGCATGCGCAACCAGCGCCGCAATCGCGTCGCAGTCCGGCACCGACTGGAACGAGCGGAAGGAGAAGTCCGGCACACCGTAGTCGAGCACGGTCCCGTCCGACTCCAGGAACTGCGCCGCCGTCAGCCGCGAGCGCGTATTGAGCAGCCGGGCAAGCTCGCGCGCCACCGACTGGCGCAGCGGCTCGCCCTGGAGCAACTGCGCCGAGGGGGCGTTCGCACCCGCCGACAGCCGCTCGAACAGCGGCATCGGCGACCCGGTGACGATGACGGACATGTGCAGCCCCGCTTACGCCGCCTTCTTCTGCGGCTCCGGCGGCGCGGACACTGCGCAGGCCATGTTCTCCACCAGGTCCCAGCCGAACGCTGCCGTGCCTTCCTTCTGCGCGTCGCCCTTCTGTTGCGTGAAGAACGCGGTGATGCGGGTGAAGTCGAGCGTGAACGTGTCGGAGGAATCGCCCATGCCGCCAGCGGTCTGGATGGACTCGACGATCGCGTCGCTCAGCGTGTAGGTCATCTCGGAGCGGAACGCACCGTCTTCGGTTCGTCCGATCTCGAGTTTCACATCGCCGAGCGACTTGCCGGCGGCGCACGCGGCGTACAGACCGGGCGTGGCCTGGTCGGTCTTCTTTGACATCGTCATGCTCTGGAACTGCGCCTTGCCCGAGGTGCGCTTCGAGTTGGCCGGGTCATTGGTCACGGCCATCGCCACGCCGTGCGAGAACGAATAGATCTGGATGCGCTCGGCGGCACGGCCAGTCTGCTGCTTGTTGCTGCCCTTGATCTCGGGGATGTCGAGAATGATGGTGTCCATGGTGTCTGTGCTCTCTCAGTTCCGTTATGTCCGGGGATGCCGGATGCGAGCCTGCCGGTCTACGCTGCCGCTGCCGGCAGGTCTGCAACCAGGCGGATCGATGCGGTCAGTTCTTCCATCTGGAAGTGCGGCTTCAGGAAACACGTGGCACGGTAGGCGCCGGGCTTGCCCGGCACCTCGGTCACGTCGACGCGCGCGGCGCTCAGCGGAAAGCGCGACTTGGCCTCCGGCGTCGCGGAGGGATTGAGCAGCACGTAGTCGGCGATCCAGTTGTTCAGGTAGCGCTCCACGTCCCCGCGCGTCTGGAAGCTGCCCACCTTGTCGCGCATGATCACCTTCAGGTAGTGCGCAAAGCGCGAAGCCGCCAGCACATACGGCAGACGGGCAGACAACTGCGCGTTGGCGTTGGCCTGGTCCTTGTTGTAGACCTTGGGCTTGTTTGCCGTCTGGCTGCCAAAGAAGGTGGCGCTGTTCGAGCCCTTGGCGTTGACGATGGCGATAAAGCCCAGGTCGTTGAGCTCCTTCTCGCGGCGATCGGTGATGGTGACTTCGGTCGGGCACTTGAGCGCGACGTCGCCTTCATCCGTCTTGTAGGTATGCGCAACCAGGCCGTCAACCTTGCCGCCGCCTTCAACGCCGCGGATGGCGGTCGACCAGCTGTACTTGGCATGCGCGTCGGTGATGCGCAGGCCCAGCTGGTAGGCCGAGTTGGCCCACAGGTACTTGCTGTGGTCGGTGCCGTCGACGTCTTCTTCGAAATTGAAGCTCTCGACCGGATTGGTCCTGGCGCCGTAAGGCAGGCGCGCCGCGTAGGACGGCAGCACCAGCGACACATAGCGCGAATCCTCGGTTTCGCGGAAGCCGCGCCACTGCGCCAGCTCCGCGCTCTCGAAGATCTTGGCCAGGTCGCGCGTCACGCCCAGCTCGGTGAAAGCGCGCAGGTCGAACAGGCTCGGCGCCGCGCTGGTGATGAACGGTGCATGGGCGGCAGCTGCCACCTTCGAGATCCGCTCAAGCAGCGCCACGTCCTGCGGATGGCGGCCGAAGCTGTAGTCGCCGATCAGCAGCGTATAGGGATGGCCGCCGAAGGTGCCGTACTCTTCTTCGTAGATCTTCTTGAACAGCACGCTCATGTCGTGGTCGACTGCGGTTTCAAGATCCTTCAGCAGCTCGGCCTTGGTCACGTTGAGCAGGCGCAGCTTCAGGCTGGTGCCGGTCTCGGTGCCGTAGACCATGTCGTGCAGGCCGGTCCACGCGCCTTCCAGCGCCTGGAACGCGGGGTCGTGCATGATGGCGTTGAGCTGGTCGCTCAGCAGGCGGTCGATCTCTGCCACGCGCTCGTTGATGGTTGCCACCAGGCTCTTGTCCGGGCTGGTGCGCATGCCCTCGTCAAGGATCTGCGAGGCCAGCTGGCCGATCAGCTTCCTGGCATAGCCGCTCTGCGACGGCTCCACCGCCATATTGCCTTCCTGCACGATACGGTCGAGCAGCGTCAGTTCACGCTCGGCTGCGGCCGTGGTGCTCCCCTTTGATTCGGCGCTCGCGTTGTCCGCTGCGGAGTTCTTTGCCATCTGGTTCACCCTTTGTGAATTCGTTGCGTCCTGCGGGCCTCGATGCCCGCGCCCCGCCGCCGCGTCATGCCGGCGTGGCGTCTCCGGTTTCCGGCTGTGCCGCCGCGGCGCCGGCGTCGGCTTCGCTGCGCAGCAGCTTGAGCTCATCGGCGTTGTTGACGATGCGCTCAAGCAGCACGTCGAGTTCGTCGTTGCCATCGAGCTTGCCGAGCAGGTCGCGCAGTTGCTGGCGTGCTTCCAGCAGCTTGGCCAGGCGCGGCACCTGTGCCACCAGGCTTTCCGGGTGGAAGTCGCTGAACTTGCCGAAGCGCAGTTCGACCTTGAGATTGGCGTCGCCCTTCATGGTGTCGGGCACGGACAGCTCCAGGCGCGGTGCGATCTTGCCCATGATCTCGTCGAAGTTGTCGCGGTCGATCTCGATGAAGCGCCGTTCCTTGAGCTTGGGCGGCGGCACCGCCGGTTGCCCGGACAGGTCCGCCAGCAGGCCGACCACCATGGGCAGCTCGCGCTTCTCGACCGCGTCACCGACCTCTACGTCATATGAAATCTGGACCCGAGGCGGGCGATTTCGCCCTACCCACTTCTGCAGACTATTGGACATGGAACTCTCCGGAAGGACTCGAATGTGTCCGGTCAAATCATCGGTTTCGCACGGCAGCCCGTGCTGAAGGCAAAACCAGTCCCCCGGGCCGGCGCAACCGGTCCGAAAAAGGTCGAAGCGCATCGCGCCGCAGGGCCGGCATGGCGGCTGCGGAAGGCGGATACCCTCGCTGGCAAACCCACTTTTTGTTACCCGTTCCTACCTGGCGCAGAGCGCAGGCAGCAGGCTGCACGCGCTCGACCCCGCCGGTGGCTCCGCGCCAGCCGGCTCGCGCATGGCGTGCTGCGGCACGACGAAGGCACCTTGTCTTTGCGCGCCGTTCCATCGTTGACCCTTGCTGTGTTTCTAGTTGCGGCGCGCAAATTCAAGCGGAATTTAAGGTGACGGTGAGGTCGGGCACAATCCCTGAGAATTGGTATTTTGATGAGCAGGGCTGCCGCCCGAGGTTGCGCCGCGCGGTATTGCAAACCTGCCTGGCTGGCCCCCAGCCTCATTCGGGGGAGATGGCTTGCCCCCACGCGCGGCAGCCGCCTCTGCCTGATTTCAGGTATAGGAAAAACCGCCTGATTGGGCTTTACTTCTACCCAAGGCCCAGCTGCATGCCACGTCAATGCCGTGGCATGCGCCGCTACCAAGGGTCAAACCAGAACGAGAAAGGGGTCAGCCATGTCAATCGCATACGACAGTTGCCGTATTGCACCACTGCGGGTCCGATGGTGAAATCAGCGCCGCTGATCATCTGAACTGCACCCGACCGGGCATGCAGCTCGCATCCCTGGTCGCACCAGCCCCCATGCCTTTCTCCATGCCAACGAACGCGACGCTCTCCGATAGCCGCCGAAACGTCATGCGTGGCCAACTGCTGCTGGTCGGGCACGAGAGCCCGATGCTGACGCGCCTTTGCGGGATCCTCACCGTGCTCGACTACGCGGCCGGCGCGCTCTCGTTCGCGGGCACCATCGCGCAGGCCTGCGCGATGGTGGAGCAGGGTCCGTTCGACATGGCGCTGGTCGACACCAGCCTGCCCGATGGCGGTGGCATCGAGCTGATCCGATGCCTGCGCGAGCGTGCCCCGGATCTGCCCATCGTCGTGATTGCATCACCGGGCACGGACACGGAAATCGTCGGCGCGCTGATCGCCGGCGCCACCGGCTACCTGCTCAAGGAGCGCGACGACATCGAGCTGACGGTGTGCCTGCGGGGCGCGCTGCGCGGTGGCACGCCGATCGATCCGTCCATTGCCAAGCGGCTACTCACGGCATTGGTACCCAAGGCCGCACCCGCCGAGACCAGGCTTTCACCGACGGGAAGCGCAAAGCCGCTGCTCAGCGCACGCGAGACCGAGATACTCGTCTTCATCAACAAGGGGTCGACCAACCGCGAGATCGCCGACGCACTGTCACTGTCGCGGCTGACCATCGAGTCGCACGTCAAGAACATCTATAAGAAGCTGGCGGTCAAGACGCGCACGCAGGCTATCTTTGAGGCGCGTGCGTACGGCGTGCTGAACTGAGGCGCGCCCCCTTGCGCCAGCGGCGCTTGCAGCCCATCCGGCGCACCGTTTTCCGTCAAGCGGCGCCCCACGGCCGGTCTGGCTTCACGAGCTGACCTCATGCGCCGGTGCCCCGATGCTGATTGGCTTGCCGCCGGACAGCGTGGACAGGACGCCCCAGTCTGCGACGGTGAAACCGTTGGCCTGCACGATCACATGGAATTCCCCCGAAGTCAGCTGGCTGGCCTGGGCCAGCAGGGCGGGGTTGTAGTTGTCGACGAAATCGTAGTCGGCGGTATCCATGGATTGGTCCATGCGGTCCGGTGGGCGGGAACAGGGCTGGCCCGGCAGCCGTCTTGGCGTGCGCAGGAAGTTTAGGTATAAAGTAATTGATTGCGCGCCTTCCCTCGCTGCGCAGGCGAGCCAGGACACGCTGCAATCCGCCAGGAGTGAGACGATGCAGACCACCCCCCAGTCACCCGCCGAACAGCCCTCTTCGCCAGCGGGTGATGACAACTGCGCGCCACGAGGCATGCTGGCGAACTACCCCTCCTTTCGCTCCGAGGATGTGAAGGAGGCCCAGGGCAAGATCGCTTCGGTATTTTGCCCGCATGAACTGCGAGTGGTCGGCGCATTGCAGCAATTGCACGTCCAGCACAATCTGGTACGACTGCATGAGACCGCAATCAACTTCCTTGCCTATGGCGCCCATGTAGAGATCGACCCTGGCTGCCTAAAGCACTTCTATCTCGCCCAGATCCCGGTTGCGGGCCATGCCGAAATCAAGTGTGGCTCGCAGGAGATACTTTCCGACGTCCGCACCGCCAGCCTGCTGAGTCCAGACACCCCAACCCGAATGCACTGGCACGAGGATTGTGCGCAAGTCCTGCTCTGGATTCAGAAGGAAGCCATCGAGCAACGTTTCGCATTGCTGACCGGGCGCGATCCCAGCGGGCCCCTTTCATTCGATCCGGCGTTGCCCCAGCACGCTGGGCTCTCGAGTCCATGGAGCCAGTCCGTACTCGACCTTACCAGGAATATCGACCAGCACGGCACCAACTGGCTCCAGTTTCCGGCCGCGGTGGCGTCGATGGAGGACTACCTGCTGCGGATGCTGCTGCTGCTTCAACCGCACACCCACACCTATCTCCTTGCGCGCAACGCCGAACCCGCCAGGCCACGTCATATGCAGCGGGTGATAGATTATGTCCGCGCGAATGCCGACACACCGCTGACCGTCGCCGACCTGGCGCAAGTCGCCTGCGTGAGCATCCGGGCGCTGGAAGAAGGCTTTCGCCGCCATCTCGATACGACGCCGTTGGCCTATCTGCGGGATGCCAGACTGGACTGCGTCCGACAAGCGTTGATTGCTGCCGCCGGAGCGGAGCAGGCCTCCATCACGGATATTGCATATCGCTTTGGCTTTACACATCTCGGCCGGTTTGCGGCCTACTACAAGAAGCGCTTCGGCGTTTCTCCGTCGGCGACCCTGCGCAGGGGCGCAGCGGAGCGCCACGTCCGCGATGCCGGGCGTTGAAACTCAGCAGGCTCTCTAGCCTCTCAATACCCCTGCGGCCTCGCCCCGTTTCACTGCCTTGCAGTTGTTGATACAACAACGCCAGCCCGCGCTCGCGGGTGAACGGTTACCTGCACGCCCGGCCATCCGGCAAGGCCATCGCGCCACCCTTTCCTGATTCCCCGCCTCCTTTTCCCGGTCCGCCAGCAACGGCTCGTTATCTGGATATTTGCCGGCGGATTGTGGATAGCAGCGTCATCACCGCTACACCAAACTAGGTTGCACATGGCTACATGCGAGCCAATACAACAAGTGGAGACGGACATGCAAGGAATCGAAGGCAAGACGGCGATTGTCACCGGTGGCGCAACGATGATTGGCGAGGCAGTGGTATCGGCCCTGGTCTCGGCTGGCGCCAACGTCGTTGTCGTCGACATCGACCAGCAAGGGGGCCGCAATGTTGCCGAGCGGCATCCGGAGCGCTGCCGCTATGTGGCCGTGGACGTGACCAGCGATGCCGACATCGCTGCCTGCATCGCCGACACCATGGAGACCTTCCGCGGCATCGACCTGCTCGTCAATTGTGCCTGCACCTACGTGGATAACGGTGCCGATTCCACACGCGAGCAGTGGCTGGAATCCTACAACGTCAATGTCGTCGGCGCGGCGATGATGCTGAAGGCGTGCGTGCCGGAGATGAAAAAGCGCGGCGGCGGTGCGGTCGTCAACTTTGCCTCGATCTCCGCGGGCGTGGCGCAGACGGGGCGCTGGCTGTACCCGATTACCAAGGCAGCGATGCAGCAATTCACACGTAGCGCCGCATTGGATCTAGCCCCGGACAACATTCGAGTCAACTCGGTCTCGCCGGGCTGGACGTGGTCCTCCGTCATCAGCGCGCTGAGCGGCGGCGACAAGGCGAAAGCCGACGGTATCGCCGCAGATTTCCACCCGCTCGGCCGGCTCGGCAAGCCAGAAGAAGTCGCGCAAGTGGTTCTCTTCCTCCTGTCAGATGCTTCCGCCTTTGTTACCGGCGCCGACTATGCATGTGACGGCGGATACGGCGCCCTCGGCCCCGAGGGTCGGCAAGCAGCCATCAACCGGCTGACGGCATAAGCCGGCCGGTGATTCCGGGCGACCCCGGTTCGCCCGGAACGAAGTGAATTGCACACAAGACAATGCCACAGGAGAGACACATGATCCCCCATTCCATCGACAAGATCACGCCGCGCAGGATTGCGATTGTTGGCGCGGGCCAGGCAGGACTATTGCTCGGCTGCGGCCTGCTGGATCAAGGCTATGAGGTCACGCTGGTGACAAACCGCACCGCTGACGAGGTATGGAGCGGCAAAGTGATGTCGTCCCAGTGCATCTTCGACCAAGCACTCCAGATCGAGCGCGATTTCCGCATGAATCAATGGGAAAGGCAGTGCCCCACGGTGGACGGCATCGGCCTGACCATCCCTACCGACGACGGCAAGGGCGAAGTCGCCATCCACTGGCGCGCCCGCCTGAATGCCTACGCCCAGTCTGTCGATCAACGTGTAAAGATGCCAGGCTGGATGGCGGAGTTCGAAAGCCGTGGCGGCATTCTGCGTATCGAAAATGTCGAGATTCCCCAGCTTGAAGCCTTGGCCGAATCTCATGATCTTGTTCTCCTGGCCGGTGGCAAGGGGGAGATCGTCAATCTGCTGACACGCAATGATGCGCGCTCGCCTGTTCGTCATCCCCAACGCCAGTTGGCACTGGCTTACGTGACGGGCATGCAGCGCAGTGGTCCGTTTGAGTGCGTCAACTTTAATCTGATTCCCGGCATCGGCGAGTACTTTGTCTTCCCGGCGCTCACCACCCAGGGCAGTAGCGAAACCCAAGCCTGCGACATCATGGTCTTCGAAGCCATTCCCGGCGGCCCGATGGACCGCTGGGCAGACGTCAAGTCCGCCGGCCAGCATCTGGATACCTGCCTGGGCATCCTGCGCGACTACCTGCCGTGGGAAAGCGAGCGCTGTGCCAATGTACGACTCACCGATGCCAATGGGATCCTGAGCGGACGCGTGACCCCGACCGTGCGCAACCCTACCCTTTCCCTGCCTTCCGGCCGGCTTGTAATGGGGCTCGGCGACGCGGTCATGGTCAACGACCCGATCACCGGCCAGGGCTCGAACAACGCCACCAAGGGCGCCCTGCACTATTTCGAGGCCATCCTGCGCCATGGGGACAAGCCCTTCGATAAGGCATGGATGCAGCAGACCTTCGACGGCCTTTACGAAGGCTATGCCGAACCGGTCATCCGTTGGACAAATTCCCTGCTGTTCCCGCCGCCAGCCCACATCGTCAAGCTGCTGGCCACAGCGCAGCACGCGCCGCGCATCGCCCAGCGCATCGCCAACGGATTCAACGATCCGCGCGACTATGGAAGCTACTGGTTCAACGAGGAAGCCACCGAGGCCTGGATCGCTGAAGCGTCGCAATCCAAGGCCGCCTGAGGCAATAAAAGTCACCCATACGAAAGCAAGCAGCCTGCTCACCGTGCAACGGTTGAGCAGGCGACAGGAGACAGCCATGACCGACGCTCGCGAATTTCGGAATGCCCTCGGCCGCTTTGCCACCGGCGTAACCATCGTCACAACGCGCACCCCCGACGGAGAACCCTGGGGCGTGACCGTGAATAGTTTCAGCTCGGTATCGCTGGAGCCTCGCCTGGTGCTGTGGAGCCTCGCCAAGAGGTCCTACAGCCTCGAGGCATTCCAGAAGACCGGGAGTTTCGTGATCCACGTCCTGGCAGCCGACCAGGAACATGTCTCCAACCGCTTCGCACGCGGCGCGGAAGGCAAGTTTTCGGGAGTCCCCTGCACGGATGGCATCGATGGCTCGCCTGTCCTGTCAGGTTGCGCGGCGGTATTCCAATGCCGCAACACGCATCAGTATGACGGCGGCGATCACATCATCTTCCTGGGCGAGGTCCGGCACTTTGACACATCGGATCGGGAATCCCTGCTCTTCTACAAGGGCAACTACGCGCGTACCGCCAACGCTCTTACGGAGCTTTCAGAGCTGATCCGCACCGAATACGTCGCCGCGACCTGATTCCGGTACCGCACACGGCAATCCGTCTAAAGGAAGCTGGCCAACACCGCGACCGAACGCATTTGCCCGTCTCTCTATCCTTGCCCCCGGGATCATCCAATGAGTACGTATGACGCCGTCATTGTCGGCAGTGGTATCAATTCGCTCGTCTGCGCTGCCGTCCTGGCCAGACGCGGCAAGCGTGTCTGCGTGCTGGAACGCAATAGCACGCTGGGCGGATGCATTCGCACAGAGGCCCTGAATGCACCGGGCTATCTCCACGACACGTTGTCCACGGCACATCCGCTCTTTGTCACGTCGCCAGGCTACGCGGAGCTGAAGGATGAACTTCATCAGGCAGGGCTCAGCTACCGCAATAACGGTACGCCCACTGGCGTACTGTTGCCTGATAACCGTTCGCTGATTCTGAGCACGTCCCGTGAGCGCAATGTCAGCACATTCAATACGCTGGCAAGCGGCGACGGTGATGCCTTTCAGTCCGCCATGCAAGAGGTCGAGCAAAACGCCGGCCTGGTGTTCTCGCTGCTTGGCAACGAACTGTGGAGTGCCGGTGTTGCAAAGACCGTGGCCGGCCGCCTGTGGAAACAAGGCGTGCATGACACCGTCGCCTTCTTTTCCCCTGCCCTGATGAGTTGCCGCAGCTGGCTGGAAACCCGGGTCAAATCCGACCTGGTCCAGGCGCTGCTCGCGCCTTGGGTACTACATACAGGCCTTGGCCCGGAAAGCGCCATGTCTGCATTGATGGGAAAAGTCGTCGCCTTCACGCTGGAGGCGGTTGGCCTGCCTATCGTCCAAGGCGGCAATGCCCGTACTGTCGACGCCTTCCGCAGAATCATCGAGAGCCGGGGTGGCACCTTCCACGTTAATGCCGACGTCGAGGACATCCTGGTCGAGGGCGGCTCGGCGCGCGGCGTACAGACGCGGGACAACCGCGTTTTCATGGGCAAGGAGATCATCTGCAACGTCACGCCCGGCCAGCTTTACGGAAAGCTGCTGGCCGCTGAGCACGTTCCCCCTGGCCTACGTCGGCAGGCAGCCGAGTACCGCTACGGCAAGGGGAACATGCAGATCCATTTGGCGCTGTCCGCCCCTCCGGACTGGCCCCAAGAACATCTGCGCGATGTCATCTACCTGCACCTTACCTCGGGTCTGGACGGTGTCTCCAGGGCAGTCAGCGAAGCAGAGCGAGGCCTGCTTCCAGCCGAAGGCACGATTTGCGTTGCCCAGCCTTGCGCTGTTGACCCTTCCAGAAGCCCGGCCGGAGGCTGGGTGCTCTGGATTCAGGTTCCGGAGTGTCCGCGTCAAGTCAAAGGCGATGCGCTTGGAGAGATCGCCGTTCCCGCGGATGGTCGCTGGACCGCCGAGCTCCGTGAGCGCTACGCCGACCGGATTATCGACCGCATTGCTCGCCAGGTTCCGAATCTCAAGGCGAGCGTCGTCGGGCGTACGGTCCTGTCCCCGGCGGATCTTGAGTCGATGAACGTCAACCTCGTCGGCGGCGATCCCTATTCCGGCGAATGCAGCATCGACCAGTTCATGTTCTGGCGTCCGGTCCCTGGCGTCAAGGATCACGCTACCCCGGTTAAACATCTGCACCACATCGGCGCCTCGACCCATCCAGGACCCGGTCTTGGCGGTACCTCCGGTTACCACGTCGCCAATGCGCTCGCAAAGAAACGGGCGAAATCCAACTCATAAGTGAAGCAACCACAGGGGACAACAACCATGAGCAACAGCCTCGCCCACTTTGCAGCGGACCTGCTGTCCGGCCGCATCCGCGTGGTGGACCTGACGCAGACCTTGAGTTCTGAATTTCCGACCATCTCGCTGCCTCCGGAGCTGGGCCAGACCTGGCCCTTCCGGCAAGAGACTATCTCGCGCTACGACGATCGCGGACCGAACTGGTACTGGAATAACTTCTCCTGCGGCGAACATACCGGGACCCACTTCGACGCACCAGTCCATTGGATCTCTGGCAAGGACTTGCCGGACAATACGACCGACACCATCCCTGCCGAAAAATTCTTCGCCACCGCCTGCGTCATCGACTGCTCGAGCGAGGCCGAGGAAGACCCGGACTACTTGCTCACTGTCGACGCCGTCAAAGCCTGGGAAGCACGGCATGGCCGCATCCCTCCGCGCTCCTGGGTCCTGATGCGCACCGACTGGTCCAAGTGCAATAGTCCCGAGGCGTACCTGAATGCGCGTGACGACGGCATGCACACACCTGGCCCTGACCTGGGCGTGGTCCAGTGGATGATTGCAGAGCGAGATGTCCATGGATTTGGCGTCGAAGCGATTGGCACCGACGCGGGCCAGTCCTATGGCTGGGAGTTGCCGTTCCCGTGCCATTACCTCATGCATGGCAACAACCGCTACGGTCTGCAATGCCTGACCAATCTCGACCAACTCCCGCCGCAGGGTGCATTGATTGTCGCCGCCCCGCTGAAGATCAAGGACGGTTCCGGCAGCCCGCTTCGCGTCCTGGCTCTTATTCCCGGTTGATATTCGCGGCGACAAATTCCGGGTTAAGTGGTCACCGCTTTCTGACGGAATAGGCCCGCGAGGCCCTGTGCTGTGCTTCTGTAGCCCTGCGAGGAGGCGGCGCTGATATTCGCCTCGGTGCGAACGGCAACGTGGCCTGCCGGTCAGGGCGTGCCGCGCCGTTGCAGATATGCTCCAATAGCAAAAGCCCTGCCGTCGAATGCCAGCCCGTCAGGCTGACTCCTGTATGAATTTGCGGCGGAGCGGAAGAGGTGAAGCATGGCCCTTATTAGCCGCCAGCTGTTCTTGGCCAGCCCGCAGATTCGGGTGCGAGATGTAACGCTTTCCGCACAAGACGACTTCCAAACCCAGCGAGCCAAGCTTGCCGGCATCATGCTGGACGCAATGTACCAGTTCGTCGGCCTGCTGGACGTCGATGGCAAGATGCTCGAGATCAATCGCGCAGCGCTCGAGGGAATCGGCATTCAAATGGATGACATTCGCGGAATGCCATTCTGGGAGGCCAGATGGTGGGTCATCTCTCCGGAGACCCAGCGCGCCTTGCAACAGCTGATCCGGCGCGCAAGCCAAGGCGAGTTCGTCCGCGGTGACTTCGAGGTTTACGGCCAAAAGATGGGCGAGGAGACGATCATTGTCGACTTCTCGCTATTACCGATTAGAGATTCGGATGGCAAGGTGGTGTTCCTGCTGCCTGAAGGGCGCAACATCACGGAAAAGAAGCGCGCCGAAGCAGCGCTTGCGCGAAAAAACGAGGAGCTTCAAGCCAGTTGGGATCTCATCTGCCGTCAGCGCGATGAACTTCAGAGTCTTTACGATCGACTCATGGTCGAGCAGACGCTTTCGGAGCGGCTGCTTTTGAACCTGCTGCCCTCTCCGATCGCTGAACGACTAAAAGCACGTCCGGAAATCGTAGCCAACAGCATTCCTGAAGTCATAGCCGACAGCTTCCCGGAAGTGACGGTCTTGTTTGCGGACATCGTGTCATTCACCCGTTTCTCGGTGGGCATGAGCGCCGAGCGCCTGGTCGCAGTGCTCAATGAGATCTTCACCGAATTCGACACCATCGCGGATCGCCGCGGACTTGAGAAGATCAAGACAATCGGGGACGCTTACATGGCAGCCGCCGGGCTACCGGAACCGGTTTCTGACCATGCTGTCCGAGCTGCCGACATGGCACTGGACATGATAGACGCGCTCAGACTGTTCAATCGACGCACCGGCTATAACCTCCGAATGCGAATTGGCATCAATAGTGGATCGGTCGTGGCCGGCGTTATCGGCAAGCGCAAATTCATTTACGACTTATGGGGCGATGCCGTCAACACTGCAAGTCGGATGGAGTCCCATAGTCTGGCTGGACGGATTCAGGTTACCGACGCAACTCGCAATCGACTGGGAGAATCCTTTCAGTTCGAAGAACGCGGCATCATCGTGGCAAAGGGGGTCGGTGCAGTGCATACCTGGTTCCTGACTGGCCGCCGCGAGGCGCTATAGCGAGGCATGTCGCCAAGCCTGACTCAGCGAATGTCCGAGGTCGACTGCGGATTCAACCGGTCGATGCAACGTTTTGATGGAATCGTTCGGCCGGGGTATCAAAGTTGAGTGTCTTGCGCGGACGTTCATTGAGCCGCCTCGCGACGGCTTTGAGTTTGGCTTGCGAGTAGACGGAGAGATCCGTGCCTTTCGGGAAGTATTGTCTCAATAGGCCGTTCGTGTTCTCGTATGAGCCCCCCGTTGCCAGGGATTCTGAGGGTCGCAGAAGTAGACCTGGATGTCGGTCGCCACGGTAAAGCGCTTGTGATCGGCCATCTCTTTTCCACGATCCCACGTCAGCGATTTGTACAGCTCCTGGGGTAATTTGCCTGCATGTTTGATCAAGGCGTTGACCACAGTCTCTGTGTCCTTGCTGGCAACCTTCACCAGCATCACAAACCTCGTCTGACGCTCGACCAAGGTGACGATCTGGCTGTTGCCGCTGCCGAAAAGCAGGTCGCCTTCCCAGTGGCCGGGAATCGCGCGATCTTCGACGGTTGCAGGCCGCTCACTGATCGAAACGGTGTCACAGATTCTTCCGCGCTCGTCAGTCTTCGCGGAATAGAGACGAGAGTGACGCATGACCCGGCAGCGCCTCAGGTGCTCAAGCAACTCCTTCTTCAGCGCACCGCGGGCCTGTACATAAGGGCTACGATAGATCGTCTCGTGCGGCGGCGCGCTCGCGCCCAGGCAAGCTCGTCCGCCTGGTTTGCACGATAGCCTTGGCTTCCCCCGTTTCGCCTGAGCTCACGACTAATGGTAGACGGGGCGCGTCCTAGCCTGGATGCAATCGACCGGACAGAGAGCCCGGCCGCCACGGACCGAGAGATCTCCTCTCGTTCGGCAAGCGTCAACGCCAATCGGGAGCGGTTTCGCTGTACTGGCTGGATACCACCGGTCTCTGCCAAGACCCTCTGAATCGAAGAGTGACCCCGATCGAACAATCGTGCGATCTGATGAAGCGTGTCACCTTTGCGCCACCGTTCCCACATCAGTGCCTTTTGGGTCTCGGTGTAGTAGATCCGCCGTCTTTGCTTCATTTGCAGCACCCCTCAGGCTCGCAAAGCCTTTAGTGTGTTGCATCGACCGGTTGAATCCGCACCTGACTTCGGCCACTAGAGCTAAGCTAGGCTGTGGCAGTAATGGGCGGGAGCTGCCGTCGGACACCGTCCCGTTCAGCAACCGCTATGACGGTATGCAGCCAAGCTAGCACTCCTGGCCTGGAGTACCAGATGCGTGTGGCGAGGACTCGGTGCGTACCGGCTGCGCGCCGATTGCTAAAGCATGCACCGACGAAATCGCGGAAGCCGCCGTGGCCGCCTTCTCCCATCGCCACAACGTCGCGCGACTGACGCCCAGCCGTTGCGCTGCTTGCTGGCGATTGCCACCACATTCCGCCAGCACCTCCAGTACACGTTCGCGCGGTGCGATCAACGGTGGCGAAGCATCCGCAGCAGCCTGTTGCCGCGCCCCGAGGCTGCCGGCCCTGACGCCTTCAGCCATCCCCCCAAACAACTCCGGGCAATCGTGACGCAGTTCGTCGAATGCGATGTGATGCAGGACCTCCCATTGCGAGAAGAACACCGCCATTCGCTCGCAGATGTTCTCCAGCTCGCGAATGTTGCCGGGCCATGCATAGGCCTGGAGCCGCGGCAGCAAACGCGCGACAAGGGCCGGTGCGTCCAGGCGCGAGTCCAGTCGATCGAGCGAACGTCGCAACAGGAACGTGGCAAGCAGTTCGATGTCCTCGGAGCGCTCGCGCAGCGTCGGCAACGCCAGTTGCAGCGTGTTGATGCGGTAATAGAGATCCTGACGGAACTGCCGCGCGGCAATCAGTTGCGGCAGCGGCTGGTGCGTCGCCGCGATGATCCGTACGTCGACCGGAATCGGAATTGCGCCGCCCAGACGCAGGATCTCGCGCTCCTGCAACACGCGCAGCAGGCGGGTCTGCAGCGAGACCGGCATGTCACCAATCTCGTCGAGAAACAGCGTGCCGGTATGGGCCGATTCGAATAGCCCGCGCTTGCCGCCCCGGCGCGAGCCGGTGAAGGCCCCTTCGTCATAGCCGAACAGCTCGCTCTCCAGCAGCGCCTCCGGAAATGCGGCGCAGTTGATCGCCACGAAGGGCTTGGCGGCGCGCTTGCTTTCATTGTGGATGGCCTGCGCGAACTGCTCCTTGCCCACCCCGCTCTCGCCGGCCAGCAGCACCGTGAGGTCCGTCCTGGCAAAGCGCCGCGCCGTTGCGCAGGCGCGGGTAAAGGCTGGGCTGGCGCCGATCAGGTTGTCGAAGCGGTTGCGTGCGTTGCGCGGATGCCGGCGCTGCTGGCTGCGCAGGCTGGCGTCCGCATCCTGGATGTTTCGCGAGTCGTACAGCGTGATGGCCGCGCCGACCGTATCGCCATGCTCGCGGATCGGGGTGCGATTGACGATCCAGTCGCGCTGCGCGAAGCGGAACACGCTGCCCCGCTCCTGCACGCCGCTGGCCAGCGTGGATTGCAGGGACAGCGCCGGCTCGATGTCTTCCAGATGCTGGCCGATCATCCGATTCTTGGCGCGGCCAAGCAGCACTTCCATGGGTGGATTGACGGCAATCACGCGATTGTCCCGATCCACTGCCAGCACGGCTTCCTGCAGGTTATGCAGCACGCCATTGAGCTGGTCATAGCGGCTGGCTTCCAGCCGGGCCACGCGCGCCAGCTCGATGGCGTCTTCAATCCCCTGCCGGACCGCATTGATCGAATAGGCCAGGCGCCCATGGATGCCGTACTGCTCGGCCAGTTCCACGACGATGCTGGAACCCACCACTACTTCATAGCCGTCGCGCGCCAGCAGCTCGAAGCACTGACGCGCCTCGTCCGGCGTGCGGTATGCGTACTGGGCAATCTCGATATTGAGCAGTTCGCGGATGGCGTCCAGTTCTGGGATGCATTCGCCATACATGACCACACCAACCCGGCTGGAGATGCGCCGCGCGTTGTAGAGCGCCAGCAGGATGTCGAAGCCGCTGAGCTTGATGGTGGCAACCGGCGCGTCGAGCGCGTTGCGCAGGATCGTGGCGTTCGCGCCGGCGCTGACGAAGACGTCGGTCGCCCCATCGCGCAGGCGGTCATGGGCGGCGTCCAGCGCGGCCTCGAACGAGCCATTGACCACCTCGATCGTCGCGCGATCGGCAAACTCGTCCAGTACCGCCATGGCAAAGCGGCTCAGGTGCCTGTAGCTGATGAAGCAGATGCGCGGCCGGCTGCCGCGTTCGGGAAGGGTGCTGCGCATGGGGCTCCTCGCCGGCCCGGGCGGCTGCAGTGCAGTGCCGGGCGCCTTCATTCGTCTCGTGTGCGTTGCACGAGCGTCTCACCGTTGTTTCACGGACGTTGCATGAGTGTTTCATGAAACCGGGGATTTGTCATCCGAAAGCCCTCTGCCCCATGGAAATCAAGCACTTGCAAGCGCCTGCACGGGCTGGCACATCCATTGCGCTGACACCATCAGACGAACGAACCATGGAGGAATCAATGCAGGCGCTCGGACACATCACCGTGCTGGACCTGACCCATATGCTCTCGGGCCCGTACGGCACCATGCTGCTCGCCGACCTGGGCGCGCGCACGATCAAGGTCGAACCTCCCGGCACCGGGGAAGGCACGCGCAAGCTGCTCGCGGAGAGCGAGGACTACGCCCGCGACGGCATGGGCGCGTACTTCCTGACGCTGAACCGCAACAAGCAAAGCGTGTGCGTGGACCTGAAGTCCGAGGCGGGCCGGGCGGTCTTCCTGGATCTCGTGCGCAATGCCGACGTGGTCTTCGACAATTTCAGCGCGGGCGTGACGGAGCGGCTCGGCATCGACCACGCATCGCTGAGCAAGGTCAACCCGCGCATCATCACGTGCTCCGTCACAGGCTTCGGCCAGACCGGGCCGGACCGCCAGCAGCCGGCGTTCGACCAGGTGGTGCAGGCCATGGGCGGCGGCATGTCGATCACCGGCATGGCCGACGGCCCGCCGGTACGCAGCGGCATTCCGGTCGGTGACCTGGGCGGCGGCGTGTTCGGTGCCATCGGCGTGCTGGCGGCGCTGGCCGCGCGCGAGCAGACCAGCGTTGGCAAGCACGTGGACATCTCGATGCTGGACGCCCAGATCTCGCTGCTGAACTACATGGCGACGATGCACCTGATGTCCGGCCTGGTGCCGGAGCGCATCGGCAACAGCCACTTCGTGCACGTGCCGTACAACACCTACCCCACCAGCGACGGCCACATCATCATCGCCTGCATTGGCGACGCGTTCTTCGAGCGCTTCCTGAGCGTGATCGATCATCCCGACCTGCGGGCGCCGGAGTATCTGAAGCAACCCGGCCGCTATGCGGACAAGGCACGCATCGACGCCATCATCGCCAACGAATTGCGCGGCGAATCGTCCGCCTATTGGCTGGCGCGCCTGCGGCAGGCCCGCATCCCCTGCGGTCCCGTCAACGACTTCGCGCACGCACTGCGCGAGCCGCAGGTGGAGGCCCGCGACATGATCGTCGAGGTACCGCTGAAGACCGGCGAAACCGTGCGCATGCCGGGCAACCCGGTGAAGCTTTCCGGCGTGACCGAACCCGCGTACACCTGCCCGCCCGCGCTGGGCGAGCACACGGCCTCCGTGCTGCGCGACGTGCTGGGCTATGACGACGAACAGGTCGCGCGGTTGCGCGAAGCCGGAGCGGTGGCATGAGCACCGGCCATAGCAACGCCCCCGGGACGGACGACACCCCGGCCATCACCATCACCGACGTCGCGCCGCGCGACGGGCTGCAGAACCAAGCCGTCGCCATCTCCACCGACGCCAAGGTCGAACTGATCCGCCTGCTTGCGCGTGCGGGAATACGCAGCGTGGAAGCCACCAGCTTCGTATCGCCAAAGGCCGTGCCGCAGATGGCCGACGCGGCCGACGTGATCCGGCGTGCATCGGCACAGTGCCCGGACCTGCGACTATCCACGCTGGTGCCGAACCTGAAAGGGCTGGAACGCGCCCATGCCGCGGGCGCCACCGAGATTGCCGTCGTGCTGTCCGCCACCGAGACGATGAACCAGCGCAACATCAACATGGGGCTGGATGCGGCGACCGAGGTCAGCGAGCAGACGCTGATCCGGGCGCGCGGACTGGGCCTGCGCACGCGCGCCTATGTGGCCGTTGCGTTCGACTGTCCGTTCGAAGGGACGGTCGATCTGGACACGGTGCTGCGGCTGGCCTGCCGCATGCGCGATGCGGGCGCCGGGGAAATCGTCATCGCGGACACCATCGGTGCAGCCGCGCCTGCCGCGGTCAAGACCCGCATGTCGGCCCTGGCGCAAGCGCTCGGCCCCGACTCGCTGGCGATCCATCTGCATGACACGCGGGGCCTGGGTGCGGCCAATGCATGGGCCGCGCTGGAAGCCGGCGTGCGGCGCTTCGACGCCAGCGTGGGCGGCATTGGCGGTTGTCCGTTCGCGCCCGGCGCGGCGGGCAACCTGGCTACCGAGGATCTGGTGCTGATGGCCGGCCAATGTGGCTTCAGCACCGGGATTTCGCTCGACGGGCTGCTCGACGCGGTGGCCTACGCCGAATCGCTGCTGGGCCGCGCGCTCGGCGGTCGCTCCAGTGCGTGGCTGCGCAGACAGCGCGAGCGCCAGCGCGTGGCGGCCTGACCGGGCAACGTTGCAACCAGACAGTCCGCCCAGGACGGCACGCGATGCCGACACGGATGCCGGCGCGCATCCGGACTGACAAGACATAAATGGAGGAGACACACGATGTGGAATGTTCGCTCGATTCGTGGCGCACTGCGCGCCATGCGCGTAATGGGCGCCATGGCCTGTACCGCGGCAGCACTGGCTTCCGGGCACGCCCTGGCCAAGTGGCCGGAAAAACCCGTCACGCTGGTGGTGCCTTATGCGCCCGGTGGCGGCACCGACATCGTCAGCCGGCTCGTTGCGCAGAAGCTTTCCGAGCGCTGGGGGCAGTCTGTCATTGTGGAAAACCGGCCCGGTGCCAATGGCGTGATCGGCTCCGGCCACGTGTACAAGTCTGCTCCGGATGGCTATACGCTGCTGATGGTGGTGGGTTCGCACGCGATCAATCCCGTGCTGATGAAGAAGCTGCCCTACGACACCGTACGCGGCTTTTCCCCCATCACGCGGCTCGCCATCTCGCCGATGGTGCTGGTCGTGTCGAAGTCCAACCCCGCGAAGTCGCTGACCGATCTGGTCAGGACCGCCCGCAGCCAACCGCTCGGCATCGGCTACTCCGAAGGGCAAACGCGGCTGACCGGCGAGCTGCTGCGCCAGGCCGGCAATCTCAGGACCATTCCGGTGTCGTACAAGGGTGGCGCGCAGATCATGGTCGATGTCATCGGTGGCCACGTCGGTGCCGGTTTTACCAGCGTACTCACAGCGCTGCCTCACGTGCAGAGTGGCAATCTGCGTGTGATCGGCGTGGCGGCAGACCAGCGTATGGCCCTCTTCCCGGATGCCATGACGTTCAAGGAGGCGGGACTCGACGGCGTGGAATCGCTGAACTGGTACGGCCTGTTCGGGCCGGCGGGCATGCAGGCAGCCATCGTGGAGCAGATCCATCACGACCTGCAGCAGGTGACGCAGGATCCGGCGCTCGCCAAGCAGATGAAGGACCAGGGGGCTACCATCGTGCTGACGCCGCCAGCGGAGTTTCGCGCGTTCCTCGGCAAGGAAACCCAGAAGTGGGCGGATGTGGCCAGGCGCGGCGGCATCCAGCCTGAATAGCGGCGTCGCCGGGCCGCCCCGCGTATCTTGCCGCGGCACACATCGAACTGACATGGACACCACCCGATATGGATCTTGAACTGAGTGGAAAGCGCGTGCTGATTACCGGCGGCAGCCGCGGCATCGGACTGGCATGCGCGCGCGCATTCCTGCGCGAGGGCGCCAGGGTTGCCATCGTCGGCCGCAGCGAGGCGAATCTCGCCACCGCGCTGACGACGCTGGCGGCCGACCTGACCGATGCCATGCAGGCCGCCCACGCCGCTGACGCGGCCGCGGCCGCGCTGGGTGGCATCGACATCCTCGTCACGTCCGCCGGCGGCGCGCGTCGTACGCCTCCGGCGGAGCTCACGCCTTCGGCGTGGCGCGATGCCATGGACGCCAAGTACTTTGCCTACATCCATGTCATCGACCCCGTCATCAAGCGGATGGCCCAGGCGGGCAGCGGCGTGATCGTCAACGTCATCGGCATGGGTGGCAAGGTTGCGAGCCCGACCCATCTGCCCGGCGGCGCCGCCAACGCCGCGCTGATGCTGGCCACTGCGGGGCTGGCGAGCGCCTACGGACGCTCCGGGGTGCGGGTGAACGCGGTGAATCCGTCGGCCACGCGTACCGAACGGCTTCAGCAAGGCCTGGAGGCCGAGGCCAAGCTGGCCGGCGCGACCGTGGACGAGGCACTGCGCCGCGCCAGCGAGCGCACCGGGCTCGGGCGGCTGGCCGCGCCCGAAGAAATTGCAGATGCCGTGCTGTTCCTCGCATCGGCGCGGGCGGCCTACATCTCTGGCGCGATCCTGTCGATCGATGGTGCCACCACGCCCATTGTCGTCTGATCGTGCCGAGGCCGTACCCGTCGTTTTGCAGTGCCAATAACAGGCGATAACGCCAAAAGACTCCCTGTTTGAGCAGGAGGAGACAATATGCAACGTCGTACCCTCGTCAAGGCGCTATGCGCCATGGCCGCCGTCCCGCCAGCAGTATTCGGCACGGGCGCCGTCGCGCAGGACTACCCTTCGCGCCCCATCCGCCTGATCGTGCCGTTCGCGCCCGGTGGCGTCTCGGACACCAGCGCACGTGTGATTGCAGACAAGCTGAGCCAGCGCCTGGGTCAGCAGATCGTAGTCGACAACAAGCCCGGCGCATCGGGCAATATTGGTACCGCGATGGCGGCCCAGTCGGCACCGGACGGCTACACGTTACTGCTTGGCTTCGATGGCACCATCGTCATCAATCCACATGTCTTCCCAAAGATCCCGTTCGATCCGCTCAAGGACTTCGTGCCTGTCGGCAAGATTGGCGATGCGGCACTGATCCTGATCGCGCATCCGTCCGTGCCGGCGAAGAACCTGAAGGAACTCGTCGCGTATTCACAGACCCGGCCGGATGGCCTGTCCTATGGCAGCGCCGGCACCGGCAGCACGCCGCACCTGGCCGGCGAACTGCTCAAGGCTCGCACCGGCCTGAAAATGGTTCACGTCCCTTACAAGGGTGGCGGCCAGGCCATGGGCGATCTGGTGGGGGGCACGCTGCCCGTGCTGTACACCGCAGTGGCCGGTGCCCAGCAATACGTGAAGTCCGGCAAGGCCACGGCGATCGCTGTCTCCGGTGCGAGCCGCGTGCCCGCCCTGCCGGATGTGCCGACGCTGGAAGAATCAGGTGTCGCGGGCCTGGTCAGCGACTCGTGGGTTGGGTTGCTGGCCCCTGCCAAGACCCCGAGGGAGATCGTCGATCGCCTGTCCAAGGAACTGAATACCGTTGTCAACCTGCCTGACACGCGCGAGCGGCTCGCGACGCTAGGCATCGTGCCGGTCGGCAATTCGCCGGAGGCGTTTAGCAAGCAGATTCAGACCGATCTGAAGAAGTACGGCGACGTCGTCAAGGCAGCAAATATCAGGGTCGAATAAGGTAATGGGGCATCTGGTAGCGCCCCGGATGCCCTCATCGACGTCTCGACTGTCAAGGTGGCTCGTACCCGCCGACCATAGTCGTTCTACATATCGGATGACCCAAACGTAGAAGACATCAACCGTGCCAATCGCGGTTGACGGCAAACCGATGTCCGCGTTCGGCCAACTTCTGCCACTCGCCGAATCGCCAAGACGGACACCCAGCCGTCGGCTTCGCTCAACCGACCGGACATTCGACATTCTCCGACACCAAAGGAATCGGCGACCTTCAAACGGCTGGCTTCCGCCCAGTACACGAATCGCACGGCAGAAAGGCCAACATATGCCTCCTCGCGGAAGCGGTTGACGGCCGCCCGCCGCTGGAAATATTCGTCTGCCCTCGCAGGCAACGGCGGATCATTCGCCACGGCGTATAGAACTTCACTCAATTCGCGACCCGTCCCTTGCTGCACCTGCGGACCTCTGACCGAACCAAACGAGCAGAATGCGCAGCAGTCTCCCGATTTGGGTTTCAGCGCCACTCTGCAATGCCGACACTCATAGAAGAACACGCAAGCATCCGTAGGCATGGTCTCCCGCTGCGCCCACCCGCAATGTGGGCAGGTCACGACTGATTCCAGGATGACGTCGCGCATCGCACTATCGTCGCTGAAGATCAGAAGGATCGCCCGGGCTTCCCGTCCACACGGCTCAGTGCTCCGAAGCGTCCGTGAGACGCCGGTGAATCAGCCAGTCAACCGAGAGCGCCCCGCCCCCCCGCGCCAGCAGTACCAGCAGCATTGCCGCCCACTGGATATGCGTAGGCCATGCCTGCGGATAAACGAACAGCTGGATCACCGTGATCATGCCAAGCAGTATCAGCGCCACGGGGCGGGTTGCCAGGCCGAGCACCAGCAGCACTGGCGCCGTCAGCTCAACGGATACCGCCAGGTAGGCGGCCAGTTCGGGCGGCAGCAGCGGCAGTTGGTATTCCTCCCGGAACAGCTCCACCGCCGTCACCCAGTTCGCCAGCTTGGCCACGGCCGAATTCCAGAAGACGGTGGCGACCGCGAGCCGCAACGGAATGGCCAGGACTGTGTACGGCATGCGATCGAGCCAATCCACCGCGCGCTGCGCGCGCGCGGCAAGCGTTAGAGAGGCGCGGGGGGAAGGCGCAGCGTGTGTCATGGCGAGAGATCCGGGATGGGTAAGTCAGAGGCCTGGGCCCGGCCGAAGCCGGTAAAGCAGCCGGCCGACAACAGCGTGGCCAGCCACGCGGGTGCATCCGCCGGCGGCGTCGGGCCCAACGCGGCGTGCAGTGGATGCCCGGCCAGCAAGGCCGCGGTGAATTGCCATCGCCACGCGCTGAGCCGGTCGACGTCGATGCCGTCCGATGTGCGGCGCACCAGCAGCCAGACCGGGTCCGCAGCGGGGTCGATGCGCGACAGG
Organism: Cupriavidus sp. CPT47-8839-RL05A; assembly: GCF_058792255.1. NCBI lineage: Bacteria > Pseudomonadati > Pseudomonadota > Betaproteobacteria > Burkholderiales > Burkholderiaceae > Cupriavidus > Cupriavidus sp. CPT47-8839-RL05A. Next base: position 41,933 of record NZ_JBYTEG010000006.1, on the reverse strand, counting down.
GCATGGTCGTCGCGGTTCAGCACCGCGCGCCAGATGGCATCGACGGGGAACGCGGCATGCACCAGGCGCACCGCGGGATGCGGCAAGAAATGCATATCGCCGGCTGCGGATAAGTCTGATTCCGCCAGGCGGCGCAGATCGAGCGGCGTGACGTCCGGCGCGTGCAAGACCGTACTCACGGCCCACTCCAGCCGGGCGACGTCAGGCAGGTAGCCAATTGCGGCTGCCCCAGGCAGGCGCGCCAGAAATTCCGCGAACGCCTCGCCATACGCATCCAGCCACGCGCTCTGCGGGGCAGACTGCCCGATGAACAGCCGGGCCGCGCCTTCGAAGAACTCGGGGCCTACCAGCGCCTGGATGGCAGGATAAGACAGGCGCAGCGCGCCTACGAGCGTGGCGGTGGCGGTGTTTCGGTAGATGCCCAGCCGCGCCTGGGGCGCCAGCCCGTCCGCGATCACGTGCGCCGAGGCCTCGCCGGTGGCAGCATTCCCCAGTTCCTGGGCGAACGCGCGCTGCAGCTCAAGCAATGAGGGCGGATCGGATTGCATGCTGCTGTTTCTCCAGTGCCGCCTGAGCGATACGCGCTTCCCCCATCAGCACATCGAGAGGCGGCACGTCCGTATCCCATTCGATCAGCGTCGGCACCGCACCGAACCGCTCAAGCGCCGCCTCGTAGAGCGACCACACCGCCGGTGCCACGCGCGAGCCGTGATCATCGATGCGCAGGACCTGCCCCTGCCCGAGTTGCCGCACACTGTGGCCGGCCACATGGATTTCCCCGATAACGGCCGGCGCAAGCGCATGCAGGTAGGTCATGGCGTCCCATCCGTGATTGCAGGCGCTGACATAGATATTGTTGACGTCACACAGGATGCCGCACCCGGTGCGCCGCGCCACTTCGGCCAGGAATTCCCACTCGGGAACGGTTGAGTGGCGATACTGCAGGTAGGTAGACGGGTTCTCGACCAGGATGCGGCGCCGCAGTGCGCCCTGGATCTGGTCGACATGCCGGCATACCACGGCAAGCGCCTCCTCGGTCATCGGCAAGGGCAGCAGGTCGGCGAGATACGTGCCGCGGGTGGTGCTCCAGGAAAGATGCTCCGACACAAGCCCGGGTTCGACCCGTTCAACCACCTCGCGCACCCGCGCCAGATGCGCCAGGTCCAACCCGTCTGCGCTGCCCAGCGACAGGCCAACGCCGTGCAGCGATAGGGCGTAGTCACGGCGAATGGCGTCCAGGCAGCCCGGCGCGCGGCCGCCGCCCATGTAGTTTTCCGTATGCACCTCGAACCACGCAACGGCCGGGCGTTCCTCCACCACTGCCTGATGGTGCCGAAAGCGCAGTCCGATCCCGGCGCGCGGCGGGATCGGGCCCAGGGCGCGTGGAGAGGCGACAGCCGCGGCAGGCATGTTTCGCCCCTGCCTCAGGAGGCCTTCAGCTTGCCGCCCTGGATCTTGCTGCAATCGCCGGCGGGCAGCAGCACGTAGGATTTGGCATCGCGTGCCTGCGTGGCTTGTCCCGCGCAGGAATGCGCACCTTCCGCGCAGTCGTTCTTTGCCACGGCATTGATGCCATAGCACTTCTCCAGCTTGCTCTTTTCCATCCTCGCCATGTTGTCCTTCACGACCTGCGGCATCGCGCTCATGTCCTTCGTGGTTTGCGCTTGCGCGGGCGCGGCGACCATGGCAAGCGCCAGCCCTAGGGCGGACGACAAGGTGGATGCGGCCAATACATGCTTGTTCATCTTGCTTTCTCCTGACGGTTGCGGCCCGGATCCGGAGCCGTGTCAGGAGATTCGGCCCCACGCGACCAAAGGTTACGCATCCCCGGAAAAACTAACTGCGCGACAGGCGGCTCTCCATGAAGCAGAATTCAGGCATGTCTTCCCAAGCTGACCGCTCACAACGTCCAGGCCACCATGCCGGCGGCAAGCTGGGTCTCGTTGACGCCACGCACGATGCGGCTGGTCCTGACCCCTTGTCCAAACCCGCGTGCCGCCCGGACGGCACGCCGGACTGGTCGGCCATGATGGCCCGCGCACAGGCCGGCGACCGCGCGGCGTACCGGCGCCTGCTCGAAGGCATCACCCCGTACATCCGGGCGCTGGCCGTACGCCAGGTCCGCAACCCCGGCGATATCGAGGACACCGTGCAGGATGTGCTGCTCACGATTCACGCCGTGCGCCACACCTACGACCCGGCGCGTCCGTTCGGCCCGTGGCTGGTGGCCATCGCCCGCCGGCGGATTGTCGACGGCCTGCGCCGGCGGGCACGCACCAGTGCGCGAGAAACACCGCTCGACACGGAACCGGAAACCATTTCCGACCCCGGCGCGAACCTCCAGGAAATGGCACTGGACGCACGGGCGGTGCGCGACGCGGTGGACTGTCTGCCTGCCGGACAGCGCGAGGCGCTGCGCATGCTGAAACTGGAGGAGATGTCATTGAAAGAGGCCGCCATCGCCAGCGGCATGTCTGTCGGCGCGCTGAAAGTGGCCACCCATCGCGCCTTGAAGACACTGCGCAAACTGTTCGAATCCCAAGGTAGCAAGCCGTGAGAGACACCCCTGACCTGATCGACTCGCTGGTGGCTGACGCCACGCCGGTTCGCCGCTTGCACCGGCCCTTGGTGCGGGTGGTGTGCTGGCTGTTGCTGGCTGCCCTGTTGCTAGCGCTGGTAGTGCTCGTGAATGGCGTGCGGCCAGATCTTGCGCTGAAGCTGCAACAGCCCGTCTTCGTCACCAGCGTTACAGCCGCCATCGTGACCGGCGTCTTGGCCGCGGCGGCCGCGTTCATCGCCAGCGTGCCGGGTCGCTCGCACCGGTGGCTGTTGTTGCCGCTGCCATCCCTGGCCGTCTGGGTGGGCACAATCGGTTACGGCTGCCTGACGAACTGGGTGGTGATCGGGCCGGAAGGCATGTCGCCCGGCGAGACCGCGCGCTGCTTCGCAACGCTGGTGATGGTCAGCGCGCCGCTATCCATTGCCTTGACGGCCATGTTGCGCTATGTGGCACGCCTCTCGCCAACGCCGGTGGCGATGTGTGCGGGCCTTGCCGTTGCCGCGATGGCGGCAACGAGCCTGCTACTCATTCATCCACTGGATGCCAGCGCGATGGTCTTGTTGTGGAATCTGGGTGTCGCGCTGCTGTTCGTCGGTGCCGGCAGTCTATTTGGACTTCGACCGTTCGCTCGAATGGCGCGACACTGAGGCTACCCGACGGCAGCTCTCCCAGCCTGTGTGACAAGCACTTGGCCACGACGCCCGCCAGGAGGGCATGCAGGTAGAGCCGATGGAAGCGGAAGGCTCGTCACAGTATTCATCTCCCTCTGTCTACGATTCTCAGTTGCCCCGGATAGGCCGAGAACTTACCGACCAACGCGGCAGCACGAATGACGGTTGCACGTTGGAAGCCGCCCTTGACTTGGCATCGGGGCCGACGGCCGAAGTGGGTCGGAAGTCGCTTCTGGCGCTGCAGAGTCCGGCCCCAAATGGCCAGCGGGTCGAGACCGGCCAAAAGCGGCCTGTACCTCGCCATCAAGGCTTCTAGCTCACTAATGGCGGCTTCCAAGCTTGGAGGGACATCAATTTGACCGGCCAAAAACGCCCCACTCCACGGAGCGGGGGCGTCTCCCTGTTTAATCCCTGTCAGCCTACCGGATTGCGTGCCATGACGATCCACGCCGCGCCGTTGATCATCACCGACCGCTCGCCGGGGAGCCCCGCGAAGGCGGCACGAACTGCGGCCGAGGCGCGGGCGCGGATGTCGTCGGGCTGATCAGCGAGCGCACGCGACAACGGGCCGACCTCGAGTGTCATCTTCACCGCGTCGTCGATCGCAGCGTCCCGCGTCCCGCCCTCGCCGAACGGGACGGAAGCGTCGAAGGGGGCGATAGCAATATCGGTGAAGCCAGCCGCCGTCAGGATGCGTGCCACGCGCCCCCGGTCGCCGAACGAAAACGGGCCGGGCGCTTCGGGATCGGGCAGCGCGCTCGGCGGGACGATGCCCTTGAGCGCGCCCATCGGCAGGCGCACCCAATCGTTCTCGGCCGCGCCGCGCCAGCAGACGAAAGCGACCCGCCCGCCGGGCCGGAGCGCGCGTCGCATGTGGGCGAACGCCGCTATCGGATCGTCGAAGAACATCACCCCGAAACGCGAGAACAGGATGTCGAACGCGCCCTCGGGCAGCTCTGCGCTGCTGGCGTCGGCCACCTGAAACAGGGCCGGCGTATCCCGTTGCGCAAGCGCGCGCGCTCGGCCGATCAGCGGTTCGGATATATCCACGCCCAGCACTTGGCCCCCTGCGCCGACGCGGGCTGCGAGAGCCAGACTCGACGCGCCCGCGCCGCAGCCGATGTCCAGCACGCGCTCACCCGTCGCAGGCGCGGCGGCTTCTATCGCGGCCTGGCCGAACACCGCCACCATAGCGTCGAGCCGGGCCTGGTTGGCAACCCAGCGCTCCCCGCTTTGACCGTTCCAGTCACCGACCTGATCGGCACTTTGCTCTGCCATGTCATCTCCTTGACTCGACGATCCGTCCTTCGCCGCGCCGATCTACGCCGACCTTTTCGAAGGCGACGACGCAACGGGAGAAAGGAATCCGTGCTCTCAAACAACCATCGACTGCTGGGCGAAGATACCCGCCATCGCGCCCTGCGATGATGCTTGGGTGACCGAGGGCAAGAAGGGCGTGGCGAGGTCGCCAGCGGCGTAGATGCCGGGGATGCTGGTTTGGCGGCGCTCGTCGACTTTGAGGACGATGCCAGTGGGCGTATCGACCGTGGCGAGGCCCAGTGATTCATGCAGGCTTGCGGACGGCTTGTTGCGCGGATGGGCGAACAGGACGTCGACCGCGACATTGCGGCGGGTATCGAGATTGACGGTGGTGATATGGCCCGTGTGATGAGCGATCTCGACGATCCGGCCATCGACGACAGGTATGTTGCGGCGCGCCAGATCGGCCTGGATATCGGCCGCAATGTCATGACCATCGGCGAAGACAGTCAACTTGTCAGTCCAATCGCGGAACAGCCTGGCAGACTGGTGCGACTGTGGGCCGGACCAGACGAGGCCCCAATGCTGGCCGGCGACTTCAAACCCGTCGCAATAGGGGCAGGGCACGATGGACGTGCCCCAGCTTTCGGCAAAGCCCGGAACATCAGGCATCTGGTCGGCGACGCCATAGCTCAGGATGAGGCGGCGCGCCCTTAGGCTTTCGTGATCGTCAGTGACGACGCAGAAATCGTCGATGGCGCCAGACACGCTCTCGGCCCGAGCATTGACCAGCCTGATCGTTGGATAGCGCGCAAGCTGCTGCCGCGCCTCGACTAGGATGTCCAGCGGCGGCTTGTGATCGTGGCCGAGCAGGCCATGCGAGTGGCCGGCAAAGCGGTTGCGCGGCCGGCCGGTATCGAGAACGGTGACCTTGCGGCGCGCACGGCCGAGCTGCAGGGCGGCGGCGAGGCCGGCAAAGCTGCCGCCGATGATGATGACGTCATTCATGGTGATGGGCTCCGTGTTGTGGATAGAGGGGTGGCTAGGCCTGGTGCGCAATAACGTCCGGAGATAAGCGCTTGAGACGGTCAGCGAGCAGGGCTTCGGCATTGGCAGAAAGTTGCCCATGGCTATTGACCGGCCGGACAATGCCGCATTCGTTATCGCCGGGCGGCCCGGGGAAAGCTGATTTGGACAACCGGTTGGAACCTACCCTTGGCTTGCACATTTTCGATACTCCGTGGTATCGTAGTACAAGAATTTGAATACTGTCAAGTACTGGAATTTTCGTGACCGAAAACAGCCAGGGCCGGCGCGGTCGGCCCGCCAACGAGGCGCTTCGCCAAACGATAGTCGACACCGCCTGCGAACTCTTCGTGGAACTGGGTTTTCAAGCGACGACCATGGACAAGGTCGCCCAGCGGGCGAAGATATCCAAGCTAAGCATCTATCGGCACTTCGAGAACAAGGAGGCGCTGTTCAGCGCGGCCATGGTGGCCCGCTGCGAGCAGTTTGCACCGCAGGCTCTTTTTGAAGGCGTCGACGGTTCGGCCGAAGACCAGCTCATGGCGGTGGGGTCATCCCTGCTTCGCACGCTGTTGAGCCCGGACGTCCGCAATGTCGAAGCCATGGTTTTGGCCGACAAGACGAATCAAAAGTCGTTAAGCAAGCTCCATTACGAAGCCGGCCCCGCCCATGTCATCGCCCAAATCGAGGCCGTGTTGCGTCAGTTGCACGCGAAAGCGATTCTGAACGTACCCGATGCTCTCCAGTCCGCCCGCTTGTTCGCCGCGCTTTTCAAAGGATCCGATCTCCTGCTTATCGCCCGCTTCGACGAGGCGAGAGCAGAGGACGACAACGAAATCGAATCCTATTGCCGGTCGGCAGTCGCCATGTTCATCGCCGCGCACGGTGGCATCTAAAGATGCCATCGCGGCCGATGAAGAACACGCAGCAGTTGCGTACGCTGTTCGCCCTGAGCAACCTATGGATGATGCGTGGACGACTGATGGGCGAGGCCATTGCATGAGCGCAAAAGCCGTCCGCGCGGGCAGGCAGAGGCCGTTTTACACACGATAGCGGCCGCTACTGCGGCCTAAGTGGAACGACAGGGAAGGGTCGTAAGGCGCCGGTCGGCTCCTCTCAACTTGGTCGTCATGACGTTCGGACTTGAGCAGCCGGTTGCTTCCCTACGGCTGACATTGCACAACGGCCTGAATCCAGCGCCTACAAGCTACCCAGCCTCAGCCGGTGCCAGGAGAGGTAGATCTTCCGCTGTCAGGGACTTTCACCCTCTACTCCCTTGCCGGTTAGCCGGCGAACACTGTATATTTATACAGTTGTCGTCGCATCCCAGAAAAGCTGGCTCCTGAAGTCAAGCCCGTGCGGCGCCTGCGCTTTCTCTCCTTCACCTTGAAAGGCAATTATGTTCGTGGACCGCACCGAAATCATCAACGCCGCCAAGGCACTGCGAGCCAGCCAGGAAGAGTCCAGGTACAGCAAGCTCGTCGCGCTCGCGAACAAGCAACTCAAGGCAATGCAAACGGCAATCCAGAAGGGCAAGGAAGAATTCGAGACCAGACTGGTACTCGACATCAACGAAGACAATCCGCAAGCAGCGCTGGAACCGCGCGCGCAACGGCTAGCCGACGACCTCAGAACGCAGGGCTACACCGCAACGGTGACAACGTTTGCCGAGGTCAGCACCGACCGCAAGAACTGGACGCCGAATATCACGGTCGTCATCGGTCTGGGCGACATGGTTTCAGAAGACGACAACGCGATAGCGGAAAGCACGGTGTCCGACGAGACGGAAGTCGCGCTGGCCGGCGAAGCTGCCAGTGAAATGGCCTGACAGCAGGCGGGCAATCCGAGGCAAGGACCGGCATCACGGGGATGCTTCGCGCACGGTCGCGTGCATGATGGCTTTTCCAACAAGGGAAATCTGCACGCGGTCTACAGTGGCACCCGATGAAGGAAACCGTGGCGTATAAGGGCGCAATAGCCTGCGTCTATGCAGGCTGTCAATAAAGTCCGGAAAGCCACGCCAGACACAGGTCGCTGGGTGTTTGAGGACGATTTTTTCTGACTTTATTGACGCGATGTTTCTGACTTTATTGTCCGTGCACCGCTTCACCGACCGCTTCACCGCTTCACCGCTTCACCGCTTCACCGAAGATACTCGAACAGATGCCATCAGTACCGACAGCACGGCCGCGCGCTCCGGTCTGCCAGCAAGGCTGTGGCTCGCTACGAGGGCGCAGACGCACAGACGCGCAGATGCCAAACGCCAAACGCATGCAGATTCACCCCCGGAATCTGCATGAACGATTGCAGCGCACCTTCCGTGCCCCCTCGCGGGACAGTACTCCGTGACGATCAGAGCGTAGTTGAGGTCCGTAGATCAGCGTTCGGGATAGGTTTCAATTGCTGGTCGAACCAGACGTGCCCGCTCATAGGTGCTCCGCTGCCTCGATGAAACTGACCCGCGCTACATCCGCGGCGCTGTAACGCCGGATGCTGTCTAAAGCGCGACTCGCCTGGGTGAAAAGCTCAGTCACATAAGCGCTCCAGGTATGTCGCAGGTGGATGGCCCGCTCATGCAAGGCGGTGGCGATCCACCCCGTAGGCATCTGGACTATGCACCATCAGTGAACGGGTCGCGTTTGTCGCCGATCTTGGCACGTCCGTATAGATATCGTATTTCCCCGCTTCCCACTGTCCGTATAGGGATCGCGTGGACCGGAAATACTGGCACCATCCGTATAAACATCCCATGTCGTGCTGCCATACGCGACGCCCGCGCCAAGGGCGATCACCGCGCCGACGAGAAGCAAGAGTAGCGCACCTCCAGCGATCAAGAGCAACCTCTTCGCCGGGGGCGGCGAGCCCTCGAACGAAGCCGTCGTCATCAAAAGATTCGCCGCCGAGCCCGGAAAGGTTACGCGCGGCCAAGGGCAAGTGCTTGGAATACGACTGAGCTGCACGATCCGCACACAGGCGTCCGTTCAGTCGAGGACGGAAACTTTGAGTCCCGCGAGCGAATCTTTTTGCACGGACAGGGTAGGTGCCGATTAAGGCATTTTCCAGGCCAAGCCTCTTCTTCTGCCCGCGCGATTCGCAAGGCATCGAGCGCTGGTGGTTGGAAATAACCGGCAAGGGCAACAAGACTAGGCTTGGCCCGCCACCGGCGAAGTGATCGCCGATCTGGCGCGCTACCGCCGCGCCAACGTGCCGCTGCCACTTTTGCTGGTCAACCGTATGGGAACTACGCCCCGTCGCCGGGGCAAGTCGCATCAGAACCGGTGACGAACGCCCATCACCGCACCCACCTGATCCTTGCCAGGCTGTACGTTGAAGACGGCCGACGTGCCGCTACCGCTGTTGAAGCCATTAACACCTAGCGCCGAGTTATCCTTGTTGAGCGCGTAGGAGACTGACGCGTAGAGGTCGGTGCGTTTACTGAGCGAATAATCGCCGGTCAGCACGAATTGCCAGGGGTCGGATCCGGTCTGCCGGAAGTCTTGGTAGTAAGCCGTGCCAGTCAGGGAGAAAGCCGACGTCAGCTTGTAAGCCAGGCCTAGCCAGTAGAGGTTCGAGCCGGCATCAGCCGCCTGGGCGCCCGGCAGCATGGCGCCATCATAGGCTTTCGCCAGGCGGTAGCCCGCATAGACCTTAGCATCACCCACCGCATATGTGCCAGCCACGGAAACGCGCCTCAGGACCGGCGCCTGGTTTGACGGCGTGCCGACGTGCACATCGTCATAGGCCACGCCCAGCGCGAAGGGGCCGGAGGCATAGTTGAAAAACGCGCCGAAATTACGTCCGAATACGTTGCTGCCAGCCACTTCGCTGCCATTAGCCTGGAATGAGTAGAAAGCCTGTCCAGTTAGCTTTCCGAACTTGCCGACATACTTGATGGCATTGTCTGCGCGCGCGCCAAACTCCGGCGCAATCGAGAGGATGCTGTAGCGGTCGGCAATAGCATTGGGATCATAGATATTGCCGAATTCGCGCATGCTGGTCTGCTGACGCCCCAACAGCAGTGAACCGTATTGGCTATCGAGCCCTACATAGGCATTGCGGCCGAACAGACGCCCGCTCTGGCCCGAATTGCCGGTATCGATATCGAAGCCGCTTTCCAGCAGAAAGACTGCCTTCAGCCCGCTGCCCAGATCCTCCGCGCCCCGCAGGCCCCAACGCGAGCCAGACTGATTCCCGGAAACCAGCCGCACGAGACTGTCGCCGTTGCGCCCTGCATTATTGTTGAATTCGATACCGGCGTCGGCGATACCGAACAGCGTCACGCCGGACTGGGCGTACGCCGCATTGACTGCGACCGATGCGGCAGTTATCGCAAGTATTTTTTTCATCTGACCTCTCATTGTCCTCGTGAGCAGTCGCGCATGGAACATGATTTCCGTGCAGTACCCAGGTTTCCAGCCTCGGAACGAGCGTACACATCGACACAGCAATTTCGCGGCTGTGCAATTTGAAGTTGAATTGTATTTGCTGCGTATCTGAAGCGATGGACTATTAAATGATACTTTGTCCGCAAGCCAACCAAGTAGACATGATTTGCGGCCCCATAAGGGTAGCAAATGCCACACGAAGACATCAAAAATTCCTGTTCGCGCTGTTGCGATTTCCAGACGCACGCTTGTGAGAGGCCTACAGGGAATGCCAAGATACGCCAATTAGCTATCATGAGCCCTTTGGTTATATCGAGGTCCAAGATGATATTGATATCGATATAAGGGCGCAATGTCGTTGGGGTAGATCGATATCGAAGATTCTCATCTACTCAAGGCAGGCGTGGATATCGTCGTGATCAGCCAATGGCTCGGTACGGTGAGACCGCCGACCGTATGCGCAAAGATGGGAAGCACCCCCCTTCCCATCTTTACTTGCAGCGCCGCCTCAAGAATTACAGGGCTGCGTCCTTCAGCTTCTTCAGCGGACGGACCTTCACCTTTACCGATGCTGGCTTGGCAGCAAACCATTGCTCTTGTCCCGTGAAGGGATTCTTGCCAAAGCGCTTCTTCGTGGCCGGGACCTGGATAGCAGCCACCTTAAACAGGCCCGGCAGCGTGAACTCGCCAGCGCCCTTCTTGTGGATAGCGCTCACGATGGTGTTCTCTAGGTGAGACAGGACAGTCTGCACCGTCTTCTTGTCCAGTTCGGTCTGGGTAACCAAGTGAGCCAGCAGGCTCGACTTGTTGAACGTCTCCTTCAGCGGCTTCGCTACAGGCGCTGCTGCGGCCTTCTTAGCTGCAGGTGCAGCCTTCTTTGCCGGCGCTGCCGACTTCTTGGCCGCAGTCTTCGTGGCGGCCGTCTTCTTCGTTGCCATGTGGCTCCTTTTGCAGGAATACCGGCACTATTGCCGGAATCCGCGCAGCATCGCGGAGATTCATGCAGATGTGCAGTAGGGGCCGGCCGCATGTTGTGGCTTGTTACGCAGGAATCTTCACGGTCCAGCGCTCAGGCATGTGGTAGTCGCAGCCAGAAGGAATTCACCCGGATACCCTCACCCAATGTCAGACCTGCCTAGCGACTTGCTCGAACTCGTTCAAGACTGTCGCCTTGAACTGGTCGAACACCACCCATTTGTTGAACTGACTACTCCAGAATCCCCTGCCTCGGAATATTGGCTCAGCCAGCTCCTCGATAACGCTTCCACTCTGGATGCGTTGGGTAGAATGAACGTTGATACAAGAACTACAACGGAAGGCATTAGCCATGAGGGTCTTGCGGAAGAGGATTGGCTGGCGCGCCAACTTGGCGGGGCCCGTGCCGACGTGGGCGACCAGAATGCCCCGGGATGCTCAACGATGAGCCACAGCGCGGTCGTGTTGGTCGACTTTGAGAGCGTCCAGGACATCCAATTTTTCCGGCTCGCGGGTTCGCGTCTAGTAGTGTTCGCCGGAGAGGTCCAGAGGAAGGTCCCCATTGAGGTGGCCATGGGCCTGCAAGCGCTTGGCGAGCGAGCCCGGTGGGTCCGCTCGAGCGGGGTAGGCCCCAACGCCCTCGACTTTCACATCGCCTTCGAGATCGGCCGCATGGTGGAGAAAGGCGAGAAAGGGCCCGTGTTCGTGCTCTCCCGCGACAAGGGATTCGATCCCTTGCTAGCTTGGCTTGGCGCGGAGCTGGGGATTCCCGCGCGGCGTGTCGCCTCGCTCGCCGAGGCGTTTGGCGCCGGCCCGTCACCTTGATCCGGTTGTTGACGCCTTCGACCAGATTGGTGCCCAAGTGTCAGCGGCTTGGGCCAGGATGCCTGGCAGGTAGGGCTTGAGCCGCCAGGCGAACTGGCCCGGCTTTGACTCAGAAGGCCGGAACCGAAGTCGCCGCGTCGCGGTACACCTGGCGACCTCCGACATGGGTGGCAATGGCGTGGAGATTCTGGATGTCGACTTCAGGCACCGCCCGATAGTCTCCCGACAACACCACGAAGTCGGCCAGCTTGCCCTTTTCGATCGAGCCCTTGGTATCGGCCTCGCCGTTCAGGTCGACCTAGTTGATGGTGAACATGCACAGCACGTCGGCGCGTCGCACGCGCTCGTCCGGACCATAGACGCCGTCGGTGATCGTGTCGCGGGTAATGAAGTGATACATCCCCCAAAACGGATTGACCGACATGTTCACGGAGTCGGTGCCGCCGACGAGCTGGAAGCCGGCATCCATGAAGGTCTTCACGGGGGTCACGTGTTCCGCTCGGTCGTGCCCCCAGTACTTCGATAGCACCGGTGCCGCAACGTACAGGTGGGCCTACACGGACAGCCTAGCGCCCAGAGCGCGCACACGCTCAAGCTGCTCCTTGCGGAACCACGAATGCATGCTCGATGGTCCAGCCTCTGACAGCACCCGGGCTCGCCTTGTCAAGGCTTTCCCACGCTGCCAGGACCTGGTCCAGCGCCGCATCGCCAACCACGTGAACGGCTAGCCGCGCGCTAGGCCTGGCTTCTCCGTGCCTACGGCTATGCAAACCCAGACCGGTCAAACGCAAGACAAGGGGGGATTTTGCATAGCAGTTGTTTCGAGGCGCGGGCGCGCGACCGTGTATGCCTTGGAGGTAAGCGGCAAAGCAGGAAGCGAAGAGCCCCAGGACAAGACATTTCAAAAGGACATTAATGTCCAGGAAGGCGCTTTAATGTCTAGAACGGGACTTTAATGTCTTGGAAGGACTTTAATGTCCGAGGTCAAATGGCCCGCCCATCTCCTATACTCCGCATGCCACCTTTCATCCGGAGCCAAACCATGGATTACACCCCCGGCATCAGCCAGCTCGCCGGCCTGCTCGCCGATCCCGGCCGCGCGGCCATGCTGTGGGCGCTGATGGACGGCAGCGCCCGGCCCGCCGGCGAGCTGGCGCTGATCGCCGGGCTGTCGGCCTCCTCCACCAGCGGCCACCTGGCGCGCTTGACCGAAGGCGGGCTGCTGGTGGCCGAGACGCGCGGGCGCAACCGCTACTACCGCCTGGCCGCGCCGGAGATCGGCGTGGCGATCGAGGCGCTGGCGTCGGCGTCGCTGGCCAGCCAGCCGCCGCGGCTGCGCGACGTGCCGGTATCGCGCACCGCGCCACCGGCGCTGCGCCAGGCGCGCACCTGCTACGACCACCTGGCGGGCGAGCTGGCGGTGGGCCTGTTCGAGCGGATGACGCATTCAGGCTGGCTGATGCTGGACGGACAGCGCGTAGACCTGAGCGGCGACGGCGCGCAGGCGCTGGCGGGGCTGGGTGTCGACGTGGAGGCGGCGCGGCGCAAGCGGCGCCAGTTTGCCTGCACCTGCCCGGACTGGAGCGAGCGCAAGCCGCACCTGGGCGGCGCGCTGGGCGCGGCGCTGTTGGGCAGCCTGCTGGCGCGCGGCTGGGTCGAGCCCACGCGCACCTCGCGCGCGTTGCGCGTGACACCGGCCGGCCAACGCGAGATCATGCGCATCGCGGCCTAGGAGACCGCAGCAAACGGAGAAAAAAGATGGCCACACCACTGGACGACGACACGCAGGACGCGATTGCGCGTTTCTTCGCCCTGATCAACCTTGGCGACAGCGCGCAGACCTCGGCGCAGCTGTCGATGTTTGAAGATGCCCTGCTCGATGCCGAGGACGATGACACCGATGGCCAGGAACTGCTGTGGGTGATCCGCGAGGTCATCGACTGGCAGTCCGGGTTCTTTGTCGACTGGAAGGATGCCCAGTCCTTTATCGGCTGCCTGAACCAGCTATGCGAACGAATCGACCTGGAGATCGACTGGGGCAGCGATGACCCCGAGGAAGAAGCCTTCCTGGAGACCACCAGCGTGCCGGAACTGATGGAGCTGGCGCACAACCAGTTGCGCGTGGCCGGCTATACGCTGTGGAACTGGGATACCGGCGGCGACGCCTACGGCGGCTGGATCACGCGCAGCGAGGACGACGAGGAAATGCTGGATCTTGCCGAAGTGCTGCACTTTGACGTGCGGCCGGCCGAGCAGCCTTATTGACCGATGCCTGCGAGCGGAGGCCGCGGCAGCTAAGCGTTCTCCCTCCGCTTGCCGGACGGGCGCCGCGCCTCCGGCACCCCCAGCGTTTGCTCCAGCATGTCCAGCAGCACCCGCACGCTGGCCGGCATCAGCTTGCGCGCCGGCATCAGCACGTAGACCTTCAGCGGCGATGAGGCATAGCCCGGCAGCACGCGCACCAGTTGCCCCTGCCCGACCGCATCCTGCACGAAGCGCGGCGACAGCCGCGTCACGCCCAGCCCGTCGAGCGCCGCCTTGAGCCGCAGCTCGGCGTTATGGGTGCAGATGCGCGGCTCGACATCCAGGCGTGCAATCTCCACGCCGTCGCGCAGGAACTCCCAGTGCCGGTCGTCGGCGTTGCCCAGCGTGGGCCACCCCTGCAGGTCCTGCGGCGTGCGCGGCAGCCCGCGCGCCTTGATCAGTGCCGGCGCGGCATAGAAAGCGCGTTCAACCAGGACCACGCGCTTGCTGGCGAACGAGGTGTCGTGCAGCGCGGTGTCGGTCATCACGAACGCGAGGTCGTAGCCGTGGCGGATCAGGTCGGGCTGGTCCCAGCTGACATCGACCTGCACGCGCAGGCCGGGGTGGGCGCGCAGCACGCGCGTCAGGCTTTCGGACAGATGCTGGGAGCCGACTTCATAGGGGGTGGAGATGCGCAGCAGGCCGCTGACTTCGGCGCTGTCCGAGGTGGCCTCGGCACTGATTTCATGGAGTTCGGCGAACAGCGGCGCCACGCGCTCATACAGGCGCTGGCCGCGTTCGGCCACGCGCACGCGGCGCGTGGTGCGTTCGAACAGGCGGATGCCAAGCTGGCTTTCCAGCCGCGCCACCGCGGCGCTGGCGGAAGATTTGGGTACCTCTGCCAGCTCGGCCCCCTGGGTGAAGCCGCCGCCTTCCACCACGCGGCAAAAAATCTCCCAGTCCTTCCATTCGATTGTCTTCATGCGGCGCCTCGTCATTGCGGTGCGCCGCGATTGTCCCACAGCGCGAACCATGGCGCTGTGGGCAGCGGCCCTTAATCGAACAGGATCACCGAGCGCGCCAGCTCGCCGCGGCGCAGTTCGTCGAAGGCATCGTTGATGCGCTCCAGCGGCAGGCGCTGCGCAATCAGTTCGTCCAGGTGCAGGCGGCCGGCCATATAGAAGTCCACCATGCGCGGCATGTCCACCGGAAAGCGGTTGGATCCCATCAGCGAACCCTGGATGCGCTTCTCGGCAAGGAAGTCACTGCCCTTCAGTTCGATCTTGACGCCGGGCGCGATCATGCCGATGACCGTGGCGGTGCCGCCCCGGCGCAGCATGGCAAAGGCCTGCTCGGTAGTCTGCTTCAGGCCGATGGCCTCGAAGGCATGGTGCACGCCGCCGCCGGTGAGGGTGCGCACGGCATCCAGCACGTCTGCATTGCCGGCGTCGATCACGTCGGTCGCGCCGAACTTGCGCGCCAGCTCCAGCTTGGCCGGCACGCGGTCGATGGCGATGATGCGCCCGGCACCGGCAATGGCGGCGCTGTTGACCGTGGCCAGCCCGATGCCGCCGCAGCCGATCACGGCAACGGTCTCGCCCGGCTGCACCTTCGCGGTATGGATCACCGCGCCCATGCCGGTGGTGACCGCGCAGCCGATCAGCGCGGCGCGGTCCAGCGGCATGTCGCGCCGTATTGCCACCAGCGCGTGCTCATGGATCAGCATCTGCTCGGCAAAGGCCGACAGGTTCAGGAACTGGTTCAGCGGCCCGCCCTGGCGGGCCATCAGGCGTGGCTCTTCACCTTCGCGGCGGCGGGTATCGGGCTCAATGCACAGCGAAAGGTGGCCGGTCAGGCAGTGCTCGCAATGGCCGCAGTATGCCGACAGGCAGGTGATCACGTGGTCGCCGGGCTTGACCGTGCGCACTTCGGCGCCGACCTGCTCGACCACACCCGCGGCCTCGTGGCCCAGGATCGCCGGCATCGGGTACGGGTAGGCACCGTCCAGGAAATGCAGGTCCGAGTGGCACACGCCCACGGCGGCGGTGCGCACCAGCACCTCGCGCGGGCCGGGCTTGCCGATGGCAACGTCTTCGATAATCAGCGGGGTCTTGGGTTGATGCAGGACAGCGGCTTTCATGAAGCTCCTTTGCGGCAGGCAACGAAGCGGAAAACCATACGCCCAAACCCGGGTTCAGGAAAGGCGCGGTGCAGCACCGCAGTCAGGTTTACAACTCTTCCTTGATCGGGAGCACGCGCAGCACGCCAATGCCCAGATGCTGCAGCGGACCCATGCCGGGTTCGCTGTCATAGACCATGAGCTGCCCTTTCTCGCGCGTGGTCCAGGTCAGGCGCCGGTTGCCGCCGTCGCCATCGGTCTGCATGCCGACGCGGTAGGCCATGTCGAGCAGCCCGTGCTCGGTGGACTTGATCATGCGCTCGGCCAGCGCCGGGCTGTCCAGCACGACGCCCATCTCGGTATTGAGCTTGGCCGAGCGCGGGTCCATGTTGAGCGAGCCGATGAATACCAGGTGCCGGTCGACGATGTAGTTCTTGGCATGCAGGCTGGCGCGGCTGGACGACAGCCATGAGCGCGAGCGCGAACCGCGCGCGGCCTTGCCGCTGCTTGCCAGTTCGGCGTAGGCGCTGGGCTTGAGCTCGTACAGCTCGACGCCCGCGGCCACCAGCGCCAGCCGGTGCGGGGCGTAGCCGGCATGCACCGGGCTGACATCGGTGGCGGCAAACGAGTTGGTCAGGATGCGCACGCGGATGCCGCGCTTTGCCAGGGCGATCAGCCAGGCCTCGCCGTCATCGTCCGGCACGAAGTACGGCGAGATCAGCAGCACTTCCTTCTGCGCGCCGTTGATCATTTTCTCGAGCCGGGCGGTGGCGTGCCCGGGGTCGTCGTCGGTCTGGTGCGTAATCTTGGCGGCCTTGTCGGAGACCACGACAGCCTTGCCGCTGTAGGCAGGCATGCGGCCGCTCTCGATGCCCTTGGCCAGGCCGGACTCCAGCAATTCCTTCACGTAGGGGCTGGCGACGGCCTGGTCGCCGCGTGCTTCCAGGCCCTTGCGCAGGCTGCGCATCTCCACCGGCGCTTCCTTGCCTGCGGGGATCAGCGCCACCACCGGGTATGAGGACTGGTCGTTCCAGTATTCGTCGAACACGGCCGATACCTGCGGTACCGCCGGTCCGGCAATCAGCACATCAAGGTCGCTGAAATCCATGTCGGTGCGCGCGGAGAAGTAGGCATCGCCGACATTGCGCCCGCCCACCAGCGACATCTGGTTGTCCACCGTCATCGACTTGTTGTGCATGCGCCGGTCCAGCCGCTTGAAGCCTGCCAGCATTTCCAGCCAGCGCACGCTGCGGTTGGCAAACGGATTGAACAGGCGCACCTCGATATTGGGATGCGAATCGATGGCCGACAGGATTTTGTCCATGCCGCCGGTATGCAAGTCGTCGAGCAGCATGCGCACGCGCACGCCGCGGTCGGCCGCGTCGATGATGTCGCCCAGCACGGCGGCGCCGGTGCCGGTGGTTTCGAAGATATAGGTCTGCAGGTCCAGGCTGCGCTGCGCCGCACGCGCCATCGCCAGCCGCGCAGCGAGCGCGTCGGGCCCGGACGACAGCGGATAGAACAGCGATTCGCCGGGGCGCTGGGCAAGGCGCGGCGCCAGCACCTTGCCCAGCGGAGTATCGGCGGTACTGGCCGGGGCGCTCGAGGGGGTGCGCTGCGCCGAGGCCGGCAGGCTGGCGCACCCTGCCAGCAGCCCGGCCACCAGCGCCGACCCCAGCATGGCCGCCGTCAGCCGGCGCAGGCCCCGGCTGGCGCCCGCGTGTGCCGCGGCACGGCTTGACCGGGTATCGAACGGAATATGGCAGAGCGTCTGGAACATCCGTAAGGTCCCCCTGCGGCGGGATGGAATGGAGCTGGCCCCGCGCGCCGGCCGGCATGCAGCGCCTGCTACCTCGCACGATATACCGCGCGCCGCTGCCGTGGCAGCGGTGCCATTCCTGTTCCGCGCCGGGTGTTTGTCCTACACCTCATTGCACAGGCACGCGGCGACGCGGCGGATGCAGCACACCTGGCGGCCCACAGCCCGCGCAGCGGCTTTCCCTGCACAGCGATTTCTCTTATGATGCCGCCCAATATACCGGCCGGTAGAACCGGGAGGAGGCACTGGCGGCGGGCCGCCGCGACCCGTGCGGCTGGCGCTTCGGCACAGCTTGCCGCCTCTCGGCGATGCCGGCATAGTTGCGCGCCTTCGCGCCTTTTGTCCTGGCGCGCGCCCAGACCGGATCCTGATGTCAAGCCAACCTTCCCAGCCCACCTCTTCCGGCGCCCCCGCGCCGACGCTGCGCCGCACCCTGCGGGCACGCCATCTCACCATGATCGCCATCGGCGGCTCGATCGGCACGGGGCTGTTCGTGGCCTCGGGTGCCACCATCGCGCAGGCCGGCCCCGGCGGCGCGCTGGCCGCCTATATCCTGATCGGGGCGATGGTCTATTTCCTGATGACCAGCCTGGGCGAGCTGGCGGCCTATATGCCGGTGTCGGGCTCGTTCGCCACCTATGGCGCGCGCTATGTCGATGAAGGCTTCGGCTTCGCGCTCGGCTGGAACTACTGGTACAACTGGGCGGTGACCATCGCCGTGGAACTGGCCGCGGCCCAGCTGGTGATGCAGTACTGGTTCCCCGACACGCCGGGCGTGCTGTGGAGCGCGCTGTTCCTGGGCCTGATGTTCCTGCTCAACGCGATCTCGGTGCGCGGCTTCGGCGAGGCCGAGTACTGGTGCGCGCTGGTCAAGGTGGTGACGGTGATCGCCTTTATCGGCATCGGCACGCTGATGATCTTCGGCATCCTGCGCGGCGACGTGTCGGCCTCCCACGGATTGGCCAACCTGACCACCGGCGACGCGCCCTTCGTCGGCGGCCTGCCGGCGCTGATCGGCGTGGCCATGATCGCCGGCTTCTCGTTCCAGGGCACCGAGCTGATCGGCGTCGCCGCCGGCGAATCGGCCGATCCCGCCAGGAACATCCCGCGCGCGGTGCGCCAGGTGTTCTGGCGCATCCTGCTGTTCTATGTGCTGGCGATCCTGATCATCGGCATCCTGATCCCCTATACCGACCCGAACCTGCTCAAGAACGACGTGCAGACCGTGGGCGTCAGCCCGTTCACGCTGGTGTTCCGCCATGCGGGCCTGGCCTTTGCGGCAGGCGTGATGAACGCGGTGATCCTGACCGCGGTGCTGTCGGCCGGCAATTCGGGCATGTATGCCTCCACCCGCATGCTGTACAACCTGGCCACCGAAGGCCGCGCGCCGCGCATCTTTGCGCAGCTGACGCGCAACGGCGTGCCGCTGATGGCGCTGCTGGCCACCACCGCGGTGGGCGCGCTGTGCTTCCTGACCTCGCTGTTCGAAAGCAGGTCGGTCTACCTGTGGCTGCTGAACCTGTCCGGCATGACCGGATTTATCGCGTGGCTGGGCATTGCGGTCAGCCATTACCGCTTCCGCAAGGGCTTTGTCGCACAGGGGCTGGACCTGGACCGGCTGCCTTACCGCTCGCCGTTCTTCCCCTACGGGCCGATCTTCGCCTTTGCGCTGTGCCTGATCGTGACGCTGGGGCAGAACTACCAGGCCTTCACCAGCGGCAAGATCGACTGGGTCAGCGTGGCCGCCACCTATATCGGCATCCCGATCTTCCTCCTGATCTGGCTGGGTTACCGCATTGCGCGCAAGACGCGCTTCGTGTCCTATGCCGAGATGCAATTCCCCGCCCTGCCGGCCAGACGCGATGCCGCCCCGGCCCGCGCCGCCGTGCCGGCAATCGGTGAATAAGCGCCAATCCCGGGCGCTTCACAACCAGCAGTACACAAAAGCAAGAAAGCACAACAACAAGGAGCATCGCTTTGAAGAAAGCAATCCGCATGAGCATGCTGGCGCTTGGCGCCTGCATGGCACTGAGCCTGTCCGCGCACGCCGCGCCGACGCTGGTGGAATCGGTGCAGGGCTATACCCTGAAGCAGGACAAGATCACCAGCTTCACCGGCCTGGTGTTCGACCAGGGCAAGGTGCTGGCCACCGGCGACGCCGCCGCGCTGCGCGCGCAGTACCCCGATGCCAGACGCATCGACGGCCACGGCAAGACCCTGTTGCCGGGCCTGATCGACGCCCACGGCCATGTGTTCCGCCTGGGCTTCAAGACCACCGAGATCTCGCTGTCCGGCACCAGGACGCTGGCCGACGCGCAAGGCATGATCCGCGCCTATGGCGACAAGAACCCGCAGCGCAAGTGGCTGCTGGGCTATGGCTGGAACCAGGTGAACTGGAAGCTGGGCCGCTTCCCGACCGCGGCCGAGCTGGACGCGGCGGTGTCGGACCGCCCGGTGCGGCTGGTGCGCGTGGACGGCCACGCCGCGTGGCTCAACACCAAGGCGCTGCAGGCCGCCGGCATCACGCGCGACACCAGGGACCCGGCCGGCGGACGCATCGAGCGCGATGCCAACGGCAACCCCACCGGTGTGCTGGTCGACAAGGCCATGGCGCTGGTCAACAGCGTGATCCCGCCGTACAGCGACGACGATCGCCGCGCCGCACTGGCCGCCTCGCTCGCGCACATGAGCGCGCTCGGCCTGACCGCAGCGGGCGACGCCGGCGTGACCGTTGCCGAAGACAAGATCTACCGCGAGTTCGCCGACCAGGGCAAGCTGACCACGCGCATCTACGGCATGATCCGCGACACCGGCGACGACTTCAAGGCGCTGTCGGCCAAGGGGCCGCTGGTGGGCTATGGCAACGACCGCTACTACCTGCGCGCGGTCAAGCTGTATGGCGACGGCGCACTGGGCAGCCGCGGCGCCGCGCTGATGGCACCGTACTCGGACGACCATGTGCACAGCGGCCTGCTCTTCATGAGCGATGCCGCCATGCAGACCGCGGTCAAGAGCGCGATCAAGGCCGGCTACCAGGTCAACATCCACGCCATCGGCGATGCCACCAACCACCAGGTGCTGGATGCCATGGAAGCGGCCTACAAGGACGTGGGCGGGCGCCAGCTGCGCAACCGCGTCGAGCACGCGCAGGTGATCGCGCTGTCGGACATCCCGCGCTTCAAGACGCTGGACCTGATCGCCTCGATGCAGCCCACGCACGCCACCAGCGACATGAACATGGCCGAAGACCGCGTCGGCAAGGACCGCATCAAGGGCGCTTACGCCTGGCAGACGCTGCTCAAGCAAGGCACCGTGATCGCGGGCGGCTCGGACTTCCCGGTGGAATCGGCCAACCCGTTCTACGGCCTGCACGCCGCGGTCACCCGCACCGACCATGAAGGCCGCCCGATCCGCGGCTGGCATCCGGAAGAGGCCATGACCCTGCCGCAGGCATTCCGCGCCTTCACGCTGGACGCGGCCTATGCCGAGCACCAGGAGAAGACGCTGGGCTCGCTCGAAGCCGGCAAGTGGGCCGACTTCATCCTGGTCGACCAGGACCTGTTCAAGGCCAAGCCGGCAGACATCTGGAAGACCCAGGTGCTGGAGACCTGGGTGGCGGGTGAGCGGGTGTACGCGAAGGACGGCAAGCGCTGAGCGTTTCCCACGCATCCCGCGCGCACGCGGTAAATCTCACCCGCTAGCCATGGCTGGCGCTCCCCCTCCCGCACGCGGGAGCGGGGAGCTCCCAGACCGCATCAGTCGCCTGCACGGCAGAGATCGGCCCTCAGATCGTCCAGCGACTCAAACCTGCGCAACCCGCCGGCCCGCGCTTGCCTCAGCGCAGCAATAGTCGCCGCATTTGGCGTCATCAACGCCAAGGGAAGTGCCTTGTCGGTTGCTATGCGCCTCAACAGCATGCGCACTGCGTCGGACACCGTCAGGCCCATCGCTTCCAGCACGGCAGAAGCCTTTTCCTTGGGTTCGCAGATCAATCCGGACACGAATGTTCGACATGGCCATGGCAGGCTCCAGTGATCGATAAGGGAGTCAGGGAGCCTAGCGCGAACGGCTACGCCAGCCATCCGTTGCTTTCACCGCAACACCCCTTCCCACACCTTGACCCTCGCAACCGGCTTAGGCATCATTCGGCCTTTTCCTAAATGCGAATTATTCGCATTTGTATCTACATTTACATACAGGTTTGCCTGTCTCCTGCCCTCTGCGGGTCCCCTCATGAATCGTCAAGTCATTCGCGCCGCGCGCCTGCGCGCACCGAAACCCCGCCATCTCGCCGTGCTGGCGCATCTGGCCGTCCTGGCCGGCTTCCCGGCAACCGCCGCACTGGCGCAGCAAGCCGCGGCGCCAGCGGATGCGCAGTCGCTGCCCGCGGTGACCGTCAGCGCCTCGGCGGTCGACGATTCCGGCCTGCAGCTTGAGAAAAAGGCCAGCACCGGCGCGCTGGGCTCGCGCACGCAGCTCGACACCCCGTACTCCACCACCATCGTCACCGGCGAAGACCTGGCCGACCGCCAGGTGGCCAAGCTGGGCGATGTGTTTGCGATGGATGCGTCGGTCAGCGACAACGGCAACGGCTACAACAGCTGGTCCAGCTACCTGAGCGTGCGCGGCCTGCAGATCGACTGGCAGAACGGCTTCAAGATCAACGGGCTGCCGTTCGTGGCCTACGGCATCACGCTGCCCTATGAGCACATGGAGCAGGTGGAACTGCTCAAGGGGCTGCCGGGCTTCATGTACGGTTTTGCCACCCCGGGCGGCATCGTCAACTACGTCACCAAGAAGCCGACCGACACCTTCACCGCCTCGTTCGAACTGGGCTACCGCGCCGCCAATGTCTGGAGCGAGCACGTCGACCTGGGCGGGCGCGCCGGCCCGAACAGTATGTTCGGCTACCGCCTGAACGTGACGCACGAGGAAGGCACGCCCTACAACGCGCGCAATATCAAGCGCGACAGCGTCTCGCTGGGCCTGGATGCGCGCCTGACCAGGGACCTGACCTGGACCTTCGACTCGATCTACCAGGACCGCCGCGCCACTGGCCAGATGCCGTCGTTCAGCCTGTGGAGCTACGGCGACGCGGCCCTGCCGGCCGCGGTGTCCGGCCGCATCCGCAACTTCGCCGGTGCCGACCAGCACCTGAACACCAACCTGCAGCTGTACAGCACCGGCCTGCGCTACCAGATCAATCCTGACTGGGCGGCCAGCACCAACTACAGCTTCACCAAGGTCAACCGCAGCCGCAACGAAAGCACCTACAACCTGCTGAACCAGGCCGGCGACTACAGCGACCAGCGCTACGACACCGCGCAGAACCAGCAGGTGGGCCAATGGCAGGCGATGCTGGAAGGCAAGTTCCGCACCGGGCCGTTCGGGCACCAGCTGGTGGCGGGCCTGTCGTGGCAGAAGCAGATCGACCGCTATGACAACAACGGCTTCGGCGCCGTCATCGGCACCGGCAACATCTTCGAGCCCAACACCAACACGTACTACAGCTCGACCGCCTTCAACAAGGTGCGCAACAGCGACATTACGCAGAAGTCGGTGTTCGCCAGCGACACCGTGCAGCTGAGCGAGCGCTGGTCGGTGCTGGCCGGCCTGCGCGTGACCAACTTCGAGCAGAACGGCTACGTGCCGGTCAGCTCCAGCTACAGCAAGAACGGCGTGGTCACGCCCACGCTGGCGCTGATGTTCAAGCCGGTGCCCACGGCCACGGTCTACGCCAGCTACGTGGAAGCGCTGGAGCCCGGCTCGATCGTGCCGGATGGCTACACCAACGCACGCCAGCTGCTCAGCCCGATCCGCAGCAAGCAGTATGAAATCGGCGTCAAGGCCGACCAGGCCGCCTGGAGCGCCACCGCCGCCGCCTTCCGCATCGAGCGCGGCGCCGAGTACGACAGCATCAACGGCGGCGTGCCGACGCGCCAGCAGGACGGCACCTCGATCTACCAGGGGCTGGAACTGGCCGGCGTGTACCGGCTGGGCCCGCAGTGGGAATTCGGCGCCAGCGCGATGTACCTGGACTCGTACTACGACAAGGGCCTGGCCAACAACGGCAAGCGCGTCGCCGGTGCGCCTGACCTGGTGCTGGCGGGACGCATCAGCTACCGCGTGCCCTTCGTGCCAGGCCTGCGCCTTGGCGTCGATGGCAAGTACACCGGCAATACCAAGCTGAACGCGGGCAATACGCTGGAGGCCGGCGGCTACACGGTGTTCAATCTCGGCGCGAGCTACAACACCCGCGTCGCCGGCAAGGACCTGACGCTGCGCGCCGCGCTGAACAACGTGACCAACAAGCGCTACTGGGGCTTCCAGTACGAGAACTACATCCAGCCGGCCGATCCGCGCAGCGTGAGCCTGACGGCGAAGATTGCTTATTGAGATTGGCCGGAGCGCAAGGCCGCCCGCAGAAGCCCCGCTTCCGCAGGCGCCTGCCTTCAGTCAACCTTGACGTTCAGGTCTTTCACCACGCCAGCCCATTTGGCCAGTTCGGCATTGACGAAGCGGCTGAGTTCAGCCGGGGTGCTGCTGGCCGGCGTCGCCCCTTCCCCGTTGAAGCGCTGAACAAGCTTCGGCGACGCCAGTGACCTGGCGACGGCCCGGTTCAGCGCATCGATCACCGGCTGGGGCGTATTCTTCGGTGCCAGCAATGCATTCCAGGTATTGATCTCGAAGCTGCCGAAGCCCGGCACTTCACGCATGGCGGGAACATCCGGCAGTTGCGGCGACCGCTCCCTGGTGGTCACGGCGATGGCGCGCAGCCTGCCGGCCTTTACCTGCGGCAGGGCGCCAGGCAGCGTGGCGAAGCTCAGTTGCGTCTCGCCGGCGATCACCGAAGTATTGGCAAGCGCTCCGCCCCGATACGGCACATGCACCAGCTTGGCATTGGCGCTCTGGGCAAACATCGCACCGGCCAGGTGGACGGGCGAACCGTTGCCGCTGGATGCGTAGTTCAGCTCTCCCGACTTCTTCCGGGCCAGCGTCACCAGGTCAGGCACGTTCCTGGCGGGCAGGTTCGGGGTCGTGATCAGCACGAGCGGGATCGAGGCGACCATGCTGACGGGCGCAAAGCCGCTGACCGGCTCGTAGCCCAGCGTTTTCTTGTACAGGGCTGGGTTGATGCCGTGGCTCGACACGGTTGCCATGAACAGCGTATAGCCATCCGGCGCCGACTGCTGCACATAGGCGGCGGCCGAGTTGCCGGCCGCGCCGGGCTTGTTCTCGATGATCACCGACTGCTTCAGCTCGCTGGCCAGTTGTTCGGCCAGCGCCCGCGCCAGGATGTCGGTCGTGCCCCCGGCCGCATAGCCCACCACGATACGGATGGGCTGTTGCGGATATTGGGCCGCCGCGTGCCCTGCCAGGCCCAGGCCGGCCACGGCCATCGCGAGGACAAGCCTCTGCTTCGTGTTCATGCCATGTCTCCTCTCTTTTGTATGTGTCCCCACGTCATGCGTGGCGGCATTGCCGATATTCCCGGAGCTCCGGGATGTAACGCTTATTGGCCCTTGAAAGCGGGGCTGCGCTTTTCGGCGAAGGCGCGCTTGCCCTCGCGGTAATCGTCGCTGGCGAAGCACTGCATGACGAGCTGCTGCATGCCCGCGATATCGACCTGCGGGCCCAGCTGCTGCAATTGACGAATCATGCGTTTGCCGGCGCGCAGCGTGAGGGGCGCGTTGGCGGCAATCTGGTCCAGGCGCGCCTGCAGCGCCGTGTCGAGGTCGGCCGCATCGGTCACGTGGTGGACCAGGCCAAGGGCCTTGGCGTCCGCCGCCGCATAGCGGTTGGCGGTCAGGAAGATTTCGAGCGCATTGGCGGCGCCGACCGTGCTGACCAGATTCCGGATTGCGGTGAGCCGGTAGCCCAGGCCGAGCTTGCCGGCCGGGATGGCGAAGGTGCTGTCGGCCGACGCAATCCGGATATCGCAGCACAGGGCAATATTCAGGCCGCCGCCGATGCAATAGCCCTTGATCCTGGCGAGGGTCGGCTTGGCGTAGTCGTAGAGGGCCAGCTGGGCGGCCTCGGCCACTTGCTCATAGGCCGCGACGGCCTCTTCGCCGGAGCGCAGGCTGTCGAACTGCGCGATGTTTGCCCCGCTCACGAAGGCGCGTTCTCCGGCGCCAGTCAGCACTACCGAGCGCACTTCGTCGTCCTGCTCGAACGCTGCGAGCGCCTGGGGCAGTGCCGCCCACATGTCGAACGAGACGGCGTTGTGGCGGCCAGGGTCGTTGAAGGTAATCCAGCCGGTGCGGCCGCGTTTTTCGACCAGCAGGGTATCGGTAATCTCGCCTTGCAGTATGCGTGTCGTGGTCATGTTGTCTTTCCAGGCGCTCGGGCCTTATGTCTTTCAATACCGTTGGTCAAGTGGTAGCGCATGGCGGCGCGCGCCTGGTCGGCGTTCCCCGCGGCAATGGCGTCGAAGATCGCGTGGTGCTCCTGCTCGACTTCCGCGATGCGCGTGGTCCCGGTCGAGGTGGAACGCAGCGTGCGCACGGAGTCGTGGAGCACATGGCTCAGATGCGCCATCAAGCGGATGAAGTACGGGTTGTTGGTCGCGTTGCCGACCGCGAGGTGGAAATCGAGTGCGGTGTCCGCGCCCTTTTCCCAGTCTCCGCCCGCTTCATCGACCTTCGCCAGCGCCAGTCGCAGCGCCTCCAGCTGCGCGGGCGTGCGGAACCGCGCCGCCAGCGCGGCCGCGCCCGATTCGATCTCGACGCGCAGCTGGAAGACATGCTCGAGCGCATCCTCATGCAGCAGCTCGTCGGTGACGATCTCGAAGTTGCGCTGCCCGATGCCCTGCGCCACGAACGTGCCGGTGCCGCGCCGGGTTTCAACGTAGCCGGCCAGCTTCAGGCGCGCGATGGCCTCGCGCACGACATTGCGGCTCACGTCGAACGCGGTGGCCAGCTCGTTCTCCGTAGGCAGCTGCTGCCCGTGGGCCAGGGTCCCGTCCAGGATGCGCTGGCGGATCTGGTGCGCGATCTCGTCGGGCAGGTTGTCCGGCCGGCGCAGGCTCGTGAATCCGCGAATCTCCATGCCAAGTTGGGCCTTCATCAGAATCTCCGTCATGTCCGTGGCCCCGGAAGCGGGGCAATCATGGCGGATATGGTAGCGCTCAATCAGATGACCCCCTGCGCTGCAAGCGCTTCGATCCGCGCGGAATCCAGGCCGAGCAGCGAACGGTACACGTCGTGGTTGTGCTCACCGCTCTCCGGTGCCGGCGCCAGTTCGCCCAGCGAGGTCCGGCTCAGGATCACCGGCTGGCCGACCACGGAGATCGTGCCCAGCCTGGGGTGCTCGATGGGCTGGCTCATGCGCAGATGTTCGACCTGCGGATCGGCGAAGGCCTCGTTCATGCTGAGGATGGGGCCGCACGGCACCCCTTCGCGATTCATGCGGCCGATCCATTCCTCGGTGGTGCGCGTGCGCGTGCGCTCGGCGATCGCGGCGTTCAGCGCCGGGCGATTGCGGGCACGCAACGGCACCGTCAGGAAGCGCTCGTCCGCGATGAGTTCAGGCACGTCGAGCACCTTGCACAGCCGCGCGAAGATGTCGTTGCCCATGGCGGCGATATTCATGTAGCCATCCTGCGTCGGGAACACGCCGGTCGGGCTGCTGGTGGGATGATCGTTGCCGCTCTGGCCCGGCACCTCGCCATTCATCAGCCAGCGCATGGCCTGGAAGTCCATCATCCACAGCTGCGATTGCAGCAGGGAGGTCTGCACCCACTGGCCCTGGCCGGACACTTCGCGTTCCAGCAGCGCCACCATCAGGCCGATCGCGCAGAACAGGCCGGCGGTCAGGTCCGCAACGGGAATCCCCGCGCGCATCGGTCCGCGCCCGGGTTCGCCCGTGACCGACATCATGCCGGAGATCCCTTGCGCGATCTGGTCCAGGCCCGGGCGCTCGTGGTACGGACCATCCTGCCCGAACCCCGATACGCTGCCATAGACGATGCGCGGATTGACCTTGCGCAGCGACTCATAGTCGATGCCCAGCTTGAACTTCACGTTGGGCCGGTAGTTCTCCACCACCACATCGGCCTTGCGCACCAGCTCCAGGAACAGCGCGCGCCCCTCCGGATGCTTGAGGTTGAGCGTAATGCTCTGCTTGTTGCGATGGGTGTTCTGGTAGTCGGCAAACTGCGCCGAACCGCCCGGCTTGTCATCGGGCGCCTGGCCCGGCTCTTCGATCTTGATGACGGTCGCCCCCCAGTCGGCGAACTGGCGCACGGCGGCCGGACCGGAGCGCACGCGCGTGAGGTCGAGTACGGTGAATCGGGAAAGCGGACCATGCCCCATAGTTATCTCCAATTTTGTCTCTTTGCCAGGCATCTACAGATGGGATGTTGGACATCCTATATTTAGGATCTGCACGAATCAAGCCGGGGGTAAACCCCTGAGGACATCCCGGAGTGGACGAAAAGACTTCAGGGAAAGCGAATGTTGACAATCACGAAACCGTGATCTACAACATCGTCTACACACCAAATCAATTTTGTAGACAATTTTGTAGTCAATAAAAAGCAGCTTTCCACCGGCGCACACCAAAGAGCCAAACGGCCGCATGTCGCCTATCGTCAAGACACACATCTGCCAGGAGACTCAGATGATGCAAACGACCGCAACCCCCGCCGACGCACCGCAGGTGCAGGCGGGGCATGCCGCACACGGCAACGCCCTGATCAAGCCGGGCTATGACGAACGCCTGACCAACGAGGACCTGGCGCCGCTGCGCAAGCAGACCTGGGGCACCTACAACATCTTTGCCTTCTGGATGTCGGACGTGCACAGCGTGGGCGGCTACATCACTGCCGGCAGCCTGTTCGCGCTGGGGCTGACCAGCTGGCAGGTGCTGGTGTCGCTGCTGGTCGGCATCCTGATCGTGCAGTTCTTCTGCAACCTGGTGGCCAAGCCCAGCCAGGTGACCGGCACACCCTATCCGGTGATCTGCCGGGCCTCGTTCGGCGTGCTCGGCGCCAACATCCCGGCGGTGATCCGCGGGCTGATCGCAGTGGCGTGGTACGGCATCCAGACCTACCTGGCTTCCAGCGCCTTCCTGGTGCTGGCGCTGCACTTCTTCCCCGCGCTGGCGCCCTATGCCGACGTGAAGCTGCACGGCTTTGCCGGACTCTCCACGCTGGGCTGGGCCGCATTCATGGTGCTGTGGGTGTTGCAGGCGCTGGTGTTCTGGACCGGCATGGAGACCATCCGCAAGTTCATCGACTGGGCCGGCCCGGCGGTGTACGTGGTGATGATCGCGCTGGCGATCTGGCTGGTGAACAAGGCCGGCTGGGAGAACGTCAATTTCACGCTGAGCTTCGTCAAGTACACCGGCTGGGAATCGGTGCCGGTGATGCTGAGCGCGATCGCGCTGGTGGTGTCGTATTTCTCCGGCCCGATGCTGAACTTCGGCGACTTCTCGCGCTATGCCAAGGACTTCAAGTCGGTCAAGCGCGGCAACTTCTGGGGCCTGCCGGTCAACTTCCTGGGCTTCTCGCTGCTGACCGTGGTCACGACCTCGGCCACGCTGCCGGTGTTCGGCAAGCTGATCACCGACCCGGTGGAGACCGTCAGCCATATCGACAGCACCTTCGCCATGCTGCTGGGCGCGTTCACCTTCATGACCGCCACCATCGGCATCAATATCGTCGCCAACTTTGTTTCGCCGGCATTCGACTTCTCCAACGTCTCGCCCAAGCACATCAGCTGGCGCACCGGCGGCATGATCGCGGCCGTGGCGTCGATCTTCATCACGCCGTGGAACCTGTACAACAACCCGGCGGTGATCCACTACACGCTGGACGTGCTGGGCGCCTTCATCGGCCCGCTGTTCGGCATCCTGATTGCCGACTACTACCTGGTGCGCCGCCAGCATGTCGACGTCGACGACCTGTACACGCTGAACCCGCGCGGCCGCTACTGGTACCGCAACGGCTTCAATCCGGCGGCGGTGGCCACCATGATCCCGGCGGCCATCATCCCGATCCTGTGCGTGGTAGTGCCGGCCTGGCAGTCCGCGGCCAACTACAGCTGGTTTATCGGCATGGGCATTGCGCTGGTGCTGTACCGGCAACTGGCGCCGCGCATGATGCCCGGCCACTTCGGCAGCCGCGCCGCCAGCCAGGCCTGATCTCCGGAACCATTCTTTCGACTGCACGATTTCGACCGCACTTAGCAGAGCCGCGCCCATGAAGCTGAAGATCATCAACCCCAATACCACCCAGAGCATGACCGACAAGATCGGGCAGTGCGCCGTCGCCGTGGCGGCACCGGGCACGCGCATCAGCGCGGTCAGCCCGCGCATGGGACCGGCTTCCATCGAAAGCCACTATGACGAAGCCCTGTCCGTGCCCGGCATCCTCGATGAAATCCTGGCCGGCGAACAGGAAGGCGTGGACGGTTACGTCATTGCCTGCTTCGGTGACCCCGGCCTGTACGCCGCCCGCGAGGTGGCGCGCGGACCGGTGATCGGCATCGCCGAGGCCGCCATGCATATGGCCAGCGTGGTCGGCAGCAGCTTCAGCGTGGTGACCACGCTGGCGCGCACCTGCAATATCGCCTGGCACCTGGCCGAGCGCTACGGCATGAAACGCTTCTGCAACAACGTGCGCGCCTGCGACCTGCCGGTGCTGGAACTGGAGCGCCCGGGCTCGGACGCGCGCCGCATCATCACCGAGGCCTGCCGCCAGGCGCTGGTTGAAGACCGCAGCGAATGCATCGTGCTGGGCTGCGCCGGCATGACCGACCTGTGCGACGAGATCGCAGACGCCATCGGCGCGCCGGTGATCGACGGCGTGGTGTGCGCGGTCAAGATGGCCGAGGCGCTGGTCTCGGTGCGCCTGGGCACCAGCAAGCGCGGCGACTGGGCGCGGCCGCTGCCCAAGGCGTATGCGGGCATGCTGGCCCCTTATGCGCTGAACTGAACCGTATGACTTCCCGACCCATTTCCGACTCCACCACCATGCTCCAGTCCCGCTATCCACGCGATCTCATCGGTTACGGCGCCCGGCCGCCGCACGCCCGCTGGCCGGGCGGCGCGCGCGTTGCGCTGCAGTTCGTCCTCAACTACGAAGAAGGCGGCGAAAACTGCGTGCTGCACGGCGATGCTGCCTCCGAGCAGTTCCTCTCCGAGATCGTCGGCGCCGCGGCCTACCCCGACCGCCACATGAGCATGGAGGGCATCTATGAATACGGCTCGCGCGCCGGCGTCTGGCGCCTGCTGCGCGAGTTCGAGAAGCGCGGCCTGCCGCTGACCGTCTTCGGCGTATCGATGGCGCTGCAGCGCCATCCTGAACTGACCCGCGCCTTGGTCGAACTGGGCCATGAGATCGCCTGCCACGGCTGGCGCTGGATCCACTACCAGGGCATCGACGAAGCCACCGAGCGCGAGCACATGCGCATCGGCATGCAGATCATCAAGGACCTGACCGGCGAGCTGCCGCTGGGCTGGTACACCGGCCGCGACAGCCCCAACACGCGCCGCCTGGTGGTGGAGCACGGCGGCCTCCTGTACGACTCGGACTACTACGGCGACGACCTGCCCTTCTGGACCGAGGTCGAAGTCACTGGCGGCGAGAAGAAGCCACACCTGGTGGTGCCGTACACGCTCGACTCCAACGACATGCGCTTTGCCACGCCGCAGGGCTTCAATACCGGCGAACAGTTCTTCCAGTACCTGAAGGATGCGTTCGACGTGCTGTACGAGGAAGGCGACCCGAGCGGCCAGGACAGCCCCAAGATGCTGTCGATCGGCATGCACTGCCGCCTGCTCGGCCGCCCGGGCCGCTTCCGCGCGCTGCAGCGCTTCCTCGACTATGTGCAGGGACACGACAAGGTGTGGATCTGCCGCCGTGTCGACATCGCCCGCCACTGGGCGCAGGTGCACCCGTTCCAAGCCGCGGGCGGTGCCGCAGCCGTGGGCACGATGCGCGAGGAAGTTGCTCCGGCCTGACAAATGCCGTCCATGTCGCCATATTTGTGTACGATATAGCCGTCTTTCGTCGCCAGTTCCGGCGACAGGCTGAATGTCCGTCCCCTGATATGGCAACCACATCGAAGAAGGCGGCGCCCGGCGCGGCAGCAAAAACGCCGCGCCGGCCCGCGTCCAAGGCAACCCTGAAAACGGCACCCAAGGCCGCCGCCAATGCCGCGCCGGAGGAAAGTGCCGGCCCGGAGGCCGCCGCCAGCGAGGCTTCCGCCACCGAGGCGATCTACCTCAGCCTGCTGACCGCGATCATGGAGCACCGCCTGCTGGCCGGCACCAAGCTGGTCGAGGAACGGCTGTGCGAAGTGACCGGCGCCAGCCGGGCCCGCATCCGCCAGGTCTTCGCGCGCCTGGCGCATGAGAAGCTGGTCACGCTGGTGCCCAACCGCGGCGCCTTTGTTTCCAGCCCCACGGTGGACGAGGCGCGCGAGGTGTTCCAGGCGCGCCGCGTGGTCGAGCCCGCGCTGGCGGCCGAACTGGCCCAGCGTGCCACGCCGGCCAAAGTCCGCAGCCTGCGCCGCCATGCCATGGAAGAAGACAACGCGCGCGGCCGCGGCGACCGCGCGGCGATGATCCGCCTGTCAGGGGAATTCCATATCCTGCTCGCGGAGATGGCCGGCAATGCCATCCTCGAAAAGCTGATCCGCGAAATGGTGTCGCTGACCTGCCTGATCATCACGCTGTACGACCGCCCCGGCGCGCCGGCCTGCGCCGAGCATGAGCACCGCCAGCTGATCGACGCCATCGAGCAGCGCGACGCCGCGCGCGCCAGCGCGATGATGGCGCAACACCTGGAACACATCGAAGGCTCGCTCGACCTGAGCGTGCCCGACAGCGGCGCGCCGGACTTCTACAGCATCTTCAGCAAGGGTTGACGCCCTGCCCTCGCACGCCCAGGCAGGCATTGCACTCCGCGCCCGGCAGCCTAGACTGGCTGCATAACAACGCGCGCAATGCGCCGCTGGGAGGTGCGCCATGGCTGCCACTGCCGAACCCGTCACAACCGCGCGTGCGCCGCTGGCCTTTGAGCGGCTTTACGCGGATGCCGCCGGCGAATCCCACTTTGCCCCGCTTTCCGTTGCCATCACCGAGCGCCTGTTCGCGCCACCGGCGCGCGCCTTCTGGGTGTCGCCGCTGGACGAAGCCGCGCGCCAGGGCTTCCTGCTGGTGCCGGCCGGCTGGGTGGGCGCACTGCACCCGTCGCCGCTGCGCATGTGGATCTTCGTTCTGGCCGGTGCGATGGAGTTCGAAGCCAGCGACGGCGAACGCCGGCCGCTGTCGGCAGGCAGTGCGCTGCTGCTGGAAGACACCACGGGCAAAGGGCATCTGAGCAAGGTCGTCGGGCCAGCCGATGCCACGCTGGCCGTGGTGCAATTGCCGGCCCGCGACGGCTGAATCCGCGGCCCGCCTGGCCAGGCTGCGGCGGACGCAACGCCACCACCGGAGACGCCCATGAATGCTCCCGATCCAGCGGCTTCACCCGGGCCAGCGCCGCAGATGGTGCCCAACGGCTATCGGCAAGGCATCATCACCGCGATCACGGTGCTGCTGGGCTTTTCGCTGGCGTTCTGGCGCTTCTGGGGCTTCGAAAGCCCTGGCCACTGGAACCTGCGCGCGCTGTTCGCGGCGGTATCGCTGCTGGCCGCCGTGTCGCTGCAGATCGTCGCGCTGTTCCGCGCGCTGCGCATCGAGGACGATGCGGTGGACGAGTACCGCAGGACGGTACGATGGTTTATCGCGTCGGCCATCGCACTGCTGCTCGGGCTGGCCGTGGCGATGGTCGATGCGGCGCTCGGCCCGTAGGCTGTCCGCGGCTATGGTGCTTGCCGTCGATGCAAGCAACCGCGCAGTTCCGTTCCTGGTGCCGCCATGCCGCGCGGCGCGCGATCCTTCAGTTGCCGAGGATCTCGATGCTGCCGACGCGCTCCGGATAGAAGGCCAGGTACGAGCCCATGGCGGCGACCGCGGCGTAAGGCGCTTCATAGCTCCACACCGCATTGCGCGAACGCTCGCCGCCTGCGGGAACGGAGAAGTAGCTGCAGTCGCCCTTGTACGGGCAGTATGTAGCGTGCGCGGTACGCTCCAGCTGCGCCATGTCGACATGCGCGCGCGGGATGTACTGCACCGGCGGGTAGGCCGCCTCTTGCAGGGTCAGCGCAGCGTCGCTGTCGGCAATGGTGACGCCCGCCACCTTGACCACGACCCTGCCGGCGGTCGGCGTGATGGTGATCGGATGGTCGGGGCCGGGAATCTTGACAGGCTTGTCGGACATGGTCGTCCTCCTGGGGGCATCGCCACGGTGGCTGCAGGCATTCTAGGCGCTTGGCGCGCATCCTGCAGGCCACACCGTGCCCAGTCACTTAGCCGATCTTTTCCAGCGCCGTCCGGTAATACGCGGCACGCCGGACGTAGTCCTCGGCATTCACGCGCAGGTGCTTCACTTCCTCATCCGTCAGCTCGCGCACAGCCTTGGCGGGCGAACCCAGGATCAGCGAGCGCGGCGGGAACTGCTTGCCCTCGGTCACCAGCGCGCCGGCGGCCACCAGCGACTCGGCGCCGATCGACGCGTTGTTCAGGACCACGGCCTGGATGCCGACCAACGCGCCATCGCCCACGGTGCAGCCATGCAGCATGGCCTGGTGCCCCACGGTCACGCCGGCCCCGAGCGCCAGCGGACAGCCCGGGTCGGTATGCAGCACCGCGCCTTCCTGCACGTTGCTGCCGGCGCCGATTGTCACCGGCTCGTTGTCGGCGCGAATCACCGCGCCGGGCCAGACCGAGACGTGTTCGGCCAGTTCCGCGCGGCCGATGATGGTGGCTTGCGCCGCGACAAACGCGGTACCGGCGATGGCGGGCGCGAGGTCGCCAAGTTTGTAGAGTGTCATGAACGAGAGCGTGAGGATGGATCAGGTGTGGTGCCGCAGCGAAGTGGGGCGCTATTCGATCTTGACGTTGGCTTTCTTCACCAGCGCGGCGTAGCGTGTGGCCTCGCTGCGGAAGAAGCTTGCGGCGGCTTCGGGTGTGCCGGGCTCGATCACGGTGGCTTGCTTCTTCATCGCTTCCAGCACTTCAGGCGAGGTGAAGGCCCTGGCGAATGCGTCATGCACGCGCTTCACCTCTGCCGGCGGCATGCCGGCGGGGCCAACCACGGCAAACCAGCCGGCGACGTTGTAGTGGGGCAAGCCTTGTTCGGCGATGGTGGGGATGTCCGGCGCTGCGGCTGAGCGCTTGTCGCCGCACACGCCGATCGCCCGCAGTGTGCCGGCCTTCAGGTGCGGCGCCACCGCGTTGAGCGCGACTACGCCCAGTTCCACCTGTCCGGCGATCAGGTCGTTCATCATCGGCCCGGTGCCCTTGTAAGGCACATGGCGCGCACTCACGCCGGCCTCGTCCAGGAACATCTCCCCGGCCAGGTGGATGATGGTGCCATTGCCGGACGACCCGTAGTTGTAGCCGTCGGGCCTGGCCTTGAGCAGCGCCACCAGTTCCTTCACGTTCTTTGCCGGCACCTTCGGGTTCACGACAAGCACCAGCGGCGTGGTGCCGATCACGCTGATCGGGGTGATGTCCTTGATGGCATCGAACGGCATGGTGCGGAACACGCTCGGGTTGATGACATGGTTGTTGGAGACCAGCCCGAGCGTGCTGCCGTCCGGCTGCGCCTTGACCACGGCCGCGGCACCGGTGATGCCGCCGGCGCCGGGCAGGTTCTCGATCACCACCGGCTGGCCAAAGGCCTTGCCCAGGGCCGGGCCGGCCGCGCGCGCGATGGTGTCCACGCCGGAACCGGCGCTGATCGGCAGGATCAGGCGCACCGGCTTGCCGGTGCTGCCCTGCGCGAGCGCGCCGATGCCGGGCGCGGCCAGCGCGGCGGCCATGGTGGCGGCCAGCGCCAGCCCTGACTTGAAAAGGATGCGACGGGGGTGCATGGGGTTGTCTCCGTATCGTTATCGTAGGATCTTTGCGGGCTGCCGCTGTGGCGCGGCATGCCCGTCGTGGTACCGGTCAGCCGGCGCGGCCCTGGCCGAGCTGCGACAGGATCTCTTCGTTGTGCTCGCCGGCCCTGGGCAGCGGCCGGCGCACGCCCGGGCGGCGCCCGCCCATCAGCAGCGGCAGCAGCACCGTGGGCGTGGTCGAGCCGTCGTCGGCCTGCATCGGCACCAGCCCGCCGCTGGCGAGCAGGTGCGGATCGTCAAGCAACTGGTCCGGGCGCACGATCGGCGCATAGGGGATGCCGGCGGCTTCGAGTCTGGGCGCCAGTTCTGCGCTGCGGTGGTGGCGCAGGATCGCGCCCAGCTCATCGAGCAGTTGCGGACGCACCGCCACGCGCGAGGCATTGCTGGCGTACTCGGGCTTGTCGAGAAGCTCCGGATGCTCCAGCACCTGGCACAACGTCACGAACTGCTTGTCGCTGACCGCGCCGATGAACAGCTGCTCGTCTCCGGCCAGCGTGAAGACGTCATACACGCTCCATGCCGATACGCGCGACGGCATCGGCGGCGGCGCCTCGCCGGTCATCGCGAACTGCTGCATATGCTGCGAAGCCAGGAACACGCAGTTCTCGAACAGCGCGCTCTGGATCTCCTGGCCGCGCCCGGTGCGGTCGCGCTCGCGCAGCGCGGCCAGCACGCCGATGGCGCCGAACATGCCGCCCATGATGTCGTTGACCGAGGTGCCCGCGCGCAGCGGCCGCCCGCTGGGGCCGGTCATGTAGGACAGGCCGCCCATCATCTGCACCACCTCGTCCAGCGCCAGCCGGTTCTCGTACGGGCCGGGCAGGAAGCCCTTGTGCGAGACATAGATCAGGTGCGGGTAGTCGCGTGACAGCGTGGCGTAGTCCAGCCCCAGCTTCTGCATCAGGCCGGGCCGGAAGTTCTCCAGCAGCACGTCGCTCTGGCCCGCCAGCTCGGCGGCGGCGGCGCGCCCTTCCTCGGTGGTGATGTCCAGCACCACGCTCTTCTTGTTGCGGTTGAAGGCGCGGAAGAAGCCGATGCCCAGGCCCGGCAGGTTGCGCGTCTTGTCGCCGCCGGGCGGCTCCACCTTGATCACTTCGGCGCCCAGGTCGGCCAGGATCATGCCGCAGGTGGGGCCCATCACCATATGCGTGAATTCGACCACGCGGATGCCGGCCAGCGGCAGGGAGTTGCTGTTGTCTTGGGTCATCTTGCGTCTCAGGCAGTGGCGCCAGCGTGCTGGGCCGGGAAGGTCTTGGGCAGGCCGGCGCGCCACAGCGTGCCGTGCAGGGTTTCGTCCTTGAGCCAGCCGGCCACGTCTTCACGCAGCGCCAGCAGGCGGCCGATATCGATGCCGGTGTCGAAGCCCATGCTGCCGAGCATGTAAGCCAGGTCCTCGCTCGTGACATTGCCGCTGGCGCCAGGCGCGTGCGGGCAGCCGCCGATGCCGGCCAGGCAGGCGTCAAAGCGGCTCACGCCGGTTTCCAGCGCCGCGTGGACGTTGGCCAGGCCAAGCCCGCGGGTATCGTGGAAATGGCCGCACCAGAAGCGCTCGCCGGCGATCTCGACGGCGCGCGCAAACAGCTCGCGCACCATGCGCGGGTCGGCATAGCCGACGGTGTCGGCCAGGCTGACGCGGTCGGCGCCGGCATCGAGCAGCGCCTGCATCAGGCGCAGCACTTCATCGGGATCGACATGGCCCTGCAGCGTGCAGCCGAACGCGGTACCGACACCGCCTTCGATCAGCGTCTTCGCGCCGCTGGCATCGCGCGCGGCCCGGATGCGGGCGACTTCCGCCACCACCTCGTCCGGCGTCTTGCGCAGGTTGGCCAGGCTGTGCGCATGGCTGGCCGACAGCGGCACGAGCATGAGGTCCGCGCCGCTGGCCAGCGCATCCTGCGCGCCGCGCAGGTTCGGCACCAGCACCGAGACGAACAGGCCCGGCAGCGTGCGCGCAAACGCCACCAGCCGCGCGGTATCGGCCAGTTGCGGCAGCAGGTGCGCGGGCACGAACGAGCCGACTTCCAGCTCACGCAGGCCGGCCGCGTACGCGCCGCGAATCCACGCTTCCTTGCTGGCCGTGGGCAGGATGGTGCGGATGCTCTGCAGGCCATCGCGCAATCCGACTTCGCGGATAACGGCGTGGCGGGGAAAGGGAACAGACATGATTCAGGGGCTTCCGGTTTGCGCCCTGCAGTGGGGGCGACGGAAGAACTCTATGAGTTTCTGCTCAAGAGCTGAAGCGGTGGTTTACGCACGATAACATTCCGAACCGGAATGTCTGCCGGGCGCCGCACGACGGCATCCAGGAATTCCCGGATGAATGATTACGGGCAAGCAAAGGGGCTTAACATTCCATTCCGGAAACCCCGCAGTCCCTCACAGCCATGCGAGACCTCGACCTCACCACCCTGCGCCTGTTCGTCGCCGTCTGCGAAACCCGCAACATGGCGCGCGCGGGCGAGCAGGAGCACATCGTGGCATCGGCCATCAGCAAGCGGCTGGCGCAACTGGAAGAGACGGTTGGCGCAACCCTGCTGGAACGCCGCCGCCGCGGCGTGATCCCCACGCCCGCCGGCGAGATGGTGCTGGCGCATGCGCGCGCCATGCTGGCGGCGGCGGACCGCGTCGCGCGCGACATGGCCGACTATGGCGCCGGCATCCGCGGGCAGGTGCGGCTGCTGGCCACCGTGTCGTCGATGGCGGAATCGCTGCCGGACGATATTGCCGCCTTCCTGCAGCAGCCGGCCAACCGCGACGTGCGCGTGACCATCGAGGAAAGCCTGAGCAGCGACGTGGTGCGCGCGCTGCGCGAGGGCTCGGCGCCGCTGGGCATCTGCTGGGACGCGGCCGACCTGGAGGGCTTCCAGACCCGGCCCTACCGCACCGACCACCTGGCGGCGGTGGTCCACGCCTCGCATCCGCTGGCGCAGGCCGAGGACTGCCGCTTCGAGGACACGCTGGACTACGACCATATCGGCATGCCCGCCCAGACCGCGGTGCAGACCATGCTGACGCGCTACGCGGCCATCCTCGGGCGCGGCATTGCCTACCGCGCGGTGGTCTCGACCTTCGACGCCGCGTTGCGCTGTGTGCGTGCCAACCTGGGCATCACCATCATCCCGGCCGAGATCGCCGCGCCGATCGCGCCCACCTTCGGCCTGCGCGTGATCCCGCTGCGCAACGACTGGGCGCGGCGGCGCTTTGCGATCTGCTTCCGCGACCTGGAACTGCTGTCGCCGGCGGCGCGGCTGCTGGTGGCCTTCCTTGAACAGACCGCGGCGGCGGAAGCGGCGGCCGCCCCCGCGGACATCACGCCAGCGCACAAGCCACGCCGCAATCGGCAATGACGCCGGCGCGGCGCGCAACTTCCTGTGCCGTTCAAGGGTTAGCCCGAGGCAATTTCGCAAGCAAATGTTGGGGAGCGGTGCGTAGACTGGCTTGCGTTTTTCGCCCCGGCCCACGATGGTAAAAGCCGGCCCCGGGCGATGCTGACCCCGACCATGCGCGCCACCACGGCGCAGGAGCACGCAAATGAACTTCAACGGCAAGAACGTATTGATCACCGGCGCACGCGGCAACCTGGGCCGCGCCGTGGCACAGGCCTTCGCGCAGGCCGGCGCGCGCGTGGTGCTGCTGGACCGCCATGCAGCGCCGCTGCCCGAAGCGGGCACCGGCCACCTGACGCTGCAGGCGGACCTGCTGGATGCCGCCAAGCTGAGCGAGGCCGTCGCGCAAGCGGTTCAGGCATGCGGCCGCATCGACGTGGTGTGCAACCTGGCCGGCGGCTTCGCCATGGGCCCAAGCGTGCATGAAACCAGCGCCGAGGCCTGGAACCACGTGTTCGACATGAACGTGGGCACGGTGCTGAACATGGCGCGCGCGGTGGTGCCGCACATGCTGGCCGCCGGCGGCGGCGCCATCGTCAACGTGGGTGCCAACTCGGCGGCGCGCGGGCTGGCGCAGATGAGCGCCTATTGCGCCTCGAAGGACGCGCTGGCGCGCGTGACCGAATCGATGTCGGCAGAGCTGCGCGACCAGGGCATCCGCGTCAACGCGGTGCTGCCCAGCGTGCTGGATACGCCCGAGAACCGCCAGGCCATGCCGGATGCCGATGCCGCGCGCTGGGTCAGCCTGGATGCGCTGGCCGATGCGATCCTGTTCCTGGCCTCGGATGCGGCGCGCGCGGTGCAGGGCGCGCTGCTGCCGGTGGTCAACCGCGCCTGACGCGGGGCTTGCGCGCGGCGGGTTCGGCCGCGCTGATGGCGCTGGCCGCCTCCTGGATCTGCTGGCGCAGCCAGCGCCGCAGCCGGTCGGCATCGGTGCGCGCGTGCCAGATCTGCATCATGTCGACGTGGGGCAGTGCGAACGGCACCGGCAACAGCACCAGATCAGGGTCGCGCGCCACGGCCTCTTCCGCGACCGAGCGCAGGCAGGTCAGCAGCAGTTCCGTGCCGCGCACCAGCCGGCTCGGCGCAAGGAAGCTCGACAACCCCGCCACTACCCTGCGCTTGTGCCCCTTCCGGGCCAGCGCGCGGTCGACCACGCCGTTGAGGTCGCCGGTCAGCGTGGTCAGCAGGTGTTCGCACGCCAGGAAGGCGTCGAGATCCAGGCCGTCGGCAATGCGCGGATTGGCGCGCGAGGCCAGCACCACGAAGTCCTCGCTGCACAGCCGCTGCTGGTGAAAGGTATCGGGCAGGTTCTCATAGAAACCCGCGATCGCCAGGTCGCAGGTGCCCTTCTCAAGTTCCTCGCGCGGCAGCTCGCCGCGCGTGTTGTGCGTGACCAGCACCACGCCCGGCGCCTGGCTGCGCAGCCGCGGCAGCAGGGCTGGCAGCAGCAGCTGCTCCATGTAGTCGGTGGTGTAGATGTGCAGGTGCTCGCTGCGCGCCAGGTAGTCGTGGCCGGCACAGGCGTCATAGAACGCGTCGAGATCCCCGACCAGCCGCTGCACCTGCGGCGCCAGCGCGTGCGCACGCGGCGTCGGCGTCAGGCCGCGCGGCGCACGCACGAACAGCGGATCGCCGAGCTCGTCGCGCAGGCGGTTGAGCTTGTGGCTCAGCGCGGGCTGGCTCAGCGCCATGCGCGCGGCCGCGCGCGAGGCATTGCCCTCCTGGTACAGCACGTGGAACACGTACAGCAGGTTCAGGTCCTTGCTGCCGATATTCATTTTTTGGATAACAGAGATCGAATAATAGAAGTTTTCGAATCATAGTCCGCTGCCTAGGATGTTGCCAGTGCCGCGGCATTTCAGCCCGGCTGCCTGTGAACCGACATGGAGCGGAACAATGAAAATCCTGATGGTGCTGACGTCGCACGACCAGCTGGGCAATACCGGCAAGAAGACCGGCTTCTGGCTGGAGGAATTCGCAGCGCCCTACTACGTCTTCAAGGACGCCGGCGCCGACATCACGCTGGCCTCGCCCAAGGGCGGCCAACCGCCGATCGACCCGAAAAGCGACGATCCCGGCGCCCAGACCGACGCCACCCGGCGCTTCCAGGGTGACCCGGCCGCCAGGGCCGCACTGGCCAGCACGCTGACGCTGGACCAGGTGAAGGCGGAAGACTTCGACGCCATCTTCTACCCGGGCGGGCACGGCCCGCTGTGGGACCTGGCCGAAGACAAGCGCTCGGCCGCGCTGATCGAGCAGTTCGACCGCGCCGGCAAGCCGGTGGGAGCGGTATGCCACGCACCGGCGGTGTTCCGCCATACCCGGGGCGCGGACGGGGAACCGCTGGTCAAGGGCAAGGAAGTGACCGGCTTCACCAACAGCGAGGAAGAAGCCGTGCAGCTGACCAGGGTGGTCCCGTTCCTGGTGGAGGACATGCTCAAGGCCAACGGCGGGCGCTTCACGCGTGGCGAGGATTGGGCCAGCCATGTCGTGGTCGCGGGGCGACTGGTGACGGGGCAGAATCCGGCATCGTCTGATGCTGCGGCGCAGGCGTTGTTGAAGATGTTGAGGTGAGGAAAGGCGGCAAACGCGCCGCCGCCGGTTTGCTCCCCTCGCCCGCTTGCGGTGTACAGACCGGAGACATGGGTAACAGGTGTTCGGAGACATAGGTGACACGTGACCTGCGCGCATCATGATGCGCGC